>NZ_CP014572.1 GCF_017357425.1 Arthrobacter sp. D5-1 | reverse complement strand
GCTCCAAGGGTGCGGCGCTGCCCCATCAGGACGTGCACGGTTCCGTCCTCGGTCCGGTGGGCGACGACGGGCACGAGTACGCCGTGTTCTTTGATGCTGGCCACGAACTCCTTGGTGAGTCCGGCTTCCTTGCGGACGTTGGTGTCCACGGTCAGGGTGGTGGGGTCAAGCATTTCGAGCGTGGGTGTTGCGTTCATTGGTTTTGTGTCCTTTGCAGAGGATTGGTGAGGGAGCGGTGTGACCCGGCCAGCTACTTTCTTTCCTCCCCCGTTGCTTTTTTGCTGCTGGCGAAGCTTGCGGAGCTGTGGCCGACGGAGGCCTGTCTACCCTTGGGCAAGGTGTGGGAAATTCCCGGAGGAAATAAGCGACGCAGGAGCGCCGTAGGGAAATTCCTGCACCGCAGGCCCCGGAGCCTGCGGAGGGGCTAGACGGGGTGGAGCGGACACATAGAATCCGAAGGACAGCAGCCAAAAAACGTCGTAGACACAACAGGACCGGGCACGGCGGAGCTCTGCGACGTCGGGACCGGGCCCAACAACCGGCCACGGAGCGAAGCGGAGAGGCCGCCCAAAGGAGTGCGAGCCCCGCGAGCATGTTTGTTCCCTGGCCACCGGGGATCCGCCCAGGTCAATCCCGGCCCGGGTTTGCCGCACGCACCCGATGAGTAGTGCCGGCACTGGGCGGGAACGGCGGTCCGCCGCCGGCAACCACCCACCAGAGCCGGCCACCTGCGGCGGACCGCCCGCCCACACAAGGCGAACGGCCCACCCCGCTTACGTGGCGCTGTCGATCTTGCTGAGGATCGCGTTGGTGGCTTCCTCGGTCTGGCGCTGTAGATCCTTGATTTCCTCGTCGGCCGGGGCAGCTTCTATTTTCTCGAGCTGGACCTGCCACGTATCCAACGCCGTGAGCAGTTCGGGCGTGAAGGTTGAATCCGGTTTGCCCTGCAGGCCGAAGTAGTAGAAGGCATCCGCCATGCCCGGGTAGCCGATCCTTGCGGCGGTCTCGGCTGCTTGGTCGCGTTGGCCTGCCTCGTGGTGGGCTTCGTAGTCGAAATCGCCGTCTTCATCCCAGAAGTTCGTCATGGTTTTGTCTCCTCAAAAACTTGGGAGGGTGGCCGGGAACTGGTCCCGGCCACCCATTGGTTTAGGCCGCTGGCTGGGTCAGCCGGGTGTCGAAGAGTGCTTCCGCGCGGTGGATCAAGTAATCCGGAACGTCGATGTCGTGGCTGAGACCTTCGCGTCCCAGGAACACAGCATTTCCGGTGACCGGCAGATCAAGCCCGGTTTCGTGGAGCAGCTGCGCTGCCCGGACGTTCGATGGTCCGGTGGTTTGCGTTTCCGCGTTCAGGTAGACCTGCCAGTCGCCTCGGGCGATGCATTCCAGTGCGCCGCCGACGATGATCTGAAGGCTCGTGTGCCGGGCGTCGAGGCTGTGCACGGTTACGTTCTCGCTGAGTCGCGACGGGATGTACAGCGCAATCAGGTGGTTAAGCATGGTTTTGTGTCCTTTGCAGAGGATTGGTGAGGGAGCGGTGTGACCCGGCCAGCTACCTTGTTTCCTCCCCCGTTGTTTTTTGGTTGCTGGCAAGCTTGCTTGCTTGGCGGCCAGCGGAGCCCTGTCTACCCGCAGGGCAAGGTGCTGGAAATCTTCGAAAGGAAATAAGCGAAGCGCCGTCGAAGAATTCCAGTGCCGCTGGCCCCGACTGCTTTTGGAGGGGCTAGACGGGGTGGAGTGGACGCCTACAATCCGGAGGACAGCAACCAGAAAACGTCGTAGACAAACAGGTGATGACGGGCAGGAGCTCTGCGACGGACCGGCAGCACCCAACAGCCGGCCACGGAGCGAAGCGGAGTGGACGCCCAAAAGGGGTGCGAGCCCTGCGAGCATGCTTCTCCCCTGGCCACCAGGGATCCGCCCAGGTCAATCCCCGCCCGGGTTTGCCGCACGCACCCGATGAGTAGTGCCGGCCCTGGGCGGGAACGGCGGTCCGCCGCCGGCAACCACCCACCAGAGCCGGCCACCTGCGGCGGACCGCCCGCCCACACAAGGCGAACGGCCCACCCCGCTTACGTGGCCCTGTCGGTCGGGTGCGTGTTGAATCGGAGGAAGTTCACGGCGATTTCATGGGCGATGTCCGCCATCGGTGTTCCCGGCGTGATGGTCTTCTCATCGTCGGCGGAGAACTCCACCGGTTCGCCGTCGTCGTCGTAGTGGTCCGGGCCGTAGTAGAGCTCTGCCGTGGTGAACCGGGATTCCAGTGGGTTCTTCCAGCTGAATGATCCGGGGCCGATCGTGAATGTGTGGCTGCCTTCGCTCTGAAGGAAAAAGGTGGCGGTGCCTCCGCCGGTTTGTTCGACGTGAAGTTCCAGGCCTTCGGCTTTCATCGCGTCCACCAGTTCACGCGCGGGAAACCATGCGTTCTCTTCGGTGGTCTGTTGTGCTTCGGGGCTTTCAGTCATGGTTCTGTCTCCCTTACGAAATGGGGTGGTGGCCGGGACGGGCGTCCCGGCCACCGGCTGGTCTAGCTGGCGAGTAGTTCGGCCAGTTCTGCGGCGTCGGAAACCAGTGCTGCCGTGCCTTCTTTCAGGAGCCTGTGGCAGCCTGCCGAGTTCGCGCTGTGCACGCTTCCGGGTACTGCCGCCACGTGCCGGGCAATGGTTTCGGCGTGGTGCGCGGCGTTCAGCGCGCCGGAACGCCACCGGGCTTCGACAACACAGGTGACCCCGGCAAGGGCGGCAATGATGCGGTTCCGCTGCAAAAAGCGGTAACGCGTAGGCGCGTTTCCCGGGGGCTGCTCTGAGACGACCAAACCGTTGGCCCTGATCGCGGCCGCGAGGTCGGCGTTGCCGGAGGGGTAAACCCGGTCAAGGCCTCCGGCTGCAACCGCGATGGTCGCCGGTCCGGTGCCGGTAAAGCCAGCAAGCGCGCCACGGTGGGCGTGCGCGTCGATGCCGTAGGCCAGGCCGGAGACAATGCAGATTCCACGCTGGGCCAGTCCATGGGCCATCTCACCGGTGACAGCTGCGCCGTAGCTGGTGGAATCGCGGGAACCGGTCAACGCTGCCGCGCGCTGTACCGCGGGGATCCCGTTGGTGATGTTCCCGACGTACCAGAGCCCATACGGGGCATCAGGCAAATCATCGAGGCCGATGGGCCAGTGTTCGTCACCGGGGATAAGGAAACCTCCGCCCAGTCGTTCGATGGTGGCCAGATCCCTTTCCGCGTCCACGTCCGGGACCCGCTGCGCCCAGCGGCGCAGCCCTTCAGTCAACTCCGCTTCCGTGATGTGGCGGAAGGTGTGGGGCGATTGGGCGCCGGTTGCTACCCTCAGGGCCGCGTAGGCGCCCAATGCTTTGACAAGCTCACGGCCCGTGGAGTCCTGGGAATCGAAAAGACGAGTAAGGGCGGCACGTGCAATACGGTCGTTCATGGTTTTGGGTCCTTTGCAGAGGATTGGTGACGGAGCGGTGTGACCTGGCCAGCTGCGGGTCTCCCCTCCCCCGTTGTTTTTTGGTTGCTGGCAAGCTTGCTTGCTCGGCGGCCGACGGAGCCCTGTCTACCCATAGGGCAAGGTGTGGGAAATTCCCGGAGGAAATAAGCGACGCAGGAGCGCCGTAGGGACATTTCCTGCACCGCAGGCCCCGGAGCCTGCGGAGGGGCTAGACGGGGTGGAGCGGACACATAGAATCCGAAGGACAGCAGCCAAAAAACGTCGTAGACACACAGGACCGGACACGGCGGAGCTCTGCGACGTCGGGACCGGGCCCAACAGCCGGCCACGGAGCGAAGCGGAGAGGCCGCCCTTGAACTGGTTGAAGCGCAGCGGAAACCAAGGCGAGCCCCGCGAGCCCGCTCCGCGCAGAAGCTACGAGACTGGCGGTTGGCTGTCTCAGGTTCTCCGGGTTGAAACCGTGGCTATCGGTCTTGTACTTTTTGCTTTCATCGTCCGTTCGCTGGACTAGCGCGTAGGGAAGGCAATTTATTGAGCACCGCGAAGGTTTACCGGCCATTGAATGGGCGAACGCAGATAACTCTTCCTTTTCAAGGTGGAGGCCGAAACTACGAGTTGCTCAAGGAAATTTGTGGTGAAGCAACCAGGCCTAAGTACGAAAGGCCGATCTTCACGGTAGCTTCCAACCACACTACAACCGTGATCAATGGGCTTGCGGAGCGGTTTGACCGGGTGGAGGTGACGCTGGAGGGCAACGCCCGGTCAACGTGCGTCAGCGCCTGCTGGGACGCCGATGCCGACAATGTGGCTGACTGTGTTTGCGGCTGCGCGGGTAAGAACCATGGGACGGGAGAACCAGAGGGCGCTTACACGATCGCACCTGGGCTAGTCATTGAGAATGAAATCACAACCCACACATATGTAGTCGGAGGATAGCGTCCCAACTCATGGCTCGCTTGCCGTGAGTCAAGCAGAAATCTGCGTAGATGTGACGAAAGAGCCGGCCCACCGGGCCGGCTCTTTCTGTTTTCTCTGCAAAAGAAATTTGTAGGTGCAGCGTGGTCGCTGCCGTGCTTCACAGCTCGTCTAGGCGGTGGTCTTCCAGGGGCCGGTCAACTGGTCCCGTGACTGGTCCGGCTGTGAGTAGGCGCAGTTCCAGGACGTCTTCGGCCGGGCTTGCGTCGGGGGCAATGGTGTCTGCCTCGGTCATGCGAATCTGATCGGCCACAGTAGGGGTCCTGCCTTCGGGTGTTGGACTGCTTGTCCTTTCACCGTATCGGCTGTTCCTGCGGTTTCACTGGAAAGTGGCTACGCCCGCGGCAGCGTCATCGCGGCCGGCGGAGCGTAGCGGGGGAGGCCGCGCGCACCTGGGTGAGATCCCGACGGTTAAGGCCGGACCCTTGGTGTGGGGTCCGGCCTTATCCGGTTAGCGGCCTATCTTGCGGGCATAGGCCTTTTTCGGATCACGCACGCAGTCAGCGAGTAGGCCGCGGCTGACCAGATCGGTCATGAGTTCCGCGAACCGGTAGCCCTCGACGTCCTCCAATGCGAGCTTGAAATACCGTCCCGCGAAGCTGGACTTTCCTTTGAGCCATTCCGTCCAGCCGATCACGCTTAGCATCGGGGCGCGTTGTCCTTCGGGGGTGACTTTCATCAGCTCGAAGACAAGTTCCTGGGCGGTGTCCACGCGGTTCCAGTCGGGACGGGCAATGAACACACCGAGCAGCACGGAGGTGAACTGATCGGGGGCGTTGGTGATGATGTCCGCCATCAGGTAATCCCGGGTGATGGGATGTTGTAACGCTCCTGCCAGTTCCAGCGCGGCCTCGTGGGTGAGTCCTTTGGGGTTTTCAAGGAGTTCAGCCCATTGGGTGCGGCGTGCTTCGGTGTCCTCGGGCCATCCGTCGGGCTTGTGCGCGGCGATCGTTTGGCGTGCTCCATCCTCGCCGGTGAATGGCTCCGGGGTGGTGAATCCGGTGACGTTGCTTCCCCGGTAGATGAAGGCGGTGTTGCCGGTGCTGTTGGTGATCTCGTCCAGTGAGCGCTCGGGGCAGCAAGCGCTGTCTGTGCACAGGTAGTTGCTCCACACTTCCGAGGTCACTATCCATGCGTCTTGCAGGGGCATCCGTGCTGTCTTCAGCTCGGTCCGCAACGCTTGAACGTGCTCGGAGAACGGGCGGGGTTCGGCCGTGGTGTTCTCGTCGGTGTAGATGACCAGCAGGGTCCCTGTTGCCGCTTCGTCGGCTGTTGCGTAGCTGACGACGGTTTGGGCGAACGCCTTGGGTTCGAAGCAGAGCGGGGCATCAAGGCGCAGCGTGGCGCCGAGTGCGTTGCCCTGCATCGTGATCAGGACGAAGGATTCCTTGGGGGTCTCGCCCAGCATGTGGGGGACGTAGGCCAGGATGTCGGCCGGGGTGCTGATGTTAATGCGGTCGTTCATGGTTTTGTGTCCTTTGCAGAGGATTGGTGAGGGAGCGGTGTGACCCGGCCAGCTACTTTCTTTCCTCCCCCGTTGTTTTTTGGCTGCTGGCGAAGCTTGCGGAGCTGTGGCCGACGGAGGCCTGTCTACCCTTGGGCAAGGTGTGGGAAATTCCCGGAGGAAATAAGCGACGCAGGAGCGCCGTAGGGACATTTCCTGCACCGCAGGCCCCGGAGCCTGCGGAGGGGCTAGACGGGGTGGAGCGGACACATAGAATCCGAAGGACAGCAGCCAAAAAACGTCGTAGACACACAGGACCGGACACGGCGGAGCTCTGCGACGTCGGGACCGGGCCCAACAGCCGGCCACGGAGCGAAGCGGAGAGGCCGCCCTTGAACTGGTTGAAGCGCAGCGGAAACCAAGGCGAGCCCCGCGAGCATGCTTGTTCCCTGGCCACCGGGGATCCGACCAGGTCAATCCCGGCCAGGGTTTGCCGCACGCACCCGGTGAGTAGTGCCGGCTCTGGGCGGGAACGGCGGTCCGCCGCCGGCAACCACCCACCAGAGCCGGCCACCTGCGGCGGACCGCCCGCCCACACGAGGCGAACGGCCCACCCTCCGGTCTACTCGCGGCGGTCGTGGAGCGGGATGGCTCCGTACTGTCCGGCTGCGCGTCGAAATCGTGAGTCGCTGCTGAAGATGAACGTGCCGCCGAACATGTACCACGGGGCTGTTTCGTCGTCTGGGGCGACTGGCTCGGCGTGGGTCACGGTTTCGCGGTGGAGGCTCTCGTTTTTGACGAGCCGGACGGCGGGCCGTTCCTCGGTGGCTTCGAAAACGGGGTCGATGCCCTCGCCGATGACGGTTACCTCCATGACGCGGGCGGAAATGCCCTGATTGGAGAAGTCCGTGCCCAGGGCGTCGCGGTAGATCAGGGCGGTGATGCCTTTGGGGGCTGTGGTGGCGTTGCTCATGTGCTGGCTCCTTTGAAGTGGTGGGCGCTGTACTGCCCGGCTCTGGCCGGGCAGTACAGCGGTTCTCAGTTCCTGCTAGTGGAAGGTTGGGCGGTGTTCTGCGGCGAACAGGACGGCCACGGCTTCGTTGTGCCAGTCCAGTGCCGCATATTGCCGGGTGGTGGTCAGCTCGCCGGGGTTCACATTCGCCTCGGTGGTGACGGCTGCAGCCATGCCGCGAATGTGCGCGGCGAGGTCTTCGGCTCCATCGCTGCTGTAGGCCACGGGGGATTTCTCCACGATTGCGGCGAGGGTTTCGAGGAAGACCACGGTTTGGGCCGGGCTGTTGGCGATGCTGCGGTTTTCGGTCATTGTCATTTGTCCTTTGCTGGTTTGGTGCCTTGCCGGGCGGCGGGGGTCCGCCCGGCAAGGAGTCGAGGGTTGTTAGGCGGCGGCTGCTGGTTGGAACGTGGGCGGGATGCGGTAGCGGCTGGGAAGCTCTGCAGCGGCTTCGGGCAGGTCTGCCGGGCCTTGGGCTTGCCCGTTCTTCCAGTGGGAAAAAGCCTCTTCCGTGATCGCGTCCCAGAATCGGGCCTTCGTCCGGTAGACCGACGTTTTCACGTCGCCTTCGCAGTAGGTTGCCATGCCGAACAGGTTTCCGATCGCGTCGGCGGTGCGGGTTCCAGCGACCATGACGTAGGGCCACTGGCCGAGGTCCCAGCCGTCAGATCCCCAGCTGGGGATCACGACCCAGCCATGTTCTGAAATGACGTCCATCCAGTCGTAGCCGTCATTCAAGTGGTAATCCACGAGGACGGGCACATCGTGGATGGTTTCGCCGGTGTCCTCGGTGGTGATCGTCTGGACGCTGATTGCGTTCATGGTTTTGTGTCCTTTGCAGAGGATTGGTGAGGGAGCGGTGTGACCTGGCCAGCTGCGGGTCTCCCCTCCCCCGTTGTTTTTTGGTTGCTGGCGAAGCTTGCGGAGCTGTGGCCGACGGAGCCCTGTCTACCCATAGGGCAAGGTGTGGGAAATTCCCGGAGGAAATAAGCGACGCAGGAGCGCCGTAGGGACATTTCCTGCACCGCAGGCCCCGGAGCTTGCGGAGGGGCTAGACGGGGTGGAGCGGACACATAGAATCCGAAGGACAGCAGCCAAAAAACGTCGTAGACACACAGGACCGGGCACGGCGGAGCTCTGCGACGTCGGGACCGGGCCCAACAGTCGGCCACGGAGCGAAGCGGAGTGGACGCCCAAAGGGGTGCGAGCCCCGCGAGCATAGTGGCCTCAGGGGCTAGGCTGGCCTCAATCTTTAGGATGGGATACCTGAACCGTGGAGCTACTCATTGGAAGCGTTGTTGCGGGAGTGGCCTTCCTTATCGGTGTTCTCGTGGTCGTAAAGCGCAAAGCGCTCAGCAAATTGATGGAAGGCTCTCAGCAAGCCAGGTTTGGTAAGACGGGCACCAAGTTGATGCGTCGGCCGGAGCCTGGGTACATGGTCGTTGTCGGGCTAGGCGCCGTCCTCATTGGAGTGGCGATAGCGATTGTGTTGGTAACCCGCTGACTTCGTAGGAAGGCTCATGCGGAGTCCAAAGGCAACCCGGGCCGGTAGGGCGGGCCGCCGTGTGGCAGCCCGCCCCGGATCCGGTTAGCTTTCGTCTTCCTTGGGGACTTTTGTGTTGGCGCGGTACGCCATGATCGAAGCTCCCAGTGCTGTGAGTGAGAGAACGAAGTTCACGATGTCCAGTGGTTCCATGAGGTTTCCTTATCGGTGAGTAGGACTTAGTCTGAGAAGGAGCCGGTGGCCGCAACCGAAGCGGTCACGACCACCGGGTTTCGTAGCTACACCTACTTCCTTGCTTTACGCTTACGCTTCCGAGTTGCAGCTCGGGAGCGTTTGCTCTTTAAGCGCGCGTTCCGCAGGGAGAGTAGAGCGATGACAGCTGTCATCAAGCTCACGACCGAAGTCGCGAGCTTGATCGCTTCGTCGATGCTCATGTAGCCACCTCCTTCCTGCCCCGCCGTGCGAGGCCCCCGCTGATCCAGCCGGTCGAGGGTGGGCCGTCAACCCCGAAGAGTGACCGGGGAATCCCGCGAAATAAGGGAGCGCAGCGACCGCGTGGGATTGCCCGGTTGCGTGGGTTGACGGGTCGGGCCCCCGGACGGCTACGATCAGTGGCCTTGTACGGAGAACAACCCAGCCACATGTAAGGCAAAAGAAGCTATTACAGGCCGAAGCGCAGCGAAGGTCCGTTCTGGTCTTGGTCCTTTAGGCTGGGGCCATGGACGAGTCCATTCCACGGGAACTGCAACCACCGGTGGCTGTTGCACTGGCGAAACTCGTCAAGACATTCCCCGGCCCGCGGGCGCTGCCCGGCCTCATATATTCAGAACCCAAGTGGGATGGATTCCGCACGATCATTCTGAGCGATTCCGACGGAGTGACTCTGTGGAGTCGGCAAGGCAAAGAACTCTCCCGCATTTTTCCCGATCTCTGCGCAGCGGTGCGGGTCCAGGTACCGCCCGGCGTTGTCCTGGACGGCGAAGCAGTCGTATGGAACGGGGACCGGCTGGACTTCGAGGCGCTGCAGCGCCGCATGGTCAGCTCCCGGACGGCTCTGCCCGCCCTGGTCCATGAGCTGCCAGCCTCCTTCGCCGCCTTTGACGTGCTGGCCGTTGCCGGGCAGGACATCCGGGGCGTCCCGTTCACGGGCCGCCGGCAGCTGCTCGAGGAACTGGCCCGGGACTGGACCGCCCCCTTGAACCTCTCCCCCACCACCACGGACATGGAAGTGGCCAAGACCTGGTTGAAGGACCTGCCCGCCACAGGAGTAGAAGGGCTGGTCTTCAAGAGCGGATCAGAACCCTATCCGGCCGGGCTGCGCTCCTGGTTGAAGCTGAAGACAAAAAGCACTTTGGATGCGGTCTGCGCGGCCGTGATCGGGCCAATATCGCAGCCGCAGGCGATCATCGTCGGCTTGCCGGTCGATGGGCGGCTGCGGATCGTTGGCCGGTCCACGGTCCTCTCGACACGGGTAGGGCGTGAGCTGGGCCGCCAGCTCAGCCTGGCACAGCCAGGGCATCCCTGGCCGGAAGAGATAAGCGAGACCTCCCTGAATAGATTCAGCAAAGATAAAGGGCCGGTTCACCTGACACTGGTGGAACCGATCGTGGTTGAGATATCTGCCGATGTTGCGTGGACCGGTAAATCCTTCAGACATGGCATCGGTTACATACGCGTTAGGCCTGAACTGGACCCTGTCGACGTCGAACTCCCACCGCACCTCCAAAACCGCTAACGCTTCCTAGTCGCGGTGGACGGGTTGTGCCCACTGGGGGCAGGTGGAGCCCTCCGCACAGCTCAAAGCTGTCCCCTATTGGTGTGCAAGCCGTCCCCGGTGCCCCCGACGGCTATTTCGTCGGTCCCTTGGAGTACAGTTAACCCGAACATATATTCGAATAAAGGGCGTGTTGTGGGCGTGATAGTTGGCCCCCGTGTGTTAGATGCGGGACTCTCTCTGGTGACAGCTCTGCTGGCACCGGTAGCGGTGGCCGCCGGCTATCCCTCGCCCGCCCAGGACTACTTCGACGGCCGGATCGACCTCAACGAACACCTGGTCAAGGACGTCACCAGCACCTTCATCGTCCGGGTCACCGGGCATTCCATGGAACAGGCTGGCATCAGCGACGGTGACGAGCTGGTGGTGAACCGGGCACTGGAACCCAGAGACGGTTCCGTGGTGGTGGCGGTCCTCGACGGGGAACTGACGATTAAGCGACTGCGGATCACGCCCTCGGGCGTGATCCTGCAGGCCGACAACCCACGCTTCCCCGAAATCGAGGTTCCGGCCTTGGCTGAACTGACGATCTGGGGCGTGGCCACGAGGTGCCTGCACCATGTGTAATGCGCGCTTTTCCGCTAAACGGGAACTCGGTGGCGTCAATGTCTAAGCCTGCGGTAATGCGCCGGATGCAGGAAATCGCGCACGTGGACGTGAACTGCTTTTATGCCTCGGCCGAGCGCGCTTTCAACCCATCCCTGGAGGGTAAACCGGTCATCGTGCTCTCCAACAACGACGGCTGCGCGGTCACCCGCTCCCCCGAGGCAAAACGCCTCGGCATCGACATGGGGGACCCGTGGTTCAAGCTCCGGCCCAGGGCCAAGGAATGGGGTCTGGTGGCCCTGTCGAGCAACTACGAGCTGTACGGGGACATCTCGGCCCGGGTGATGGAGCTGCTGGGCCGCTATTCGGCCTGGCTTGAGGTGTACTCCATCGATGAGGCGTTCCTTGGAGTCAACGGTGAACCGGACGAGCTGCTGGCCCTGGGGCGTGAGATGAAGGCCGCGTGCCGGCGGAACGTCGGCGTGCCGGTCTGCGTCGGAATCGCGCCGACGAAAACGCTGGCAAAGCTGTGCAACAAGTGGGCGAAGAACAACCCTGCTTTTGGGGGCGTGTGCCGGTGGGAGTCAGTGCCTGCTGAGCAGCGCGAAGCGCTGATGGCAAAGCTGTCCGTGGTCGAAATCTGGGGTGTGGCCACCAGACTCACCAAGCGCTTGAACGCGATGGGGATCTTCTCGATTCTGGACCTGACCCGGGCGAACCCGGTCGCGATCAGGGACAAGTTCTCTATTGTCATGATGCGGACCGTCCTGGAACTGCAAGGAACGCCGTGTATCCCGATGGAAGAGGAACGGATCGGCCGGGACCAGCTGATCTTCTCCCGGTCCTTCTCCACCCCGATCACCACCACCGCGGGTTTGCGGCAGGTCATGAGCGTGTACGCGCAAATGGCCTCGGCACGCCTGGCCAAACACGACCTGCAAGCGAAAGTGCTGACGGCGTTCGCCGCGACGTCGCACTTCAACCCGCACGAAAGGTCCTTTCCCTCGGTCTGCCTGGCGCTGCCGATGCCGACCGCTGACCCGGTGTTGCTGACCCGGGCAGCCCACGCACTGCTCCCCCAGGTCCATGAGGGTGTGAAGTACGTCCGGGCCGGGATCATGGTCACCGACCTTCGCCCGTCCGGGAACCAGAAACCCCTGGAGCTGTTCGAGAACCCGCACGAAGAACGCGGCATCGGGATCCTGCTCGAAGACGTGGCCAAACGGTACGGACGCGGATCCATCGGGCTCGGCCATGCCGGGATCAAGGGCGGGCCGGACTGGTCCATGAAACGCGACATGCTCTCCCCCAGGTACACCACCCACTGGGACGAACTCCCCCTCGTCAAGGCCGCCTGACCCGGCGCCAAGGTAAGAAAGGAAACCGCAATGACTCTTGCACCTGAATCACCCACGACCGGCCATGCCGTCGATGTCCGGTTCAGCCCCGACGGCACACCGTTGGCGATCCGTCACGACGGCCGGATCTGGATGGTCGATCCCGACGTCCACACCGTTCACTGGTTCACCAGAGACGCATGGTGGGAAACCCGGGCCCGGGCAGCAATCGGCACCGGCGATCTGGTCAGCATCGAACACTGGCAGGTCCAAGCCAAGCTCCCCTCTGCCAATGCCGAACTGCGCACGTTCATGCTGCGGCGGGAACCGCTGGCCACGGCGTGGCAGCTCGAATCCATCAGCTAGTGCCGGCTGACTTGTACCGTTCCCCAGTCCCTGAGCAGCTGTGGGAACGGATCCGCAACGAATTCAGCCTCCCGAGCTTGGAGCAGGTCCGCGAAAGACTCTCTGCCATGCACGAGGATCCTGAACCGGTGATGCGGCAGCTCGTCCGCGTCTTCATTGGAGAGGGAGGGACCTATTGCCCTGGTTACCAGTTCCGGCCTGACCTGAACATGGATCCGGTCGTGGTGGAACTTTTCGAACGTGCCATGGAGCTGCGGATCCCACACAACTATTTCGCGCTGTGGATGATGGTCCCCTCCCCCGGCCTGCAAGGATCACGGCCCGTGGACCTCCGGCGCAGCGGCGAGGCATCGACCCTACTGGCGGTGCTCGAACGGACCTTCACGATCGCGGCAGCCTAGGATATGGGGGTGAAAGTGATCCTGACCGTAGAGGCCGGCAACGGCGAACTAAGCCACGTCGAGGCCGAAGGCAAGACGTACGAAGAAGCCAAAACCGCCGCCGAATCAATGATCCCGGAAGGCTCCAAAGCCATTGTCCTCCGCACGGACTAGCAAAACCCGCCCTAAGAGCCGGGACAAGCGAACCGCGGAACAGTCCGCCCAGCTGATAGCCAAGTTCTACAAAGACCACGGATACTTGCCCACCCAGCACACGCCTTCCTCCGGGGAACACAAACGCCTCGCGCTGGCCCTTGAGCGGCTACGCCGGCTCAAAGCCGCTGGGGACCTCCCCGAAGATGCCGCCCGAATCCTGGATCAGGTTTATCCGAAGTGGACTGCCCGGGCTGATCACGCCGGTGAGCGCTGGCAACGCACGGCAGAGGACTTCATTGCCTGGGTCACGCAGAACGGCCGGTTCCCGAGCGCGTCTTCTGACGATGAGGCAGAACGCTTCCTGAGTCGGTGGTTGTTTCGGCAGCGTTATGACGCACGCCGGGAACGCTTCCCGGCTCGCGTGCGTGAGCTCGATGCCCGGTTGCCTGAATGGCGTGAGACGTTTTCCGAGCAGGAACGGCGCTCCTACGTCGAATCGGCGCAGCAGATAGCTGCCTATGTTCAGAAACATGGCAGGTTGCCCGCCCCCGATGACACGAGCGGGAGCGAGGCCGAACGCCTTGCAGGAGTTCTGTTGGTTCTACGGAACCAACAGAGGCGCGGCCTGCTCGCCAAAGAAGCTATTCGGACGCTCGATGCCGCCTTCCCCGGGTGGCTGGACGGAATGTCGCTCAACGTCGAACGACATTGGCAAAAGCGGGCCACCGACTTTATCGAATGGGTCAAGGAGAACGGAAGGCACCCGCACCGCAGCGCCTGGGACCCCAAAGAACGGGCACTGGCCGGTTGGGTCGCCAGACAACGGGTCCATGCAAAGAAGCGCCAATACCCTCACCGCATCAGAGAACTCAACGCACGCCTGCCCGAATGGAACTGCCCACCCTAGACCCGGCCGACACCAGGCAGGGTTACTTGTCGGCCCAGCGTTCGTGAGCGGCTTGGCGGCTGATCCCAGCGGCGTGGCCGATATCCGCCCAGGAAGCGCCCGCTGCTTTCGCGGCCGCGACAGTCTTATCCAGACGGTGCGCGGCCTGACGGTACTCCCTCGCCGCAGCCTCCACGCCAAGGATCGCTTCAGACGGTGCGATGTGGATCATCCACTCGTCCTGAACGGCATCCTCCACACGTTCGGAAACATAAGCTCCGCCCCCCGGAGGGCAGTATTCTCTGCGGGAGGCGAAATCAGCCTCTTCAGGCGTGAGCACCCTTTCCCACAGCTCTCCCTGCCACCCACAGGTGCAGGCACCACGCCAGCTCATAATCAGGTCATGAGGAACGATCTCCTCATCGGGGTAAAACTCCCCTGCTGACGGGTAGTTTCCGGTTATCCCGTGGAAGAGTATTCCCGCACCGGTTGAACTGCCTGAGAGCCGTCCGTCGGGTGCAATCTCAGCCACCCAGCCCTCATGTTTGAAGTCGTTGGATGTCCAGCCCATGGGCTTCCTGCCTTCCTGTCAGGGTTTCCTGACAGGAAGTCTCTCAGTGACCTCTGACAATAACCAGAGCCGCCCTAGCGTGAATCGCTCCGGGGACGTTCTTGCCCTGGCGGGACTTAGTGTTTGGTGTCCTTGGCTGGCGACTCGTTCTTGGATCCCGAGTCACTGTCGCTGAACTTCCCGTTCTTGTTCTGGATCCGCACTTCGCCGTGCCCGCCGCCGGTGTTCTCAACAATTTCCTTGGCCCTCTTCTCGGCGGCCTTCTTAGTGGGTTCATGGGCAGAGACCCGTTTGGCGTCTTCTTTCTTGACGTCCCAGCCACCGCGATCGCTGTTGGGGACTACGTACCGGTCGTTGTCATTGCCTTTGGCCATTTCGATCCGCTCCTTCACGACGTCAACTGATTTGGGGCCAGCCTAACGGCCAATGAATGCACCGCCCCTCTATATGTGCCCGTTTAGTGGCAATCGTGACGGGAAAATTGAAAGATTTTCAGGAGTCGGTCCCGATCACTCAGCCGCTTCAATAAGCTCAGGACCATTATTGCGAACGCTGTTGACGCGCGTGCTGACGATCCGCGGCGTCAGGGTTGGTTCCGGCAGGGAATCGAGCAAGTGCTGGACGTCGGCTTTGTCGGTCAGGTCAGGGTCGAGCCATTCCGCGAAGCGGTCCTGCGGGATGATGACCGGGGACCGGTCGTGGACGTGTCCCAGAGCGTCCTGGGTGACTGTGGTCAGGACCGTGCAGGTCAGTAGCCACCGTTCCGGATCATCCTCGGGCAACGCGGGATCAGGCCAGAACTCGTACAGGCCGGCGAAGCCGAGCAATGGTTCCTTCTCGGAGAACAGGTAGTTCGGAATCTTCTTGCCGTCCTCGGTCTTCTGCCATTCGTAGTAGCCCTCGGCGGGATTATCCGGTATTCGGGGCGCCTCTACCATCATTCCTGCAGTTGACATCGTTGAAGACGCGTCCTCAACGATGTGTCTGGTACGGCTCAGTCCTCGCGGCCGGTCTGCGTCGGAGACTGTGCCGTTTCCGAGTCGGACCATTGGCAGCTGGTGCACCAGGAGTCCTGGACTGCATCGTCGTTTCAAGGGGCAGCGGTATCAGTGTCCTTCCCGCTGACGGTGCCTGACGCCGTTGGGCCGTGGAAGGGAAACTGTGCCAGTGTCGGGCTGGTCTGTAGCCGCAACTGGCCCCCGCCCGATTGAGACGTGAGCTAGAGACCGTCCGGGGACGGGAGGCTCGACGTCGGAACGGGCAACAGCACACAATCCGGGATGAAGCTTCTCAGCAAAGCCGGCTCGTCCATTGCCGCCCAAGTTGCCTAGACGGCTACGACCCAGATCGCCTCCGACGCCGAAGCCCCCAGGTCGATGTTCTGCTCCTGGCCGCGGAGACGGATCGTGGTGAGATCCGCAAACCGCCGATGCTCCTGAATGGACAACTCTGCATCCGGCGTAAGACCCAGTTCCGTGAAGTAGCGCAACAGTTCAGGGTCAGCATCGGAAATACGAGTCACGGTCACTGTGCTGCCTGCTGCAGCGGCTGAGAGCTGGGTCCCGACTGGCTTGTACTGCTGCCCCTCGGGAGCGGGGATCGGGTCGCCGTGGGGATCACGGGCGGGATGGCCCAAGCGTTGGTCGATGCGCTCGATGAGCTTGTCCGATACGGCATGTTCAAGGATTTCAGCCTCCTCATGGACCTCGTCCCAGCCATACCCGAGAACCTGCACGAGGAAGGTCTCCAGAAGACGGTGCCTGCGGACCATGGCGACAGCATGTTTGCGGCCCTCGGTGGTTAGTTCGATGCTGCCGTAGGGGGCGTGCGTGACCAGGTTCTGTGCGGCGAGCTTTTTAATCCCGTCCGACACTGTGGGGGGGCGAACCCCCAGGCGTTCGGCTATGGCGCTGACGGTAATGGGGGTTGCGGACCATTCCGTGGCGGTCCAGATCACTTTTAGGTAGTCCTGGGCTGAGGTGGACAGGTCGGATACGAGCATTGCTTCATGCTACTTTGACGCGGCCAAGAATGTTAGCCTTGGCTAACAATATTGTTTTCAGCGTTGAAATATAGGAGTCGGCGTGCCGAAATTCAGTCTGGAGAAGCTGCTTAGCCGGCGGTCGATGATCTCCGGCGCCGCAGCCCTCGCCGCAGTGCCGGCTTTCTCGTCACTGGTACCTCTTGAGGCCCAGACCGGCGGCACGGGACCGCACTCCGGTCACGGCACTCCCGCTCAGAGCACCGCCCGTGGAGAATCCACCGGCGGCCCGGCCGCGGCCACTACTCCTCCTGCGGCTGGCGCCACTTCCATGAGCCATGCCGGCCACGCCGGCTTCGCAGGCGGATCCGTCCCGGTCGGCCGGGCCGGGATCGACCCCACCGCTATCCTGCGGGACTTCGACAGGGGAAAGACCAGCACCCTTCCGGACGGACGGACGTTGCGGGAGTGGGACATCGTGGCCGTGGATAAGGACTTCGAGATCGCGCCCGGAGTGACCTTCCCGGGGTGGAGCTACAACGGACGGATCCCCGGGCCCACGCTCTGGGCGCGGGAAGGAGACTTGCTGCGCATCCACTTCACCAATGCCGGAGCGCACCCGCACACCATGCACTTCCACGGCGTCCACCGTGCGGAAATGGACGGCACGCCCGGCATCGGCGCCGGCTCCATCGCGCCGGGGCAGAGTTTTACCTACGAATTCGACGCCACACCTTTCGGAACCCACCTCTACCATTGCCACCAGTCACCGCTGGCACCCCACATCGCCAAAGGCCTCTATGGCGGATTCATCATCGAACCCAAAGAGGGGCGGCCGGCGGCCGATGACGAGATGGTCATGGTGATGAACGGCTACAACACCGATGGCGGGGACGACAACGAGTTCTATTCCGTCAACGGCCTGCCGTTCCACTTCATGGACTTCCCCGTGCAGGTGAAGCAGAACGCGCTGGTGCGGATCCACCTGATCAACGTGCTCGAGTACGACCCCATCAATTCCTTCCACGTGCATGGCAATTTCTTCCACTACTACCCCACCGGGACCATGCTGACGCCGAGCGAGTTCACGGACACCATTTCGCAGGTGCAGGGCCAGCGGGGCATCGTGGAAATCCGGTTCCCTTACCCCGGCAAATTCATGTTCCACGCCCACAAGACCGAGTTCGCCGAACTCGGCTGGATGGGCTTCTTCGAGGTGAGCCCGGCATGAGCATCGAGGAAAAAGCCACGACAACAACTCCACCCACCCCGCCCGGCGGCAGGCGACCGTCGGCGCCCGGCTGGTTGCTGGGCTTGGGGCCGCTGGTCCTTATCGTTGTCCTGATGGCTGTGTTCGCCCTACTGAACGGACCCGGGTTGGCGAAGCTGTCAGAAGGCATCCCGCCCAAGGAAGAGATCGCCGTCGAAGACGTCCGCTTCCTGCCCGGCCAGATCCAGGTCACTGCCCGCAACGAAGGCCCGGACCCTGTCACCATCGCCCAGGTGAATGTCTCGGACTACTACGCGGGCTTCACCCAGACCCGCGAAACCATGGCCCCGCTCGAAACAACGACGCTGACCATCAGCTACCACTGGGTGGACGGGGACCCCTACGAGATCGCCCTCGTGACCTCCATCGGCGGCAAGATCCCCATTACCGTCGGCGCAGCGGCACTCAGCCCTGAACGCGGCACCTCGTTCTTCGGACTGATGACGCTGCTCGGAATCTACGTCGGCGTGATCCCGGTGGCTTTGGGCATGTTGTGGATGCCGTTCATCCGCCGCTCCTCCGCCTCTTGGATCCGGCTCCTGCTCGGTGTCACGGTCGGGCTCCTGGCCTTCCTCGCCATCGACGCCACCCTTGAAGGCATGGAACTCGTCACCGGGAGCGGTGCGTTCGGCGGACCCCTGGTGGTGTTCCTTGGCGCCCTCGTCGCGTACCTGGTGCTCGAAGGCACCGATGCATGGATGCGCCGGCACCAAGACCTGAGCAGCACAGGACAGCCCGCAGCCCTGCCGCCGCGTCGGTTGGCCCTGCTTATCGCCATCGGCATCGGTCTGCACAACCTCGGCGAAGGGTTGGCGATCGGCTCCGCGTATGCGGTGGGATCGCTGGCCCTCGGGGCGACGCTGATTGTCGGTTTCGCCATCCATAACACCACCGAAGGCCTCGCGATCGTCACACCGCTGGCCAAGGAACCCGCACGCCTGGGCCGGCTCGCGGTACTCGGCTTGATCGCCGGAGCACCCGCCATCGCCGGTGCTCTCATCGGAGCCACCGTCACCCAGCCCGCACTCTCGGCGTTCCTTCTGGGGCTTGGAGCGGGAGCCGTCGCCCAGGTCGCGCTCAAGATCCTGCCGATGATGAAGGACCGCACCGGCAAGGTACTCACCCCGCTGGGCAGCGCCGGTATCATCCTCGGCCTTGGCATTATGTTTGCCACGGGGCTGCTCGTCCAGGCCTGACCGCGGCCCTCTGGGCCTGACCGGCGAAGGTACATAATTGCGTGGATACATCGATGAATGTAATTTTGGATCATGGAAACCCTCACGCACGCCCCGGTGCTCGCACGGTTCGGCTACGCGGTCTCGGATCCCACCAGGGCCAGGATTCTGCTGGCACTTTCCGAAGCTCCGGGCTACCCGTCCGGCCTCGCTGAGTCGCTGTCGGTTTCACGGCAGAGCATGTCCAATCATCTGACCTGCCTTCGCGGCTGCGGATTGGTAGTGGCAGTCCCGGACGGGCGGCGGATGCGGTACGAGCTAGCCGATGCCAGGCTGGGCCATGCCATCACTGACCTTTTGGGCGTCGTTCTGGCTGTGGACCCTGCCTGCTGCGCTCCCGGCGGAGGAGTGCCTGGCCTGCCGTTTGACGGCCCGCTCGACACCGATCCGGTCCGTCCGGCTCCGGCTTCGCTCGGGAGGAACGGCTAGGCCATGACCGATTACGAACTACGGGTCATTGAGGGCTGTCCGAATACTGTCCCGGCGCTGAGTCTGTTTCGCAGCGCCCTGGAAGCTGCGGGGCTGCCGGTGAAGCGTCTACGTGTCCGTGTCGTCACCTCTGAGCGCGATGCGCAGGAACTGGGCTTTCAGGGTTCTTCGTCGTTTATCGCCGCCGGAAAAGATCTGTTTCCGGTGGTCCCAGTTCCCGCAGTGAGCTGCCGCGTATACCCTTCCGCTGGAAAAATGGCAGGAGTGCCGGCTTTTGGGTCGTTGCTGGCAGCCATGCTCGAGTCAGGTCAGGAGGCGTGAGGGGCCAGGAAACCAAGACCTTGCTCCCGGTGCGTGCCGCAATGGCGCTGGCTGTCGCTGGTTTGGCGTTGGGCGACTTGCTGGTCAAGTCCATCGTCGTGATCACGATGGCTGATGGCCGAGTCCTTGACTACGGGGTATTTAATCTCCGGCTCGCGTACAACACCGGTGTCGCGTTCAGCCTTGGCGCCACCTTATCCCCGTGGATTGTCGTCGCCGCGACCGCAGCAATCGTGACGGTGCTGGCCGTTTACCTGTACCGGGCGGCTCCCGGATTCAACCGGATGTCCCGGGCCGGAGCGGCCCTCCTGCTCGGCGGCGCCGTCGGGAACCTGGTGGACCGGATGGACGGGGCAGGAGTCGTTGACTACCTGCACACCGGATGGTTCCCGACCTTCAACCTTGCCGATGTCTTCATCACCGGTGGAGTCGGCCTGCTGGTACTCGGATCCATCCGCACCCCTGCCCGGGCCTCGGAAGAAAGGCCCTGAGCGGTGGACATCGGTGAGTACTTTGCCTCGACGGTGACCTCCGGCGCCCTGGTCCTGGCACTGCCCCTGGCAGCCGTGGCAGGCCTGGTGTCCTTCCTCTCGCCCTGCATTCTTCCGTTGGTTCCCGGCTACCTGGGCTTCGTCTCCGGGCTTACGGACCCGACCCAACCGCGCAACAGACGACGTGTCCTTACCGGCGTTGCACTGTTCATTCTGGGCTTCGGTGCCGTGTTCACCCTGTACGGGGCGGCTTTCGGAGCCATCGGGTCATGGCTGATCCGTTGGCAGGACCCCCTCATGAGGGGCCTGGGGATCGTGGTCATCCTCATGGGACTGGTGCTGCTCGGACGGTTTTCCTGGCTCCAACAAACCCGGAAATTCCAGCTCCCCGGCCGCAACGGGCTCACCGGTGCACCGCTGCTCGGAATCGTCTTCGGCCTGGGCTGGACCCCCTGCATGGGCCCGACACTCAGCGCCGTCCTCAGCCTGAGCGTCACCGCAGGAAGCGCCTGGCGCGGGGCCCTGCTGGCCTTTGTCTACTGCCTTGGCCTGGGCGTCCCCTTCGTCTTCGTGGCCCTGGGCCTGAACTGGGTATCAAAGGTCCTGGCCGTGGTGCGCAGGCACATCAGGGCCGTGAACATCGGCGGCGCCGTCATGCTCATCATTCTGGGCGTGCTGATGGTGTCCGGCTTGTGGGTGCAATGGATCTACCAACTGCAGAACCTTGCCGGAACGTTCCTGATGCCCGTCTAGGCACGTCCACTCCGGACCTCTGATACGAAAAGCAAGGACAACCTCATGAGCAGTCAACCACCAGCGCACCGGCGACCCCGCCGCCGCACCGTCCTGGGCCTGGGCGCGGCAATAATCGCCCTCGCCGGCTGTGCAGGCCAGGACGATCTGGCTGAGCAGGCCAAGGCCGGAGATGACAAGAACTACATCGCCGGCGACGGGTCCGTGAACGAATACCCACCCGCATCACGCGGGTCCCGGGTCTCCCTGGAAGGCCAGCTCTTCAACGGCGAGAAGGTTTCTGCCCAGGACTGGGCCGGCAAGGTCGTGGTCCTCAACTTCTGGTATGCAGCTTGCGCACCCTGCCGGGTCGAGGCGCCGGACCTGGCCGCCCTCCACACCGAATTCAAGGACAAGGGCGTGCTGTTCTTCGGGGTCAACGTCCGCGACGATGCCGCAACTGCGGCAGCCTTCGAACGGACCTTCAACGTGCAGTATCCCAGCATAGATGACAGCGACGGCGGTGTTCTGCTGGCAATGACAGAGTACGTCCCGCCCCGCGCGGTACCCACCACCCTCGTGCTCGACACAGAAGGCCGCGTCAGTGCCCGGATCCTCGGAGTCTCCCAAAAAGGAACCCTGAAAGCACTGATCACCTCCGCCGCGACCGGATCCTGAACACAAGGCCCACCATGAATCCGACCCAAAGGACTCCCTCCCCATGACCATCACCCCACCACCCACTGCGACCGTGAAAGCTGCCGGATCCATCGCACCGCAGTCTCCCCGTTTGACCCGTGAGAAGCCTCTTGGCTGGCTCCTGCTCATCACCGGGGTCATCGGCTGGCTGGCATCCGGCGCCTTGGTGTTGGAGAAACTCGAAGTACTCAAAGACCCCGGATACCAAACCGTCTGCGACGTCAATCCGTGGATTTCCTGCGGCCAGGTCATGCAGACCTGGCAGAGTTCAGTGTTCGGCTTCCCCAACATGTTCATCGGGATCGTGGCGTTCGCTGTCATCATCACCACCGGCATGGCACTGCTCTCCGGAGCCACCTTCGCGCCCTGGTACTGGGCAGGGCTCCAAGCCGGCGTCACGCTTGGTTTTGCCTTTGTTGTGTGGCTGTGGTCCCAGGCCCTGTACTCGATCCACATCCTCTGCCCCTTCTGCATGATCGTCTGGGCGGCGATGATTCCCCTCTTCGTCTGGGTCACGGCCCGGAACCTCACACACGGAATCATCAAGATACCCGCCCGGGCCGCTCGCATCGTGGCCGAGTCCGGCTGGATCATCACGGCCCTGCTCTACGTGGCCGCCGCCGCGACCATCTTCTTCGCCTTCCTACACGTGTTCATTGGCACCTCCGGGTTCTAGGAAGACCCCGGGCACGCGGCCGGAGTCCCGCTGCCGCTGGCCGCCCTGCACGAAGTGGAACCTCTAACGTCCGGCCCCAGAGTCCCCAAACCTTCATCGCCCCGCCAATCAAGGGAATGCCCATGGCCCGGAACCAGTCAAGGCCCAAGCCCGCCACCCGCGGGCCCGGTGCGCCGGACCACGAGGGAGCGGGAATCCTGACCGGGCTGCGCGACCTCATCGACAACATCGCCAACACCTCCCCGGCCCGCCTCGCCTTCAGCGCCTTTGTGGTGGTGATTCTGCTCTTTACCGGGTTGCTGTCCCTGCCCGCGTCCGCCGCGTCCGGCGAGCGAACACCCTTACACCAGGCCATGTTCACGGCCGTTTCCAGCGTGTGCGTCACCGGCCTGACCGTGGTATCAACGGCCACGCACTGGTCTTTCTTCGGCCAACTCGTCATCCTGGTGGGCATCTTCGTTGGAGGACTCGGTACCTTGACCCTGGCCTCGTTGCTGGCCCTCATGGTCAGCAAGCGCCTGGGCGTGCGCGGCAAGCTCATCGCCCAGGAAGCCATGAACAACGCCGGAAGGCTCGGTGAAGTTGGTGCGCTGCTGCGGATCGTCATCGTGACCTCCGTGGTCATCGAAGCGGTACTGGCCCTGGCCCTGACCCCCCGCTTCCTGGTCCTGGGCGAACCGTTCTGGCAGGCCGTGTGGCACGGCGTCTTCTACTCCATCTCATCCTTCAACAACGCGGGGTTCACACCGCACTCCGACGGAATCGTCCCTTATGAAACCGACCTCTGGATCCTGGTTCCGCTGATGCTGGGCGTTTTCCTGGGCAGCCTCGGCTTCCCCGTGGTCATGGTGCTCCAGCAAAACGGGCTCAACTGGAAGAAGTGGAACCTCCACACCAAGCTCACCATCCAGGTCTCCCTCATCCTGCTCGGCGCAGGCACGGTCCTGTGGGCCGTCAAGGAATGGGACAACGTCCGGACCATCGGCAACTTAGGGGCGGGGAGAAGGTCATCCATTCGCTCTTTGCCTCCGTCATGACCTGCTCGGGCGGGTTCAACCTGGTGGACCAGAACCAGATGGAATCGACCACGATGCTCCTCACCGACGCGCTCATGTTCGCAGGCGGTGGCTCGGCGTCCACGGCCGGCGGCATCAAGGTGACCACCATCGCCGTCATGTTCCTGGCCATCGTGGCCGAAGCACGCGGCGATGCCGACGTGAAGGTCTACGGCCGCACCATCCCCCAAGGCACCATGCGGGTGGCCATCTCGGTGATCGTCGCCGGAGCAACCCTCGTCTCCGTCGCCGCCTTCCTGCTCCTGCAGATCAGCGGGGCCTCCCTTGACAGGGTACTGTTCGAGACCATCTCGGCCTTCGCCACCGTGGGACTGAGCACCAACCTCAGTGCCGAACTGCCGCCCTCCGGGGTGTACGTGCTCTCGGCACTGATGTTCGCCGGCCGTGTCGGCACTGTCACCCTGGCCGCGGCACTGGCCCTGCGCCAGCGCAGCCAGCTGTACCACTTTCCCGAAGAGCGACCGATCATCGGTTAGCCGCGTGCCCTTCGATCGACAAGCCGCGCCTCTTCGAGGTGAGTGGTGCCGCCCTCCAGGGTCACATCCAGCCCTGCGGATTCACTGTCTGACCGTTCAAAAGCACCTCGAAGTGCAGGTGGCAGCCGGTGGAGGCTCCGGTGGTCCCGGCCGCGGCGAGCCGCTGGCCGGCGGCCACGGTCGCCCCGACAGAGGTTTCGATGGACGCCAGATGGTTATACGTACTCTTCAAGCCGTTGCCGTGGTCCACCACGATCCTGTTTCCGCCCCCATAGGGTGACCAACCCGCCTCCACGACCGTTCCATTGCCTGCGGCGAACACCGCGGTCTGGCACGCTGCCACGAGGTCCAGTCCGGTATGCAGTTCCCCGGAGCCGCTGATCGGGCTGGAGCGGATACCGAACGGCGACGTGACGGACATGCTGGCCAGCGGCGCGCCGAGCCGGGCAGAGGAAGCAGCGGGGGCAACAGCCGGTGCGGGGGAGACAGCCGTCGGAGATGCCGTGCCCGCGGCGGCACCCTGGGTCTTGGCGGGCACGGGCAACGGCGCCTGCTCGGTGGTGACAGCGGGCCGTTCATAGCTGATGGACGCCCCGGCAGAGGCCTGAACCGGCGCAATGGAAGCTTTCGCCGCTGAGGCTTGCACAACGGGGCCGGCTCCGGCGGGGGCCGGTCCGGCGTGGGCGGCCGTTAGAGAAGCGGTCAGAATCGCGGCGACGCTCAGCGTGGCGGCAGCCGTGACCTGTTTGCGTCGGCTCACGCGCGGCCCGGCAGCCGGCACACCCCGGTGCTGCGGCGTAACCCGGGAAGTCGTCCGGGCGGCCGCGCGAAGCAAGGGACCGGAGGTTGGTTTTCGGCGGCGGCCATGGGGGGATAAGGAAGACAAGGGGGATCCTTTCGGTTCGCCTGCGAAGTTAGCTGTCGGGTTCGGGCCAAGGAAATACCCGGCCGCACCCCGGTGGCCATCTGACCACCGACATCGCGGCTTCACCCCAAGGCAGGCTGGCTGCCGATTCTGGGTCCTCCACCCCCGCCGTAAAAGGGATAGTCGTTTGATGCCACCGGCGGGGCTGAGCGTGCGGCATCAAGGGTTTTAGTACAGAAAAACCTGAACTAATAGTAGCCGCAAAGCCTCATCGTTACAATTTCGTGACACTACGTGCGCGGCGTGGGCGCTGGTGCCTGTCCCGGTCTCGCTTCTCGCAGCCCAAGCCAAGCTACATAGGTGCGTATCTTCAGATGAGCAGCTAATGGCACCAACGAACCCCACATCCGGATGGTTCCGGTCCCGGGCGTGCCGGGCACAGAGCTGTGTCGATTGCCCCGTGCTGAGGTGTACGCGAGGGCCAGCAAGGGATCCTGATGGTTCCCCAAAGGGACGGTGTTTCCGCGGCAACGGATCGGCCCGGACAACCAGGCGGGCACGCTCCTCACGGTGACGGCGTGACGGCCTGGTTGCCGCTGTCATCCTTGCCCAGGCCGGGGGGTTAGAGTCCCATGGAGTCCAGAAGCGCGTCTTCTTCTTCGGAGCCGGAGCGCTTGGGTCGGGATGTCGCCCGGGGCTGCTGAAGGGCTTCAACCGGGTCCGCCACGTCGTCCGGCATGTCGCGTTCCTCGCGACCGATCCGGGCCTGTTGCCGTGCCATGTATCCAAATCCGACGAAGGCCAGGATCCCGAACGTGATCCACTGCAGGGCGTAGGACAGGTTCGACCCTTCCTTGACCGCCGGCGCGGCGAGCTGCTGGGGGGCCACGGCCGGCTGTGGGGACTCCGAGGCCATCACCCCGTAGCTGCCCCTCATGAGCGGGTAATCGAGTTGCTTCCCGTAATAGGACAGGTCAATGCTGGCCAGCTGGCCCTCGGGTGCGTCACGGCCAAGATCAGGTTCGGACGGTTTGATCCGGACGACCGCGGTAACCTCGCCGGTCGGCGGGCCAGGCACGGTGTCGGGGTATCCGGGCCGGTCATTGCCGATCGGCAGCCATCCCCTGTTGATCGCGATCGTCTCACCGGAGCTCACCCGGAACGGGACCAATACCTCGTATCCGGCGGCGGAATTGTTCGGCCGGTTCCTGACGATTCTCTGGTCCTGCCCAAGGTACCGGCCAGTCACGGATACGGTCGTCCATTTCGCCTCAGGGTCGGCGACGTCAAAATAAGGACGGGCATCCTTGAACGGCATAGGGGATTTGTCGTAGTTCTCCTGGACCCTGCGGATCTCGGTCACGGCCTGGTTCCGGCGATCCATCTGCCAGTTTCCCAGTCCAATACACGCGGCGGCAAACAGTGCCGCGACCATCAGGAAACCGGCCCAACGCCAGGACAGCAGGAACCTATACGCCACCGGGGCCCTCCTGGAGCTGCCACTGCCCGGCCAGCAGTGCGCGGATGGCCGTCGCCTCGGCGGCCAGGCGATGGTCTTCGCCCCGTGCCAGAAGACCGTATTCGACCATCGTCCGCCCGTCCTCGTGGGCGCCGGCACGAACCCAGACCCTCCGACGGTTCACGTACAACGAAGCCATCAGGCCCGCGACGGCCATCAACGAAAAGACCAGCACGCCGGTCTGTCCGGGGGTGCTGCGGATGTCCACACCGATGTAGCGTTTGAGGCCATCGAAGCTGATACTTCCCTTGCCCTCGGGCAGCGTGTACGTGCCACCCGGAGTCAAGGTGATGCCCTTGGCGGGCAGTTCCCGCCCGTTAAGCTGGGTCAAATCCTTCACGTCCAGGTTGTAGACATTCTGCGGCACACCGTCGTCCAGGCCCAGGTCCCCGTAGTAGGAGTTCAGGTTCAGTTGGGGGTTCAGCGGGTCCGGGTCGAAGCTGTAAGCGACCCCTTCATCATTTTTGATGGCGGAGGGCAGGAAGAATCCCACGAAACCCAATTGCGCCGGACGGGCATCAGGAACCTTGACGACAACCGTTGAGGTGTAGACCCCGTCGTTCGGGATGGACACGACCGGGCCACTGAATGCCGTGTCGCCGTTGCCGTCCCGCACAGTGATGACCGGGGCGTAGCCGTTGCCGACCAAAAAGACGCCCACCTCCCCGAAATAGACAGGGTCATTGACCTTCAGCGTTCGGGGTTCCTGAGCCGCGTCGGGCGCATCCCGGGTTCTTAGCTGGGCGGTGAAATCGATGGGCTGGCCGAACTGCCTGCTGGACTCCCTGTCGAAGCGGACCGCGAACGTGTCCAACGTGATCGTGAACGGCTCCAACCACGAGGACTGGAAGTTGGTTCCGGGCGCGAAGTTGTCGTAGCCCACGAGCGTGTTGACGAACGTATCGCCTTCGATCAGGATCTTCTGTCCGCGGAACCCGAACAGCCCGCCAATGGCCAAACAGATCAGAACGCCGATCAGCGAGGTGTGGAACACCAGGTTCCCGGCTTCCTTCAGGAAGCCGCGCTCGGCACCCAGTGACGGCAAAGCTCCGTCCTGGTCCCTGACCTGGACCCGGTAGCCGCGCTTCTTCAGCGCAGCGGCCGCGTCGGCGATGGCGGCCGCGGCGGGGATCCCGGCGTCCGCCGGCAGCTCCAGGGTTCCGTACTCCGGCAGCCGGGAGAGTCGCTTCGGGGTACGCGGGGGGTGCGAACGCATGGCTTTGTAATGGGCTCGGGCCCTCGGAACCACACAGCCGATCAGGGAGATGAACAGCAGGATGTAGATGGCGGAGAACCAGGCCGAGGAATAGACGTCGAAAAGCTGCAAGGCGTCCAGGACCGGGCCGTAGTCCGGGCGGTTCTTGATGTACTGAGTGACGAGCGAGGGGTTGGCTGGGCGCTGTGGGAAGAGTGATCCCGGCACAGCGGCGATGGCCAACAAAAGCAGCAGGAACAGAGCCGTGCGCATGCTGGTCAGCTGGGTCCAGGCCCAGCGCAGCATGCCAACGGCTCCCAGCGGGGGCGGGGTGGGGTGGGTTTTCTTTTCGGTGCGGGCAGGGGCCGCGGAGCCATTAGTGGTCATCGGCGGCGCACCGGACGGTTGGCCAGCTGGCGCAGGTATTCGTTGTAGGCGTCCAGATCCGGGTCGCCCGCCACGGCCGCGGTTTTGTCCGCCTTGACCCATCCGCGGGCCTCCTCCCGTTGCCACCGAACGAGGATGAACATCAGCAGCAGCACCCCTGGCAGTTCCCCGTAAGACCAGGCCAGGCCGCCGGCCAGGCCCTGGTCCTGCATGGGATCCACGTTCCAGCTTTCCGGCGGTGCGGCGAAGAACTTGACCATGGGGGCTGTGGCCATCATGATGACAACCCCAAAAAAGGCGTGCAAGGGCATCTCAGCGAAGATGTCCAGCATCCGGCCGAAGTGTGTTTGCCTGGTCGGCAGCGGGTCCGCGGAAATCAGTGGCACCGTGAACAGGATCCCGGCTGCAAGGAACAACAGTTCCAG
The DNA here is from genome assembly GCF_017357425.1 of Arthrobacter sp. D5-1. Taxonomy (NCBI): domain Bacteria; kingdom Bacillati; phylum Actinomycetota; class Actinomycetes; order Micrococcales; family Micrococcaceae; genus Arthrobacter; species Arthrobacter sp. D5-1. Next base: position 287,830 of record NZ_CP014572.1, on the reverse strand, counting down.
GCCGACGTGCCCGTACCAGGTGGGCAGCAGCAGGTCCGCGAGCCCGGAGAAGTAGACGCCGTAGAAGCTGAGCAGGAACAGCGGCACCATGAAGGCCGGGTGGATGGCCAGCCGGCCCCAGCGGGAGCGCAGACCCCAGAGGGCAGCCTTCAGGACCGGCCGGCCGACCCGGCCGTGCGGGGTTGCCCGCAGCAGCAAGGTCCCAGGGGATCCGATGACCAGTAGCGGCGGGACGGCCATCATCAGGGTCAGTTGCTGGAACATGAAGATGGAGAACATCCGCAGCCCGTACCCTTCGATGCCGGCTCCCATGACGATAATGATCGCCAGGCAACCGAACAAAAAGGATGCAGTGCGGACCGGGGACCAGTGCCGGCCCTGCCGCCAGAGGCGGATGGCACCAGCGAGGTAGAAGGCAGCTGCCAGCAGCGTCAAGGCAGGGATCAGCGGAACAGGCTGCAGGTTCGGGGCGAGGTACTCACCCAGCGACGGCGGCAGCGAGGGAAGCCAGACCGGGCCTTCGACTCCTGGGTCGCCCATGTCAGTACCGCCGTCCGGACGAGACGGTGACGCCAAGGGCCTGCGCTAGTTGTTGCTGACCATTGTCAGCCGGTCCTGTCCGGCGTGTCCGACGTGTGTGAGGCCCAGATCCAGCAGCATGCGCACGTGGGAGTCGGCCAGTGAGTAATAGGCCATGCGGCCGGCGCGACGGACCTGCACCACGCGGGGGCCGCGCAGCAGGCGCAGCGCATGGGAGACGCCGGATTCGCTCAACCCCGTGGTGGCAGCTAGATCGCACACGCACATCTCCCCTTCGAGCAGGGCGATGAGGATCCTTACCCGTCCAGGGTCCGAGAGCAGCCCGAAGATCACCGCGAGATCCGTCACGTCCGAGTCGGCGGGCATCCGGGACCTGACGGCCTCTACCTTCTCGGCGTCGACCAAACGGATGGCGCATTCGCTGCCCGGCTGGCCGGGCGGTGTCGGCAGTGCCTGTGCTGTTCCGGTCATTCATCAAGACTACCTTTACTTGCTAATGCGTCGCATTTGCCTTGTGGCGTGCCGGGTGGGGCCGCGGGAGAGCCCTTCGTGGCTCGGATGGCATCCACCGATTAACGTCTGAACAACTCTACAGATAATCTTGAATGGCGCTGGAATGCACCTGCGCTGCCTGGCCCCGATGCCTTGGAGGAGCCAGGTCCGGACCTGCGTTAAGGAACCATTGTGGCTTTGAAAGCCTCCGCTGCCGGCGGCAGCACGGCAGTATCGCCGAAACTGCGCTCGTTCGCTGTGGCCGGTGTGATCGCCGTGGTTGTCGTGCTGGCGGCGACGGCGTATGGGAGAGGAACCCTGCCCGCCGAGACCCGCGATCCTGGCGCTTTGGTCCGGTGGGGCTTTGGTGTCGCCCAGACCCTGCAGAACATAGCGGCCGCAGCCACCATCGGTGCGCTGGTTTTTGCGGCGTTCATCGTGCCCCCGGTACTGCGGGGCCGCAAAAGTGCGGGCCGGTCCGGGCCGGCGGTGACGGCGTCGGAAATTGCTGCCGCCGACGAGCACCCGGCGTTCAGCCGGATCATGGTACTGGCGTCGGTGGCGAGCCTGACGTGGACCGTTTCGGCCCTGGCGGTATTGGTGTTCAGCTTCTCCGATATCGCCGGCGTGCCCGTCTCGGGCAGCCCCGAATTCGGCGCGCAACTGACCTCGTACATTACGGAGCTTCCCAACGGGGCGGCCTGGCTGTGGGTAGTCATCATTTCCTCGGTCGTTGCCACCCTGACCTTCGGTGTCCGATCCAGCGCAGGCCTGGGCGCTGCCGCGTTGCTGGCCCTCTCAGGCCTGGTGCCGGTGATGCTGATCGGCCACGCGGCCGGCGGAAACGACCACGAACAAGCCATCAACTCCCTCGGCCTTCACCTGGTCGGGGTGTGCCTGTGGTTCGGTGGACTCATTGCCTTGGGCGTTGCCGGGACAGCCCTGGGCAAAGACACCGCGGCGGTCCTCGGGCGGTTCTCCACCCTGGCCGGTTTTGCCTTCGTCCTCGTGGTGGCCTCGGGAATCATCAACGCCACGATCCGCATCGAGATTCCCGCGGGGCTGGCCTCTCCCTACGGCGTCCTGCTCATGGCAAAAACGGTGGCCGCCATTGTCTTGGGAGCGATCGGGTTCCTGCACCGGAAGCGACTGATTCCGGCTTTGAGCGTGAAGTCCGGGAACGGGCAGGCCACCGGGCTGCTGTGGCGGTTCATCGTGGTCGAACTGCTGATCATGGGCGCCGTCAGCGGCCTCGCCGCAGCGCTGAGCCGCACGCCCACCCCAACCGGGGAGGACATCCGTCCCGCCCTGACCCCCGCGGAGGTCCTCACCGGATACCTCCTGCCACCGGAACTGACCCCCGAACGCTGGTTCACCATGTGGCGCCCGGACTGGCTCTGGATCGCCTTCGCCCTCTTCGCCGCCTACCTGTACCTGAGGGCGGCGCGGCGTCTGCGCCGCCGCGGGGACAGTTGGCCGTGGATACGCAGCCTGGCCTGGCTCGTTGGGTTGGCGGCGCTGGTGTTTTTCACCTCAGGTGGGCCGTCGGTGTACGGGCGCATACTTTTCAGTGCACACATGCTCGATCACATGGCCCTGACCATGGTCGTCCCCGTGTTTCTCGTCCTCGGAGCCCCGGTGACGCTGGCGCTCAGGGCGCTCAAGCCGCGGACTGACGGTTCCCGCGGACCACGTGAGTGGATCATGGTCCTGGTTCATTCACGGGTGGCCGCCGTCGTGACGCATCCCCTCTTCGTTGCCGCCAATTTCGCCGGTTCCATCGTCTTGTTCTACTACTCCGATGCGTTCGGCTTTGCCCTCCGGGAACACGCCGGGCACGAACTTATGACGGTCCATTTCGTGATCACCGGCTACCTGTTCGTCCTGTCGATGATCGGCACCGACCCGATCCCGCGCCGGGCGCCGTATCCTCTGCGGTTGCTGCTCCTTTTGGCCACCATGGCCTTCCACGCGTTCTTTGGTGTCACCCTGATGGGCTCGACCACCCTGATCCAGCCGGAGTGGTTTACGGAACTGGGCCGCGAGTGGGGAGCGCCGCCCTTGGAGGACCAGCAAATGGCCGGCGCTATCACCTGGGGTATCGGTGAGGTCCCGACCTTGCTGATCGCCATCGGCGTGGCCGTCATGTGGTCACGCTCCGATGCCCGCGAAACACGGCGCAGCGACCGGGCGGCCGCACGCACCAACGACGCTGACCTGGATGCCTACAACGCCATGCTCGCCCGCCTCGAGGAACGTGACACAAGGGGCCGTGGTGGCCAGGCCTAGTCCGGACAGTCCCGCACCCCTATTAAGTTCAGCATATTCTGAATCCACAGACTTCTGTATCATTGCGGGTATGCGCATCCTTTCCACGATTGACGTTCTGGCCAGGTTCGGTAAAGCCCTCGCGGACCCCACCCGGGCCGCGATCCTGCTGCAGATCAAAGACGGCCCGGCGTTCCCGTCGGATCTGGCCGACAGCATTGGCGTCAGCCGCCAGATCCTCTCCAACCACCTGGCCTGCCTGCGCGACTGCGGGCTGGTCGCCGCGGAGCCGGTCGGAAGGCGTGTCCGCTACGAACTCTCCGACGCCAAACTGGCGCACGCACTGGAGGATCTGCTCGGTACCATCCTGACAGTCGATACGATCTGCGGCTGCGCCGAACCCGAATGCGCCCAGGACACCACTGCAGGCTCCCTGGCTTCTCCCGACACCCTGGAGGTCCGATCATGAGCGGTCACGAGCACGACCACGCCGCCGCGGCAACGGCCCGCCGCGGCAAACTCATCACCGTCTTCGCCATCACCTTCACGGTCATGATTGCAGAGATAATCGGCTCCGTATTGACCGGCAGTCTGGCGCTGCTGGCAGATGCCGGCCACATGTTCACCGACTCGGCAGGGCTGCTGATAGCGCTCATCGCCGCATCATTGGCGTTGAAGCCAGCCACGCTGACGCGCACCTGGGGTTACAAGCGTGCCGAAATCATCGCCGCCGCCGGACAAGCGGCCCTGCTGCTCGCGGTCGGGGGCTTCGTCATCGTTGAAGGCATCCGCCGGTTCTTCGAGCCCCCGGAAATTGGCGAGTCCACGATGCTTTGGTTCGGCATCATCGGGCTGGCCGGTAACGCGATCGGCCTTCTTATTCTCGCTTCCGGACGGAATCACAACTTCAACATGAAGGCGGCCTTCCTGGAGGTGCTCAATGACGCCCTCGGTTCCGTGGCCGTCATCGCGGCAGCCATCATTATCGCCGTGACCGGCTGGCTTCAGGCCGATGCCCTCGTGTCGTTGCTCATCGGCGTCCTGATCATCCCGCGCACACTTAAACTGCTCCGTGACACCGTGAACGTGCTCATGGAATCCACCCCCAAGGGATTGGACCTGGCCAAGGTGCGCGAGCACATCCTGGCGCTGCCCCACGTCATCGACGTCCACGACCTCCACGCCACCCTGGTGGCCTCCGGAACACCGGTCCTCTCCGCCCACGTCACCGTGGAGGACAACTGCATGACCGACGGGCATGCCGCCACGATCCTGGCGGATCTGCAGGCCTGCGTGGCCCAGCACTTCGACATCAGCGTCGAACACTCCACCTTCCAAATAGAGCCAGCCGCCCACCGCGACCAGGAAAGCATCCACCACTGATGAGCACAACCAAAACCCCTCCCCCGCCCATGGACACCGCGAAGAAGACCCGGGTCTTCATCTGGGTCCTACTGGCCGTCCTCGTCGCCGTTGGCGTGATCTGGTACACGGTCTTTACGCTGAACAAACCAGCCCCCGCGGCCCCGACGCCGGCCGCGGAAGCCCAACTGGTCCGCGAAGACAGCCACCGCGTCACCTCCCCGGCCACCGAAAAAGCCCAACTCGTTGAGTTCCTGGACTTCGAATGCGAAGCATGCCTCGCCGCCCAACCCGTGGTCGAAGAACTGAAGAAGGAATTCGGGGACCGGATCACCTTCGTCAACCGCTACTTCCCGTTGCCTGCGCACCGCAATTCAGCCACCGCAGCCCTTGCCGTCGAAGCCGCAGCCCAGCAGGGCAAATACGAACAAATGTATGCCAAAATGTTCGAAACCCAGCCGCAATGGGGCGAGAAGACCGAGTCCCAGGCGCCTCTGTTCCGCACGTTCGCTGAAGAACTCGGGCTGGACCTGACCGCGTACGACGCGGCCGTGGCCGACGACAAGACCAAGGAACGGATCAAGAAGGACATCGCAGATGGCACCGCTCTGGGCGTCAAGGGAACGCCGACGTTCTTCCTGAACGGGAAGATGCTCACCCTTGAAACCAAGGAGCAATTCCGGCAGCTGCTCGCGGACGCCGCCAAGTAACAGACTCTCCCGGGACAGATACATCGCCGTGGGCTTTACCCTGACCCAAGCTTCTACGCAACGTAAAAAGGAATCCATCTCTTGAAAGGAACGGTGTGCGATGACTGCTGCGCGTGCACCGTTCCGCATTCCGCGGGCCGCGGCCGTTGCGGTCACGGTCCTTGCCTTGGCCGCAACGGCGCACTTGCTGGCCGGTGGTGAACTGCCTGCTTTCCCTGTCATGACAGCACTGACAGCCGTTATTGCCCTATCGGCGATAATGCTGACCGGCAGAAAGATGACAGTGCCCCTTCTGGCCGTATATCTGGGCGCATCCCAGGCTGCGCTGCACCTGGCGTTCTCAGCCTTGGCAGGCGCCGGAACGCCCAGGCCCGGCCTGTCCCACCACCTCGGAATGGCAGCCGGCCCGGGCAGCGGGCACGGGGTTGTCCCGCACGAACATCTGAGCTCCGATGCCAGCCCCGGAATGCTCGGATTGCATGTCGCCGCAATCCTCGCCACCGCTCTTCTGATGGCACGGGGCGAGTCGGCTTTGTGGGCCTTGGCCGCCTGGCTGCGCCCCCTGCTGGGCCTGCTCAAACCATCAAAGCTCCGGGCATGTCCCAGCCTGCCGGTCACCGGCACGGAGACCATCCATCTGCGACGGAACAGGCAGGCCCGGCCACCGGCCCGGGGGCCTCCCCGGAACCTGTCCGCCGCCACGCACCAGGCATTGGCTTAGGGTGTCACCGGCGCGCACCGAGCACACTGAACCTTTCTCAACGAGCAGAATCGCAGAGTCCCATGAATCCCCGCAACAACAAACGACGCGTCCGCGTCCGCCTGGCGCTTGCCGCGGCCATCCTCATCCCGGCCTTCGCCGCAGCGCCGGCAATGGCCCACGACGCCCTGGAATCCACTGTCCCGGCCAAGGACACCACTATCACCACAGCCCCGGGTACCGTTTCCCTGATCCTCTCGGAGCCGCCCATGGATGCCACACAGCTCAATCTCAGCGTCATCACCGTGACCGACGAGACGGGCAAGACACTCAGTGACGGCAAGGTCACCGTGGACGGCCCGACCATCTCCACGACCATAGCCGGCGGAAGCAACGGGGCGTACAAAGTCCTTTGGCGGACGGTTTCCTCCGACGGCCACCCCATCGAGGGCAACTACTCCTTCACCGTCCAGGACCCCGCCCAAGCCGTCACCGCCACACCATCTGCGACGCCAACCCCGGCCGCGAGCACTGCCTCCAACGCCGCGGCCCCGGCCGCGCAAACGGCGCCGGAGCAGATAAAACCCAACGATGACAACGCCCCCATGGCCGTTGGCATTGCGGCAGCGATCCTGGCCGTCGCAGCCGCTGTCTTCTTCATTGCACGCAGGCGCAGGGACAAAACCTCGGGAGCGTAGCGGAACCGGCGAACCGGCGAACCAGCCGAGTATTCCGCCCCGCCCGTCGGCTCCGGGCCACGTGCCCGGGGCCGGCGGGTTCGGGCGCGCTACCGTGCCGTGGGCACGGAGCGTCGACCGGACACCAAACGTGAGGTCCAACCCGCGATGGTGCCGAAAACCATGACTGCCAGGGCCGCCATACCGCTGTAGAACAGCACCGTGGGAAAGCTGGACGGCGACGACGAACCGTCCACAGCAGCCATGATGCTCAGCCAGTAAGCCACCGTTGCGATCACCCACAGCGCACCGGCTGCCGTTGTCAGCCAGGACCAGCGCGAAAACCAGGACTGGCCCCGCCGATAAGACAGGGCAATGGCGACAGCCACGACACCCGCCACGGCAACCAGCTGAAGGCCAAAGAGGTATGGGCCGGCAACCAGCCCTACCGGAATGCAAAGTCCTCCGATGAGCACGAGTCGACGGGCGCCAAGCGGCATCTTGACGGCGTCCGCGGGAACCGTGGCGTCGGGGTTTGAAAGCATTAGCTCTGTGGCTCCTTGGAGAGTGGGTACGGCGGGATCATTCGCAGCAGTGGCGGAACCGGCGGTGCACAGAAAAGCGGTGTGCCAGACAGGGACAGGCGGGGGCGACCCCGTCTGGATTCCCCGCAGGCTGAACGACCGCTGCAGCACCATCAGAGGACCATGGCAAGGACTCCTGGCACGCGCTGTCATCTTCAGGTCAGAACCAATTGGTAGGCAAAAAAGCCTCACAGCCCCGGCACTACGGGGACCTGCCCTTGGGGATATCTGAGACTGATTCTAGCAACAGAGTATGAACATATGTTCATACTCGCGGTATTGCTTGGCCATCGACGCATTCGTCTCGCCGGATGGGCCGACAAGGGCGGCTAGTCCTCCGGTCGTGGCCTTGGGGAAAGCACGGTCCCGAGGATCATGACCGCTACGCCGGTGGTGACGAAGACATCGGCGAGGTTGAAGGTGGGGAACCATCCGGTGTGGAGGTAGTCAACCACCCCCTGCCCGTTGAGCCGGTCGATGAAGTTTCCGGCGGCTCCTCCAAGCAGCAGGGCCGCCCCTGCCCGGGAGAGCAGAGACATGCCGGGCGCTGCGGCGAGCAGGAACCAAAGCAGGGCGGCCAGGATCACCCCCGTGCCTGCGATGACGGCCCAGGGTGGCAGGCCCGCGCCCATGCTGAAGGCGACACCACGGTTGTAGACCAGCCGGATGTTGATCGGCCCGACGTCACTGGTTGCACCCGCAGAGAGAACAGCCTCGGCCACGGCCTTGACGATAAGGTCCGTGGCGGCAAGGGCTGCCGCAGCGACAATCACCAAGACCCGGATCCGCCGCGAGGTCCGCTTGGCCGGGGTCACTGCTGCGGGTTCGCGGCTCATGATGCTGGTTCCAGAGCCGGGGTCGGCTGGGCGGTCCGGACCCCGGTTCGGCGGCTGATACGGCCGGCTCGGACGCCGTTGGCGATCACAACGATTTCGGCCAGCTCGTGGATCAGGACCACAGCGGCCAGACCGAGCGCACCGACCAGCGCCAGCGGGATGAGCACCGCGATCAGCAGCAGGGACAGTCCGACGTTTTGGAGCATGATGGACCGCGTGCGGCGGGCGTGCTCGAGGACCTGGGGCAGGTGGTTCAGGTCCTCGCCCATGAGGGCGATATCGGCGGTCTCGATGGCGACGTCGGTTCCCATGGCTCCCATGGCGATGCCGGTGTCGGCAGTCGCCAGTGCGGGCGCGTCGTTGACACCTTCACCGACCATCGCGGTCGGGGCGCGCCCCTGGAGGGTGCGGATGATGTCCGCCTTGTCTTCGGGGCGCAGATCGGCGTGGACCTCGGTGATGCCTGCTTCCTTGCCCAAGGCGTTGGCCGTGATCGTGTTGTCACCGGTCAGCATGGCGGTGGTGTAGCCCGAGGAAGTGAGCCGGGCGATGACGTCCCGGGCTTCGGGGCGCAGCTCGTCGCGGACGGCAATGGCGCCGATGACCTGTCCCTGGTCTTCGATCAGGACGGCGGTCGCGCCGGCCTGTTGCATTCTCTTCACTTCGTCGGCAAGGGGTCCGGCGTCGATCCAGCCTGGCCTGCCGAGACGCACCGTCCTGTCCTCACACAGGCCTGTCAGTCCTGCGCCGGGGACGGCATCGACCTCGGTGACCGGTGCCCGGTCTGCGGCCGCGGCGAGGATGGCGCGGGCGAGAGGGTGTTCACTGCGGGCCTCCAAGCCGGCCGCGAGAGCCAGAACCTGCTCCGTGGTGAACGTTCCGGTGGTGGCAACATCGATCACGGCTGGCTTGTTCCGGGTCAGGGTGCCGGTCTTGTCCAGTGCAATGGTGCGGATCCTGCCCAGGGTTTCCAATGCCCCACCACCCTTGATGAGCACACCGATCCGGCTCGCAGCTCCGACGGATGCGACAACGGTGACGGGCACGGAGATGGCCAGGGCGCAGGGTGAGGCAGCAACGAGCACAACCAGGGCGCGTTCGAACCACAGCAGCGGCTCGCCGACGATGAAGCCGAAACCGATGATCAGGGCCGCGGCGATCAGGATTCCCGGGACAAGCTTGCTGGCAATGGAGTCAGCCAGGCGCTGGCCTGGGCCCTTGCGGGACTGCTCGGCTTCGACAATGTGCACAATCCTGGCCAACGAGTTGTTCTCGGCGGTGCTGGTCACTTCGACCTCGAGCGGGCCGGTACCGTTGATCGAACCGGCCCAGACCTCGCTGCCGGGCCCAACCTCGACCGGAACGGATTCTCCGGTCAACGCCGAGGTGTCCAGGGAGGTGCGGCCGGTGATGATCCGCCCGTCGGTGGCCAGACGTTCCCCGGGCCGGACGACCATTCGGTCCCCCAGGACCAGAACTGCAGGATCGACCGTGACCTCTTCGCCGTTGCGCAGGACGGTCGCTTCGGCGGGTACCAGGTCCAGCAGTGCCCGCAGCCCGCGGCGGGTTTTCGCCAGCGAGTACTCCTCCAGGCCTTCCGAAATGGCATAGAGGAAGGCCAGCATGGCCGCTTCCTCGTACTGGCCCAAAGCGACCGCGCCGACTGCCGCAATCGTCATCAGGGTTCCGACACCGATTCTGCCCTTGAGCAGGCGGCGGAGAGTGGACGGAACGAACGTCCAGGCAGCAACCAGCAGCGCGGCGATCTCCAGAGGAAGTGTCAGCCACTGCGGCGCGTCGGCCAGCGACGCGATCCACGCCGCCAGGAGCAGGACACCGGAAACGGCTGCCGCCCGGACCTCCCGGACCTGCCAGAAACCCACGGCCTCCTCGGCTTCCTCGGACTCGCCGGTCCCGGGCTTTTCGTCGCTGCAACCGCAGGCGTCACTCATCGGGCCGCCTCCGTCGTCGGGACTGTCCCGGTGCTGCCAATGCCGTAGTTCGGGCAGAGACTGACCGCGTTGCCGGTAGCTGCCAGCAGGACCTCGGCCTGGGCGAGCATGTCCATCAGCTCCGGACGGGAGAGCGAATAATAGACGCTTCGGCCCTGCGTGCGACCCTCGACCAGGCCGCAGTCACGCAGGCACGCCACATGGGCCGAGACCGTGGATTGCGCCAGACCCAGCTCCCCGGTCAGGTCACCCACCCGGACCTCTCCCCCGGCCATCCGTTTCACGATACTCAAGCGGGTCGGATCACTGAGGGAGTGGAACAGGGCCGCCGCGGGGTCCAGCGGGGCGCACGGATCGGGCGAGAACGCATCATCAATCGTCATATAACGATGATAGCGGCAATTTTGGATGTCATCATCCCAGGGCGTTCGAACCAGCCTTGATCCGGAAGCCGGTCCCAGCGCTTTTGCTCTGATGCAACTGGAGCCGTGGCGACGCGTTGTCCGTCCTGGGCCAAGAGCCGAGGACCCTTCGTTGGGCTGACGGCGCGAGGAAATCCAGCCCTGGGTAGGCGGGAAGCCTTGCCGTGCGCACGTCACACCCCTACACTCCTGCCAAGGGTTACTTGATGATGCGCTTCGTCCTATTGGTCTACAAGGTCGAGGGTGGATCCGGTCTGGTTCGTCTTGCATGACCACCTCCAGGACAGGGACCCGGGTGTTTCCTAACTGAAGATTCTTGGTTTGACCCTGGCTGGGGAGCGGCAAGCAGGGACCCGTGCGGCAAGCACGGATCCATACTCGCAACAGGCGTACCACTCCCAGGAGCTCCGATGCCCGGTCATTCAGCCACCCGGCCGCAGTCACCCCTAAAGGGATTCATCACGCCCTTGGTGATTGCCATGATGGCAGCCCTATTGCCCCTTACCGCCCCGACAGCCCTCGCCGCGGGACCCTGCGAGCCGGTAGTGAACCCTGTTGTCTGCGAAAACTCCAAACCGGGAAACCCGCCATCGGAATGGGACATTTCCGGTCCCGGCGACGACAGCATTCAAGGCTACTCAACCGAAATCAGCGTCAACGCGGGCCAGCCGATCCGCTTCAAAATCGACACGAACGCTCCCAGCTACACCATCGCGGTCTACCGCACCGGCTGGTACGGAGGCGCCGGCGCCCGCAAGATCGCCGACGTGACACCGTCCGTCGTCCGCCAAAACCAGCCCCAATGCCTCACCGACCTCACCACAGGGCTGTACGACTGCGGGACCTGGGCGGTGTCCGCGACGTGGCAGGTCCCCGCGACCGCGGTCTCCGGTGTCTACGTCGCCCTTCTCACCCGGCCCGATACCGGCGGGCAAAGCCACATCACCTTCATCGTGCGTTCCGACGGCAGCCGGTCCGACGTGGTCTTCCAAACCTCCGATCCCTCCTGGCAGGCCTATAACTCCTATGGTGGCTCGGACTTCTACCAAGGCACGAACGGCCGCGCCTACAAGGTCAGCTACAACCGACCGGTAGCCACGCGCGGCGGACCCGGAGGCCGGGACTTCTACTTCTCCAACGAATACCCGATGGTGCGTTTCCTGGAGCAAAACGGCTACGACGTCAGCTACATCAGCGGCCTTGATACCGACCGCAACGGCCCACAGCTGCTCAACCACAAGGTCTTCCTCTCCGTCGGGCACGACGAATACTGGTCCGGGCCCCAGCGCGCCAACATCACCGCCGCCCGCGACGCAGGGGTGAACCTGCAGTTCCTCTCCGGCAACGAGGGCTATTGGCGCACCCGGTTCGAACCCTCCCCGGTGGATGGTGGAGCGGGCCGGACGCTCACCTCCTACAAGGAAACCTGGGCCAACGAAAAGATCGACCCCAGCCCCGAATGGACCGGCACCTGGCGGGACCCGCGGTTCGCAGCCCAGACCAACGGCGGCGGGCTGCCCGAAAACGGACTGACCGGAACCATCTACATGTCCAACTACTCCGACCTGCCGGTGACCGTCGATTCGGAGGAAGGCAAAACCAGACTGTGGCGCAATACTTCCCTCACCTCGTTGCCGGCCGGTTCCTCCGCGGCCCTGGCGCCCCATACGGTGGGATATGAGTCCGACGAGGACCTGGACAACGGGTTCCGCCCACCGGGGTTGATCCGGTTGTCCACCACCGTAGGCGAGGTGCCCCAGTACCTTCAGGACTTCGGCAACACAGTCCTTCCCGGCACGACAACCCACCACGTGACCCTCTACCGCGCCCCCAGCGGCGCCCTGGTGTTCTCGGCCGGCAGTGTCCAGTGGACGTGGGGCCTGGACGAGGTCCATGACGGCGAGGGCGCACCTGCAGATCCAAGGATGCGGCAGGCCCAAGTCAACCTCCTGGCCGACATGGGCGCCCAGCCCGCCACCCGTGCCGCCGGCCTGACCGCTGCCGCCCCGAGCACGGACCGGACCGGACCAACGGCTGCCATCACTGCCCCGGCCAACGGCGCCACTGTGCCCCATGGGACCAGTGTGACCGTCACAGGAACGGCCGCCGATACGGGCGGAGTGGTGGCCGGCGTGGAGGTTTCAACCGACGGCGGCGGTACCTGGCACCCCGCCGTGGGCAAGCAAAACTGGACATACACCTACATCCAGAAGGGCTTCGATACCGCCACCATCCAGGCCCGGGCCATTGATGACAGTGCCAACATAGGGGCCGCCACCAGCAGGAGCCTGATCCTGAGCGGCCCCTACAGCGTCTTTGGCCAGACCGCACCGGCAGTGCAGGATTCCGGTGACGGCGGCAGCTACGAAATGGGCCTGCGCTTCACCCCCACAGTGGACGGTTTCATCACCGGGGTGCGCTTCTACAAGAGCGCAGCCAACACCGGTACACATACCGGGTCCCTGTGGAGCTCCACTGGGGAACGGCTGGCCACGGCGACGTTCACCAACGAAACGCCCTCCGGCTGGCAGTCCGTGCTGTTCAGCCAAGCCGTTCCCGTGGCCGCAGGGCAGAAATACACGGTCTCTTATTGGACTCCGAACGGTCGCTACGCCATCCAGAACTTCCAGTGGGCGAGCTTCGGGTCCTCCGACGCGCCCTTGAGGGTGGCGGGCGGTTTCGGAGCCGAGCCTGCCGGTGTCTATGCCACCTCCTCCGGGTTCCCGACCTCGAGCTACAACGGCGGCAACTACTTCGTCGACGCCTTGTTCGGCACAGTGGACACCACGCCCATGACGGTGTCCGGGCACACCCCATTCCCGTCCTCGTCCAGCGTCTCCGTGGACACCAAGGTCAGCGCAGTGTTCTCCAAACCAGTCACTGCCTCCAGCGTCCAGCTGACCCTGCAATCCTCCGACGGCCCGGTGGCCGGCACGACAGCGTACGACCCCGCCACACGTCGGGCGGCCTTTACCCCGACGAGCGCCCTGGCGTTCAGCACGCAGTACACGGCCACCCTCGCCGGGACAGACACCCTGGGCGGTCCGGTCACAGCCGGCGGCACCTGGTCCTTCACGACCGCTGCGACACTGCCGGTTCCCGGGTCCTGCCCGTGCAGCCTCTTTGACGACTCCGTCACGCCCGGCATCGCCGAGATTCAGGACGGCGTCCCGTTGGCGCTGGGCGTCCGGTTCTCCAGTGTTTCAGCCGGTGAAGTAGTGGGCATGCGGTTCTTCAAGTCGGCCGGCAACACCGGCACCCACAACGGTGCCCTGTACACGGCCTCCGGGCAACAACTGGCAACCGTGGCGTTCACCAATGAGAGCGCCTCAGGGTGGCAGACGGCGATGTTCAGCCAACCAGTCCAGATGGCCGCGAACACGGACTACATCGTGGCCTACAAGTCACTGACCGGCACCTATTCCGCTACCTCCAACGGGTTCGGATCCGGCATGAGCGTCGGACCATTGCGAACAACGTCTGACGCCGGAGCGTACACGTACAGCGGTGACTTCCCCGGATCACGGTCGAACGCCAGCTACCTGGTGGACGTCATCGTGACGGTTCCACCCCCGGCGTTCACCCCGACGGGTCAATCCCCGCTGCCCGGCGCGTCCAGTGTTCCGCTGGACAGCCAGATCAGTGCCGTACTGTCCGAACCGGCCGAAGCCCCCAGCGTCAACCTGACGGTAAAAGATGCGAGCGGAACAACCGTGGCCGGATCCACCAGCTACGACCCCCAAACAAGGAAAGTCACGTTCACTCCGGCCGGGCCGCTGGCTGCCGGTACGTCGTACACGGCCACCCTCACGGCGACCGCCGTATCCCGTCAACCACTAAGCAACGGCACATGGGCCTTCAGTACCGTCCCCGCCCCCAGAACACCGGGGACGTGCCCCTGCACGCTCTATCAGGACACCGTTACGCCGGGCACTCCCGACGCCAACGACGGCGTGTCGTTGTCCCTGGGAGTCCGGTTCGCCAGCGACACTGCAGGCCAGGTCACCGGCGTCCGCTTCTACAAGGCCGCCGGAAACACCGGGACACACACCGGCTCGCTATACACGGCCGGCGGGCAGCTTCTGGCCACCGTCACCTTCACTAACGAGTCCAGCTCCGGCTGGCAAACAGCAACATTCAGCCAGCCAGTGACCATCGACGCCAACACTGAATACGTGGCGGCCTACAAGTCCCCGAGCGGCAACTACTCCTACACGGCCGGCGGATTCGGCTCAGGCTTCACCAGCGGACCGCTGAGGACAGCCCCCGATTCCGGTGCATTCGCCTACAACAACGACTTCCCCAACTCGCCCTCCACGGCAAGCTACCTGGTGGACCTGGTGTTCATGGCCGCGGTGCCCCCGCTGACAATCACTGACCGCTCCCCTGCACCAAACGCCACGGCAGTACCTGTCGAGGTCAAACCAACCCTTACGTTCTCCTCCGCGATCAAGCCGGGGGCAACGTTCACGCTCGCAGCGAACGGGACGCCCGTTGCCGGCAACGCTGCCCTGTCCACGGACGGCCGCACCCTGACCTTCACCCCGGCGAATCCCCTGCCGGGCAACACAGCCATCTCCGTCAGCGCCGGCAACCTCGAATCCCAACAGGGCCAGACACTGCCGACCACCACCTGGCAGTTCACCACGGCCGACCCCGATGCCGAGCAAGCCTCCATCTTCGGGGACCTCCAACCGCAGACAGCAGCCTCCGATGATCCGTCATCGGTTGAACTGGGAACGGCGTTCACGGTCTCCGCCGCCGGCAATGTCACCGGCATCCGCTTCTACAAGGGAACCGGAAACACCGGAACCCACATCGGCTCCCTGTGGAACGCCGCGGGAACACGGCTGGCCCAGGTGACCTTCACGAACGAAACAGCGACGGGCTGGCAAACCGCGATGCTCTCCTCCCCGGTAGCCGTAACCCCGGGGGAGACATACACCGTGTCCTATCTGGCGCCCAACGGCCGCTACGCCTATACACCGGCGTTCTTCGCCCAGACGTGGGTTAGTGGGGTCTTCACCGCCGCTGGCCCTGACAACGGCCGCTACCGGTACGGGGCCGGCGGTACGGCACCAACAAACTCCTGGAACTCCACGAACTACTTCGTCGACGTCCTCTACTCAGCCACCACACCGGCACCGGCGACGCCCACCCCGACCGCAACGCCGGCCCCACCCGCAACCGCGACGGCGACGCCTTCACCAAATCCTTCCGCCAGTCCCTCGCCGAGCCCGTCCCCCAGTCCCTCGCCGAGTCCGACAGGGTCGGGTGGGCTGCTGTGCGGACTACTGGGAACCTGCTGACCGGGGGCGGTTTCTAGACTGCTGATGTCCGGCCGCTCCCCGAGTTACGTCCGGACGTCAGCGGACCACACTGGGCGACCACGCATGTTCGATGAAGAGGCTCGGTTGGGACGCCGGATCGGTTCCGAGTTTCCAGATGTTGCTGTCACCTTCGGTATCCTCGTCGGCCAAACCGTAGAGCAGGTTCTGATCGTCCAGCCACTCGATCTGGTCATCGACGCTGCGCTTTTCCGAGAGCACCGTTTCCACCCCCGTGGCCAAGTCAAGAAGGGCGACGTTCCAGTGCGCGGTGAGCGGCCCGCCAATGTTCTTTTTATACGCGATCCGGGTGCCGTCCGGTGAGATGGAGGGGCATTCAACGTTGTCATGAATGGCGGTCAGGGTCTTGTCTTTCAGGCTTCCCCGGACGAGCCAGATACGTCCTGAGGATGCTGCTGTGGCATAGAAGACTTCGCTTTGCCCTGGCGCGAAAGTAACTCCCCAGATGTTCCGGTCGCTCGCCAGCAACCGTTCGCCGTTCACGAGGAGCGCGAAATCTTCGAGGTTACCCGTACCGCCGTCGGGAACAGTGATCTCTGTTGCTGTCGAGAACCCGGCTTGCGTATATGAGTGCCCGGAGACGAACACCGTTGTCGCGATCACGGAACCGTCCTGACTGATGCGTGTCCGGCTCGGAATACCCGGGACAGGCCACGCCCGATCCTGCTGCCAGTCCCGGTTCAGGACGGCCGCGTCGTAAGTAGTCACCAGACCACGGTTGGACCTGAGACAGACCACCACAGCTGCAGTGCCATAGACCCGTTCGCACGCCTGCTCACTGACCGCCCGCGTGCCACCGGGAGCCGAAAGCGGCACCGTGGCTGCATTGCCATAGCCCTGCCCGCCGGCAGTGTTCCTGAACAGGACGAAAGGAACCCCGGGGAGAGGTTGGCCTGCAGTCACTCCCACAGATGAGGCGGCCGTGCGGCTCTCCTCGAAACGCTGATAGGCTCCCACCGCGTAGATCCCGGCTCCGGCAAGGACCAGCGCGGTAACTCCCAGGAGAATTCCCCACCGCAACCTCCCGCCTGCGGTGGTACCGGTTCCTGCGCTCGTGCTACTCATGGAGGCGTTTAACATAGTCAGCCATTCCTGGCACGGTGAACGCCACAACACCCAGGGCGGGTGCGTAGATAATCCCCTTGTCGATCAACGACGCACGGGTCATGGTCATGGAGCTTTGCTTCTTCTGCGCCCGTTCAGCAAGACCGGCTGTGCTGGATCCTTCATCACCGTCAGTGGCCATCAGGCGGAGGAAGTCCTTCTCTGCCTTCGAGGCACGTTTCCAGCGTGAAGGAAAGAACCCTTGGTCCAGCTGCGCGCGGCCGATCTCCACCGCGATTTTGGCGTCGTCGAAGGTTACGGTCTTCTCCGGAGCTGTTTCCCAGGCCGCGTAACCGTATTCCTGCAGGAAATACGGATACGCGCCCGATGCGCTCAGGAGAAGGTCTTTGGCCTCGGCCACGAATGACACCCCATAGCGTTGGGCCGGGGCTACCAAGGCCGCCTCTGCAGCCTCCCTCGACAACGCCCCGATGCTGCGGTAATTGAAAATCCTTTCGGCGTAAGAGCGCGCTTCACTCAGTACCGAGGGAAGATTGGGCAGACCGGCCCCCGCGATATAGAAAGGCCATTCGCGTTGGCCAGCCAGATGCTGGGCACTCAGGAGTGCGGCAATGAGTCCGTCGTCCAGGTCCTGCATCTCGTCAATGATGAAAACCAGACCCGAGCGATTCTCCCCCAGGGCCAGACAGAGGTCCTCAATCAGTTCTTCCAGATCCACTTCGATCGATCCGGAGTCAGCGCGGCCGTGATTGAGGTTCACACCGATGTCGATCCCAGTCACACCCAGTTTCGCGGAAAAGGATGCGATGCTGCCAAGTGCCGCCAAGAGTCGCTCCCCGGCGCCGCGGCGATTCAACTTCCGCCCGGCCTGCAGCAGGTTCCGGGCGAGCTTGGCCCGTACGGCCTCAGGACCCCCCTCGGCGTCCCTGCCCTCGAGGAAGACGACCATGAACTCAGCATGTTCGGCCTGCCGACGGAACTCGTTCAGCAGGACCGTTTTGCCCACCCCACGCAACCCGTGCAGGACGATACCCCGGTCCGGTCTTCGCTGGCGGGTCTTGGCCAGCAGCAAATCGAAGGCATCGATCTCGCTCTGGCGCCCGACCAGTTCGAAAGGCCGACGGCCCGACCCGGGCGAGTAAGGGTTCAAAGCACTTTCCATATCAACAACCATAAAGGAGTATCCAGTTTTTTGGATAGTACGCTATGGTTCCGGATACGAGCCGACGCGTGACATTCAGGACCTTTGAGGCAGGGGCAGGCAGCCATTCGGAGGTGTTCCGTCAATTGACCCGGAGACTAGTCTGTAGTCAGACCGTCAACAGCCTCAATCCGTTCGCCGCGGAGGCGGTGGGTTTGATGCAGATTTGCCAGTAGCTCAGGGTCGTTGAGCAACTCATCAGGTACATCCACAATCTGGCTGGTTTGTCCTTCAAAAGGCAGGAGCTCGTGCCAGAGCGCCGGTCCCTCACCGTCGGAGGATTTTACCGGCCCAGGCGTCGGACCAATGGCGATAATCTTGCCGCGTTCGTCGCTGATGACCGTGCATTTCATGAGGGCTCCTTAGCGCAGCGCTGTAATGAGGAGACGATAGCTGGCCCCATACGAAGCTTCTGCCCGCAGATCAGCGAAATAGGTGAGCCGGTCGCGGCTTTGGCTGAATCCGTTGCCGAGTGTCGTCACCCCGCCGGTCGAGACCACGATTGATGGTGGCATGGCGACAGCCAGGATCGCAGGACCAAACGCGCGATCTTCCCACCAGAACGAGTGGCGGACGGTCTGTCCCGGAGCAATGTAATTGCTCAAGATCCCGCCCGGTGGAAGAAACCATTGATTCATCGCAACCCCCTGGCTGAGCCTAATTGTGTTGAGCGTTGGGAAACTTTAATTAGACCTTGGCACTGCGAGCTGCAGGTGACAAGACCCATATGCTCATTTCCCGGCCAAGTGCGTACGCGTGCCGCTCTCCATGTTCTGGCGTCGGTTCCTGGCAGGTTTGCCGCGATGCCGCTAGCCTTCCCGCAGCTCATGCCGTTGGATGCATCTTCAATGCGGTCCGCTGCCTTTGGGTTCAGTGGACTGGGTGCGAAGCTCAGGCTGGCGAGCGTATGCGTTCGAGCTGGTGTGCCAGGTCTGTTAGCTCGTTGATGCGTTCCTGCGCCTCTTGCAGTCTGGCCGTGACGAGACCACCCAGCTGTCTTGAACGGTCCCGCATTCATCGGTATCCCCTGCAGAGACGAGTCCACGGACATCCCTCAAGGCTGATGTCGAGCTTCTTGGCGCGCAGTGGCTGCCAACCGGTCCAGGTCCCGTTCGTCGTAGCTCCGGTAGCCGTTGGCTGAGCGGGCTGCGGGGCCGATCAGGCCGATGTCCTCGTAATAGCGCAAAGTAGTGGCCTGAACCCCTGTTCTGGCGGCAACCTCGGAAATCCGGATCGTCTTCATGGATCCACCGTAAACCTTCGATCTGGCTTGAAGGTCAAGTCAGGTGCGCCGCAAAACCCGCTGCACGGCGGGTCTCCGTCAGGTGGTCTGGTGACGGCGTTCCTGCTTGATCAGCAGCGGAAGGAAGCGGACGTAGAGCACCATACCGATCAGCTCCACAAGGGTCTGGGTCACCACCACCAGGGCCGCAAGCGCCAAGTGGCCTGGCAATGCCAACGCCAATGGCAGCACGACCAAGGAGTTACGGGTCGCACCACTGAACACGACAGCGCGGGTGGCGGCAACATCGAGTCCTGCGGGTTTTGCTGCGAGTAGACCCAGCGGCACCATGACCAGTAGGAATGCAGCATAGATAGGCGCGACGGACAGAAGGGAGCCGAGTTCCTCGCCGACTCCCACAATCTGCGACCCCACGACCACGGCCAGCGTCGCCATCATAAGGGGAACCATCAAGGCCTGCATCAGAGACATCACGGCTCTGCCCATAGCCCTCGTTCTGGCCAGCGCCTGGGTCAGCGCTGCCGCGGCCAGCGGGATGATGATCAAAACGATAAGGGCTTGAAGGAATGGGGCCGGATCGATGGCTGAGACCAGATCCGGGCCGACGAAGACCAAAAGATAGAGCGGGAGAAAAGGCATCTGCGTCAGCATCAGCACAGGTGCCGCAGCGAGAAGCCGGTCACTCGCGCCGCCGGCCAACCCAGTGAATACGATGACGTAATCGATACACGGGGTCAGAAGTACGAGCAAGACTCCAACAAGCAGCGCCTGGTCGCCGGCGATGAACCGGGTCAGGCCAAACACCACCAAGGGAACGACGAGAAAATTCAACACCAGGACAGTGGCCAGGAATTTCAGATCCCGGGCGGCCCTTCCGAGGGAAGCAAACGGTATCCCCAGAAACGTGGCGTAAAGCAGGAGCCCAAGGACAGGGTTGATCGAATGCTCCAAAGCCGGAGCCACTCCAGGAGCGAGTAAGCCCGCTGCGCCCCCGACAAGGATGGCCACGAGATACAGACCAATTTGCTGCCGGTCCATCCACGCGACAAGGTTCCGGGTATCCACCATTGCAATGCTAGGCGAGGCCTGACTCCACCCAGAAATAGCGGGGCCGGATCGTGCAACGCCCGGCGTAACCGGCCGCTCACGCCGGGCGTTGCCATGGATCGCCTGCACGAGGAGCTTCAGTTTTCCAAGTCAGATACCGCGGCATCTGAGCACCTCGACTATTTGCTCGACGGTCGGGGTTCCGGCGAGACCGGCTGAAGTCTGGTAGATCCTGCATGCGAGCTCACTGGTGGGAGCCGCTTCGGGGAAGATGCCGGTTACGTCAGACGGAGGTCTCTGATCGCCCGAGGGCGGCCAGGGCACGCTCGACTTGGTGGAGGGCTTTGACCGTGTTGGGGCAGTCATCGATGTGGAGTACTTCAATTTTCACCGGAATTGTCCCCGCCTCCAGGGCGCGTCACTAGGCAGGTCGACAGGTTCGAACGCAATACGGCAGTCGTGGGTGCCTCCATTCACGACTCCAGCGTGGATCGGTGCTCGAGCAGGAGCGTGTCGCGCCATTGTCCGTCGGTGGGGCCATGGGTCATTTTGGCGATGCGGCTTCGGTGTCCGATGACCCGGAACCCGGCAGTTTCGTGGATCCGGAGGCTGGAGTGGTTTTCGGGGAAGATGCTGGATTGGATGGTCCAGATTCCGGCTCGTTCGGTGGAGTCGATGAGGGCTTGCAAGAGAGCTTTTCCAAGTCCGAGTCCGCGGGCTTCTGCCGCGACATAGATGGAGTGTTCAACGACTCCGGCGTAGACGGGTCGGGCCGAGACGGCCGAAACTGCCGCCCATCCCAGAACGCCGTCATTGACGGTTTCGGCGACGAGTCGGTGTGCCTGGAGCCGGGATGCGTCGAAGGATTCCCAGTCAGGGGTAGTCGATTCGAACGTCGAGTGCCCGGTGTCGATGCCCTCTTGGAAGATCCGCTGCACGGCGGGCCAGTCGGCCGGGTCCATGGGACGAAGGGCGAAGCCTTGGCTCATAGTGCGGCCAGGATCCCGGCGACGTCGTCCAAGGCGCCCGGGATGAGGGAGTAGTAGGCCCAGGTGCCGCGCTTTTCGCGGTGCAGCAGTCCGGCGTCAACCAGGATCTTCAGGTGGTGGGAGACGGTGGGCTGGCCCAGGTCCAGGGGTTCGGTGAGGTCACAGACGCAGGATTCCCCGGAGGCTTCGGCCTTGACGATGGAGAGCAGCCGCAGCCGGTTCGGGTCTGCCAGGGCCTTGAAGACCAGCGCTTTCTGCTTGGCTTCTTCGGCGCCCAGCGCAGGCGCTGAGGCCGGGGCGCAGCAGGATTCATCCGTGGCTGGTTCGAGGACGGGCAGTGCGTTCATTTATCCATTATGCCCGAATATTGACCATCATCAATGTAGTCGGGCAAGCGGCCCGCCGCTTCCGTCAGCGGATGACTAGGCCCCGGTTTTCTCCAGCGAGTGCGGGACGACGATGTCGTCCGCGGCGCGAGATGCTGTCGGGAACAGCAACGCCAGGACGCCGATACCCAGTGCAGCACCGATCAGCTGCGCCACCACGAACCCTGGAACGGATCCGGGCGCGATACCGGCGAAGGTGTCGCTGAAGATGCGCCCGACGGTCACTGCCGGGTTGGCGAAGGACGTCGAGGAGGTGAACCAGTAGGCTGCGCCGATGTAAGCGCCGACCGCAGGGGCCGCGAGAGCGCCGCGGTTGGTGGCCGCCAGCGCGAAAATCAACAGAATCAATCCAGCAGTGGCGACGACTTCGCCAAGCAGGTGCCCGGTGGTGGCGCGGTCCTTGACCGAGATGGAGGTGCCGACCTCGAACATGGCGTTGGCGAGCACACTGCCGCCGATGGCACCGATGACCTGCGCGATCACGTAGATTCCAACTTCGGCCAGCGACAGGCCGGTTCGGGTACTCCTGCCCAGGAACCAGTCGGCCAGGGACACTACGGGGTTGAAGTGCGCCCCACTGACGGGCCCGAACACAAGGATCAGAACGGTCAACCCGAGTACAGTCGCTGTGCTATTCTGCAGCAACTGCAAGCCCACATCATTGGGTGAAAGCTGGGCTGCGGCGATCCCCGAGCCGACGACGACGGAGACAAGCAAAGCGGTGCCGAGCAGTTCGGCGACGGCGCGGCGCCACAACGGCGGCTGGTGTGAAGTCATGGCAACCAGCTTGACCGAAGAAAGTATCTCAGTCAAAATTGAGTCAATGGATACTGAGCAGATGACCATCTTTCGGGCGCGGGTTGCAAAGCATGCCGCCCTCGCCGATCCTGCCCGCCTTCGCATCGTGGACCTGTTGACCCTGGGGGATTTGTCGCCGACGGAGCTGCAGGCTGAACTTGGGATGCCCTCGAACCTGCTCTCGCACCACCTGCGCAGCCTTGAGGAAGCCGGGCTTGCTACCCGCCACCGTTCGGAAGCGGACAAGCGACGCAGCTACTTCCGGCTCGCAGCCGGAGCCCTTGACGGACTGGCACCCGGGCGTGAGCACGCAGCGCGACGTGTGCTGTTCATTTGCACCCGGAACAGCGCCCGTTCCCAGCTGGCGACCGCGCTCTGGCGCCAGGTCAGTAACATCCCCTCCATCTCGGCCGGAACCCATCCGGCCGAGCGCATTGCCGACGGCGCTGTAGCCGTGGCCCGCCGCCACGGTGTCGATCTTGACCAGCTGACCCCGCGCCAGCTGGATCAGGTGGCGGCCGCCGATGATTTCATCGTGACCGTCTGCGACAACGCCCATGAGGAACTGGCCGGCCTTGGCGGTATCCACTGGTCCGTGCCCGACCCCCTGCGACTGAACAATGAAGACGCCTTCGAGAACGCCTTCACAGATTTGTCCGCACGCATCAACGACCTCGCTCCCCGCCTGCACGCCGCCTGATCCAAGAACGACCGGGCGCTTACGGGGAGCCTTCCAAGCTAAATATTGACAATCATCAATCTACTGTCCGATACTCCATATATCGACAAGCATCAATATCAGGCCGGTGCTGCTGCAACGGAGCGGACAGAGATTCAGAGAGTTCCCAACCCCTCACCCAACTGATCCCAGGAGAAACCCCGTGAGCACCGAAACCACCAAGAAGCCCTCCGTCCTGTTCGTCTGCGTCCACAACGCCGGACGTTCCCAGATGGCCGCAGCGTTTCTCACCACCCTGTCCGAAGGGGCCATCGAGGTCCGTTCCGCCGGCTCGCAGCCCGCGGACAAGGTCAACCCAGCCGCCGTTGAAGCCATGGCCGAGCTCGGCATCGACATGTCCGCCGAAATCCCCAAGGTCCTCACCACCGAGGCCGTGAAGGAATCCGACGTCGTCATCACCATGGGCTGCGGCGATGAATGCCCGTACTTCCCCGGCAAGCGCTACGAGGACTGGGTCCTTGAAGATCCCGCAGGCCAAGGCGTGGACGCTGTCCGTCCGATCCGCGACGAGATCAAGACCCGCATCGAGGCCCTGATCGCCTCGCTGGTCCCGGCCGCCAAGTAACCCATCTTTTTTCGAGCACCAGGAGAGACTTCCGTGAGCACCGACGCCAGTACCGACGTCCAGACAGAACATCTGATCATCATCGGCTCCGGCCCTGCCGGATACACGGCCGCGATTTATGCTGCCCGGGCCGGGTTGAATCCTTTGGTCCTGGCCGGTTCGGTCACCGCTGGTGGCGCGTTGATGAACACCACCGAGGTAGAGAATTTCCCCGGCTTCCCGGGCGGCGTCCAGGGCCCGGAGCTGATGGATGGGCTCCAGGAACAGGCCGAGAAGTTCGGCGCCCGGATCGTGTTCGACGACGCCACCGAGGTTGATCTGACCGGTCACCTCAAGCGTGTCGTCACCGGCGCCGGTACCACGCACGAAGCACCTGCCGTTATCCTCGCGACCGGGTCCGCCTACAAGGAGCTGGGCTTGCCGGAAGAGAAGAAGCTCAGCGGCCACGGTGTGTCCTGGTGCGCGACCTGCGACGGGTTCTTCTTCCGCGAGCAGGACATCATCGTCGTCGGCGGCGGTGACTCCGCGATGGAGGAAGCGACCTTCCTGACCCGCTTCGCCAGGACCGTCACTGTTGTCGTCCGCAAGGACGAACTCCGGGCCTCCCGGATCATGGCCCAGCGCGCCAAGGACAACCCCAAGATCACCTTCGCCTGGAACTCCGCCATCACCAAGATCCACGGCGACACCAAGGTCACCGGCGTGACCCTGACGGACACCCGCACCGGGGAAACCCGCGAACAGGCCGCCACCGGCATCTTCGTCGCCATCGGCCACGTGCCCCGCACCGAACTGGTCACCGGACAGGTGGACCTGGACGCTGAGGGCTACATCAAGGTCGACTCACCCACCACGGTCACCAACCTCTCGGGTGTCTTCGCCTGTGGTGATGCGGTGGATCACCGCTACCGGCAGGCCATTACCGCCGCGGGCACCGGCTGCGCGGCCGCGTTGGACGCCGAACGGTTCCTGGTCGCGCTGGAGGATGCCGACAGCATCGCCACGGCACTGGTTGAAGAACCAACCCACGCCTAACCACTCAGTAACGGGGAGGGGGTGAACTGGATGGACACCGGGTGCTGCACCGACACGGGCTGCTGCGACGAGGACGATCCGGACTGCTGCTAAACAGCACAGCCCCGGCCTGCCGGACCCACAAGGACCGGCAGGCACCCCCGAAACCAACCGCACCAACGGAAAAGAACAGAGGACAGCATGGATTCAGTGAAGAACCTTCCGGTCGCCGTAATCGGCGCAGGACCCATCGGTTTGGCCACCGCGGCACATTTGCTTGAGCGCGGCCTCGAACCGGTCATCTTCGAAGCCGGCCCCACCGCCGGTGCCGCCATTGAACAATGGCGCCACATCCGGCTGTTCTCTCCGTGGCGGTTCAACCTCGACGACGCCGCCGTGCGCCTGCTCGAACCCACCGGGTGGGAGTCCCCCCGCCCCACGGCACTGCCCTACGGCGGGGAACTCATCGACAACTACCTCACCCCGCTGGCCGCCACCGCCCAGATCGCCTCCCGGCTCCAGACTGGCGCCCGCGTCATTGCCGTCACCCGCGCTGGGCTGGACAAAACCCATGTCCGGGACCGTGACACCACCCCGTTCGTTGTCCGCGTTGAGCACGACGGCAGCGAGATTCGGGACCATGTCGTCGGTGCTGTCATCGACGCCTCCGGGACCTGGTCCACGCGAAACCCGCTCGGCACCTCGGGTCTGCCGGCCATCGGCGAGACCACCGCAGCTGACCGGATCTCCTCGCCGCTGCCCGACGCTATTGGAAGGGACCGTGCCGCGTTCGCCGGCCGCCGCGTCCTCGTCGTCGGTGCCGGTCACTCAGCTGCGAACACCCTGATCAACCTCGCCGAACTGGCCAAGGAAGAACCCGGCACCACGATCCTCTGGGCCGTCCGCGGCGAGTCCGCGGAGAAGGTCTACGGCGGCGGAGACGCCGACGGTCTACCCGCCCGCGGCCAGCTCGGCTCCCGGCTCCGCCGCCTGGTCGACGCCGGAACCATCGAACTGCACACCGGCTTCGGCATCGCCGCCCTGAAAACCCTCGACACGCACGTCACGGTCGAAGCGGTGGACGGGCGCACCGTCGAGGCTGACGTCATCGCGCCCTGCACCGGATTCCGGCCCGATCTGGATGTCCTGCGGGAACTGCGCCTGAACCTGGACCCGGCAGTGGAAGCCCCCACCGAGCTCGGCCCGCTCATCGACCCGGAATTCCACTCCTGCGGCACCGTCCCAGCGCACGGCGCTAAGGTTCTGGCGCACCCGGAGAAGGACTTCTACATTGTCGGGATGAAGTCCTACGGAAGGGCACCGACGTTCCTGCTGGCCACCGGCTACGAACAGGTCCGCTCCGTGGCCGCCGCCCTCGCGGGTGACCAAGCAGCAGCAGACACCGTGCACCTGGAACTGCCCGAAACCGGGGTCTGCTCCGCGGACGCGGGCACCAGCTGTGACGTCCCGGCCGCAGCCACCACGCAGGAGCCCGAAGCCCAGGGAGGTTGCTGCGCGGCACCCAAACCAGCGTTCGTCGGGTTCCCGACCGGGCTGGCCCACGGACGCTCCGCCGACAACTAACCCACCCAACCCACAGCGCCAGTCATCATCGAGCCGGACCCACCCCTAGGGAGTACTGCCATGACCGACCACCAGGAAACAACGCTGGGACTGCAGGACAACACCGAAGTCCTGCACCGGATCAGCAACCGCCTCGCCGACCGCTACGCCGGAACGTTCGCCGCCGAAACCGTCGAACGCTACGTCTTCGAGTCCTACACCGCCCTGGCCAGGACCGCGAAGATCAGCGCCTACCTGCCCGCGACCACCGAGCACTTCGCCAACGACAGGCTCCACGCCCTGGCCAAATCCAAGGGCGCCATCGTCTCCGACGTGCCCGAAGTTTTATTCGTCTGCGTCCAGAACGCCGGCCGGTCCCAAATGGCCGCCGCTCTGCTCAACGTCGAAGCCAAAGGCAGGATCCGGGTCCGGTCCGCCGGGTCCCTCCCGGCCTCCGAACTGGACCAGACCGTCGTGACCGTGATGAGCGAGATGGGCCTGGACTTGGGCAAGGAATACCCCAAACCGCTCACCGATGATGTCGTCCGGGCTTCCGACGTCGTCATCACCATGGGCTGCGGGGACTCCTGCCCAATCTACCCCGGCAAACGCTACGAAGACTGGGACCTCACCGACCCCGCCGGCCAATCGCTGGAAACCGTCCGGGACATCCGCGACCAGATCCACGACCGGGTCAAAACCCTGGTCGCCTCCCTCACGAAAGAAGCAGCCCTCTAATGACAACCGAACACCCCGCGGTCCTCTTCGTCTGCAGCAAGAACGGCGGCAAATCCCAACTCGCCGCAGGTCTCATGCGCGACCTCGCCGGGGACAACATCACCGTCTACTCCGCAGGCACCAAACCCGCAGAGTCCTTGAACGGCCAAGCCGTGGACTCACTGACGGAGCTGGGCATCGACGTCACCGGTGAATACCCGAAACCCGTCACCGACGAGGTCCTGAACCTCGTGGACGCCGTCATCGTCCTCGGCACTGAAGCCAAACTCGACGCACCTGCCGGGAAGCGGTTTGAGATCTGGGAAACCGACGAACCCTCTACCCGCGGTATCGAGGGCATAGAACGCATGCGCCTGGTCCGCGACGACATCAAAACCCGCGTGCAGGCCCTCTACAACGACCTCACCGACAGCACGAACTGATCCCGCGCCTACTGCCCGGATGGCGCGGTGCGAGGCGGTGGGCAGGGATTCCGGCGCCGAAGCTGGAGAATTTCGCCGTGGGCTGCTGCGAGGGCGGCTTCGAGCTCGGCGATCTTTTTCCCGTTGGTTGATCGCTCCGCGGCAAGTTTGGCCGCCAGAGTCCTGACGATGCTGCTGGTGTCGGGATGCGGCGGTTCGCTCCGTGGATGGTCACGCTTTGGTTCGCTCCCCGGCGTGGTTTTGGAGCGGAGATCCATGATTCGTTCGCGCAGGTCGCTGGTCCGGTAGAGGAAGTCTTTGGAGACTCCTGCTTCTGCTGCCACGGTTTGGAATGTGATTGGGCGGCCGGCTTTGAGGAGCCTTCGCAGTCCCTTCTCGGCGCGCGCCAAAGCGGCATCGCGTTTCGTCTGGGCGGCCAGCCGAAGATTCTCGGTGTTGCCCCGGACCATTTACCCGGTGACCTGACGTGGTGCCCGGTGAATGTCGGACTCAGTCCGTGCCGGCGTGCCAGCTCCGGCCACGGGAGACTTGCCGCGTGCAGGGTCTTTGATGGCCTCGACGATTCTTCCCAAGGCACGCTGTTCTCGACGCCGGAGGGTCAGCCACACGTGGTTTTCGCCCATCGGCTCGCCAGTTCGTTGTTGGTGGGCCTCCTGGCGTTTCTCGACCAGAGTATCCAGTGCAACGAGCTCGCCCTCATGGACGCCCAGGAAGCGTTCGTCCGTGACGAACAGGTCGCAGGTCAGGCACGCGTTGCCTTTGCCGCAGGTCTGGGCCGGCGGGAGCGTGCACCACCCGTTCGGCAAGACTCGGTCGGTGCGGGCATCCAAAGCCATAAGCTCGTAGAGGTCCTCCGAGGACATAACCGGCCGGCTGCCCTCGGCTGTGAGTTTTCGGTACTTGATGAATTCCGCTTTGGCCGTCGCGTCCAGGGTCTGGGCGTAGTGCATGGTCATCTCGGGGGTGGTGTGGCCCAGGTATCGCTGAACGACGTGAAGTGGGACGCCGGCGTTGAGTAGGTTCGTTGCCTTGGTGTGCCTGAAGTTATGGGTTCTGGCGAGTTTGAGTGGTTGATCGTTTTCGTCGCGGATGTCGGCGAGATCTACCAGCTTTCGCAGCTGCGTACGGAAGACGTTACTGCTGTAGGGGCGTTGACCGTGCAGGTTGTTATGGCTCCGGATGAACAGATACTGCGGAGGCTCTGTGATTTGGTTTCGGTGAAGGTGGTCTTTGAGCCATCGCTGTTGTTCGGCAATGATCTCAATTGCCTCGGAATCGATGAAGATCGTTTCGGGTGCTCCGTCGATCTTGGTCTGCTGGTATCGCAGCTTGGCGATTCTGTCCGATCCCGGGTCCTCGGCTCCCGGAACAGGTATCAAGGGATTGACGTCGATCATGCAGATTTCGCTCGCGCGGCGACCTGTCGCGATGAGCAAAAGGAGGATCCGCATCGCTTGGGGATCTCCCAGACCTCCGTCTGTCCTTGAAGCCCCCAGCAATGGTGCGTGCAGGGCGATTTGGGACATCGTGTGGTCGGAATAGAGTCGGGTTTCGTCGAGCGGCTCTTTCTTCGACTTTCGTGGGAGGTCGCCCGGGCGTATGAGGCGGAGGTAGTCCGGGGACAATGTAGTCCAGCGGGCGTCGATTCCGGTCTGTGCCGCGTCCTCGGCATGATCAACCATGAACTCATACAGCCCCCGGACGGCTGCGACGATCGAGGAAATGCCTGACTGCTCGCGTCGGCGGCCGTTTTGGGTCGTGAAGGCGCTCTCGGTGAGGAAGTCGAGGATCAAGGCCCTGCGCTCCTGGGCATTCCTGGCGAGAAGGGGCGTATCGACACCTCTGAGGGTGAGGAATCTGCCGAAAACTTTAATCCCGTGGTGTCGCTGCAGCACTGTCCCCCAGGCGATGTCACCCCGTTCCAGCTCAGTCTTGACGTAGAGCATCGCTCCCAGCCTCAGCCAGGCCGGCGTGACTTCGTGCCAATGGATGGCATCCGTCTTCGGAGGGATGTTCCGCCCCCGGGGAATGCGGGTGTCCAAGTCCAGTGACCAGACTTCCCGTTTCCACCAGGGACCGTCATCGTAGGCGAACCACAACAACTTCGAGGCCCGGTCCAGAGGCCCGGTGATGGTTCGCAGGGTCGAGGGGTTCGGCAGCGCCCGGGTTCTTTTCGCCCAGGAACTGCTGAGCTCTTTCCGCCATTGGGATGGGGTGCGGTCCATCAGGCTTTCCGCGGCTTTCCCCTCTGCTTTCAACCGGCGGGAGGTCTCTGCCAGTTCCCTCATGAGTAGTCCCAGCGGCGAGCAGGGAACACGGCCACCACCTTTGACGATGCTCCAGATGACGTACTGCATTTCCCTCTGCATCACCGGTGGGAGCCCGTCCAGGTGAATGTTCCCGATCTTGGCGTGGTAGTAGGCGAAGAACGGCAGGTATTGTTCGGGGATCGTGGTCCGGGTGTAGTGGAGCAATTGCATCTCCGCTGGGACCTGGTTTCCCAACGCCTGGTTGGCGTGGGTGGTGAATGGGTTTCTGCCATTGAGGCTCAGTGCCTCAAGGGTTCGCGCGTCAGCCGATTTCATCCTGGACTCTCCATCGATTCGTCATTCTTCGCCAGTCGGCAAGGGAACGGAGTTCCTCGTCATCGGTGACCCAGGCGTACAGATTCAGGGTTGTCTGAACGTCAGAGTGCCCGAGACGCCGGCTCACCACATGGAGCGGGGCACCTGCCAGGAGCATTGCCGTGGCGTGGGTGTGGCGGAACCAATGAGGCGTCCAGTCCGGCGGCACCGCAGAGCCCAGGGCCCTGCGAATGCGCCCGACGCGTTTATAGACGGTCTCTGCCCGCAGGGGCTTGAACTCATGCCCCATCCTGAGGTTGACGAACACGTATGCCTCATCCATGGACGTCACAGCCAAGTCCATGCCGGCTTCGCACAACTGCCAGACGTATTCGGCGTAGAGCCTGTCCAGGCCATCGGAGATATGGATCTTGCGGTATCGGGAGCCCTTGACCCGCAGCCCGTATGGGTGGTCATCGCGCGGAGCGACCTCGAGGTAGGCGTTCTCCCCACGCCCGGCACGCCAGTCCCGATGCTGCAAACTGAGTGCCTCGCCCAACCGAAGCCCGGTCTCCTCCAACAAGGTGAAAAGCAAAAGGTCCCGGACAGACCCGCTCCACTCCCTCTTTTTCGGATCGAACCGACCACAGTGATCCTTGATCGCGTCGATCTGCCGAACCGTCAGGACAGGAGCGCTGGACCGTCGCTTCGGGACACTTACCGAAGCGCTGCGGCGCAGTCCACGACTGGTATGACCCAGAAACGGCAGATACGGGCTCCGGGACGGGCGGTCGGAGTAGACAATCGACCCGAAATCGTACCCGCGCCACTGATGGAAAGCATAGAAGGAGCGCACGCCCTGAACCCTCAGGGCAGCAGTTGAAGGAGCAATCCGGGACGACGTGGCGGTCCCGCGAAAGATAACCACCTCTGGCGGAAGGCCTGTACGAATCCATGCCAGAAAGGCCGACAAGTCCTCAAGTTCTACGTGGTCCCAAGCACGCCCGCGAAGTCCCAGAAACTCCCACCACAAGCAGAGGGAGCGTGCGTAGGACTTAACGGTGTTGGGGGAATGACCGGTCTGCCTCAGGTGCTCGAAGTAGAGCTCAATTTCCGGAACCGGGAGGAAGTCGTCTCCGAGAACTGTCCATGTGGTTTCTGCGCCATCGCTTTGAACCCGCTGGACTCGCACCATAGATCAGCTCCCCGTTCCACTCCCCCATCAGCTTCATGTGCGGAAGCCAATTCGAGTGGGACTAGAAGTGAACACCGAAGGGAAAGATGCGGACCGGCCGATGAAGACGAGTACCGGATAGCCCCGTCTTCAACAGAGCATTCCTGCCATCAATCTCTGTCGAAGACGTTAAAGTCCGGGCGGAAGCTGTACCGGATAAGCAGGCAAGATGGCTCTGCGCTTCACCGCGGCCGAGCGGAAGGAAGGCTTCTCCAGGATCGTCTCACTCCGGGCATTAATCATTTTGGAACCCATCTTGGTGTCCTTGGCCCAGGACGGCACCAAGCCCCACCGGGCGATAAGCAGGCGCCGGTCAAGGGCGCCCTCATCCAAGCGTTCGGCCACGATGGGGACGTTCTGGGTCGGGGCGACGTTCCAGCTCGGCCCCGGCGGGCTGCCCTCAACTTCCTTCGCCTCGAAATGACTCAGAAGATCGCTCGTTGCTTTGGACATTACATATCTGCCGCACATGAGACCATTCTGCCCACAAATCCCCAAGCTGATGCCCGGGGTTGTCTGAGTGGTCTGTCAAGATTTCATGTGTGAACAACTTTCATGCCCTGATGGCCCAGGTCATTCCGGTGCTTCTGCTGGCGGCAGCTTTCGAATCGAAGGTCCTCCAACGCGTGCCAATGCGGTACGGGGGGAAACCGGACGAAACAGACGAAACCGGGCGGGTAGGAAGAGACACGAACTTTTTTCAGTCCGTCGGCATGGCCATCGTCCTGATCTTCATCGGCGCAGGAGAAGCGCTGACCATCTGGTGCGTCTACACCGGGCAACACGAACCATGGCAAAACGCGTGGGTACTGCTCGCCGGCCTCACCACCCTCGCTCTCGTCATCGGCCCCTTGGTCACCCTCCACATAAACGACTACAGGAACACCAACAAGTTCCGCGGCGTCGACTGGGTAGCCCGAATCCTTATCCTCATACTCATCGCCGGAACCATCTACACCCTCTGGCTCGTCTTAATGCTCATCGGAGTGCTCGTACCGACCAACCCAAACTGAATCAGGTACACCCGAGGCTGTGCACATGTAAATCTCGGAATAGACCCCCATGGTCTGTAAGTCTTTACCCGGTTGCTCCGTGAGCAGCTGGCAGTCTGATGCTGTGGCCTGGCCAGGGTGTGGCTCACCCATGGTATTGCCTCCGGATTGAGTTTCCGGAGTGCGCTTTCTTGGATATGTCCGCCTTGGCCGGGCCCGGCATCGGTTCTGTCTACAGCGCTGGCCTGATTAGAAGCATGCCCACCCGCCCACCGGGTGTGGCCCATTACAGACCTGCCACGCAGTAACCCACCGATGGGCTTCCATTCCCGGCACCCAGGAGGAAAAGATGATTGTGGCAGAGCACTTCGACTTCGTCGTCGGCATTGATACGCACGCCAAAACGCATACCCTCGCGATCATCGACACCGCAAGCGGTGGAGAAAGAGCGAACGAAACATTCCCTGCCACCGCAACCGGAGGCAACCGCGCCCTGTCCTGGATTCTGCGCCGCACCGACGCTTCTCCTGAGCAGGTTCTACTCTCCATGGAAGGAACAGGATCGTACGGCGCCAAACTAAGGCAACAAGCATCCGACGCCGGCTTCCAAGTCACCGAAGCACCCGTCCCTAACCAACAACTGGGCCGATACCAGGGCAAATCCGATTCCATCGATGCGACCCGCGCAGCACGAGCTACCCTGAGCATCCCTATGGACCGACTTCGGGAACCCCGGTCGGGCCAGAACCAGATGGCACTACGGGTCCTCACTAATGCGCGCCGATCTATGGCCCGCGAACGCACAGCAGCCATCAACGCTCTGACGGCCCTCCTGCGCATCGTGGACCTCGGCATGGATGCCCGCAAACCCTTGACGGTCACCCAGATCAACACCATCGCAGCCTGGAGGGAACGGGAGGAGGAATTCGGAACTCAAACATGCCGCCGCGAAGCCGTCAAGTTAGCAAAGCAAATCCTGACTCTGCGGGAACAAATGGCCCAAAACCACGCAGAACTTGAGACGCTCGTGCAGCAAGTCCAGCCTGCCCTTCTGAATATCTACGGAATCGGCCCAGTGCTTGCCGCAATCATCCTCACCGCCTGGTCGCACACCGGCAGAGTGCGCTCGGAGGCCGAATTTGCAGCTCTGGCCGGCACGTGCCCCGTTCCTGCCTCATCAGGTGGCACCACCAGATTCAGGCTGAACCGCGGCGGTGACCGGCAACTCAACAAGGCGATCTACACCATCGCCCTCATCAGAATGAACCGCGACCCAGCTACCAAAGACTACGTCGCAAAACGAACAAGCCAGGGTCGCACGAAGAAGGAAATCATCCGCAGTCTTAAGCGATACATCAGCCGCCAGATTTACAGAACTCTAAAGGGAGAGACCGAAGATGCGGCACCCTCGAAATCCATACCCCAAGGGTCAGCGCAGTATTAGTACCAGCTGGACTCTTCGGTTACTCGCCTACATACACGTTCTGATGAATGCGCCTCAAGCCTTCAGACTCCAACTGAGCGGTGTCAGCGTTGTCTCGCACCAGGGCTGCGGGTCTTCTATCTGTCCCGCTCACGGTCACGATCTTATTGCTGGAGCTGCCGGCTGCAACTGCACATCCCGCGTAATCGGTGATTTGCTGATCGAGATGGAATACCGCCAGACAGGCTTGGGCGCCGTCGGTACTCTGCGCTGCAAAGTACTGTCGACCGTCCTCTTCGACCAGAAAACGAAGAGTTGTAGCATCAACCTGTTCCAGAAAAGGAAGCTTGACATCCTCAGGGACGACATCTTTCGGTCCTGCAGGAGCCTTCAGCGCAGCAATGCCATACCCATTGCTGGCGCAGCCTCCCAGCAGTAGTGGAACCGTCAGCAGTGCAATCGTTGCCGTGAGTTTGAGCTTCATCATCTGTTTCCCCCAGTCGCGCATACCGTGCCAATGACGCTACCGCACTGCTCTCGGTGGGTCTTGTCATACGAAAGAAGGCCTAAGCGCCCCAAGGCTTTTTTGCTTGACGAATATAGAAGCATCCAAACCTCGGGCGGCCGTCTCCCCTAGCGGTACGGCACTATTTCTTAGTCGAGCTCAACCCAGTTATGCTCCACTTGGGAATCCCGGGCTTGTGTCCCCGGCCCGATTGAGGGCCTCTTCTACGCGGGAAAAGGGCGTGAGTTCGTTAAAGGTGTCTTCGATCAGTTGGTTCTTCGGTATTGCTTCGGGTCCGATCACTCTTACGAC
Organism: Arthrobacter sp. D5-1; assembly: GCF_017357425.1. Taxonomy (NCBI): domain Bacteria; kingdom Bacillati; phylum Actinomycetota; class Actinomycetes; order Micrococcales; family Micrococcaceae; genus Arthrobacter; species Arthrobacter sp. D5-1. The sequence goes on along the minus strand of NZ_CP014572.1, from coordinate 253,139 downwards.
CGCATCCGTGAGGCTCTGGTTTGCCAGATGAGCATCTTCCAGAATTTCGGTCAGGACTTCGCCCAAGGTTTCGGGGGGAAGCGAGGACAGAGTTTCAACGTCTTCCAATGAGGCTGTCAGGACTGGGAGCGATGGGGTGCCGAATCTGCTGCGCATTCGGTCGGAGTTGGACCCGAACATCCGTTCGGCCGTGACAACCAAACCGATCAGTGGTCGGTCGGCGGGGATGTGGCTGAAGTTCGGGTTTCCCGCTCTAAGTTCCTCAGCGTTTTTGGCCAGCTGCCGGTATGCCTTTCCAACGTACTGATCGAGGAGGCTTTCTGCCTTCTGATTGCCGGCACGCGCTTCGAGTGTCATGCGCGCCGATTTGCACTCGATGAGGATCGTGGCAGCTGGAGTAACGACAAACCAGTCCGAGGACCGCATGACCCCGGCTTTCTTCTTTTCCCACGTAAATTCCGGGATGACGGTTTGCTCACCGGTGTGCCGGAGTTGCATGCCCGTGTACGCTTCGACCTTGCTTCCGAAAACCTGCCCGAAGCGGTCACCCCATCGAGCCATGGCCCGGTAATACACGTTCTGCGTCTCAAAAGCCCGAAGGACGAAGTGCGGCTGTGGCGCGTACCGCAGACCGTCCCCCAGGTCAACGAAGGGGCGTTCGATTAAGGGGTTGAACGCGTAACGTCCCGCCGGCACCGGCATTTCTTTGGCACGGTCCTTCGCCTGTTCAACGGTCGTGGTCAACAAGTCCAATACCCTCAGAAGTTCTTTGGCAGGGATAAGACCTTCAAACTTCGAGTAGCCATGGCTTTCTGGCCATTTCGGATCAAACGTTCCGGCATGGGAGCAACTGAGGGCGTAGAGGATGAAGGACGCCGTCAGAGCGGTTTGGAACGGTGCGCCCAGCACCTCCTGCCATTCATCTGCTTCCGGCTGCCAAAGCCCTGGCGTTTCCGTCTTTGTGTAGAGCAGGTAGGACCGTGCGAGTTCGTTCTTCGGATTTTTTTGATACCAGGTCTGCTCATAGGCCATCCCCAACAACATGGTAAAGATACTGGTCGTGGATTCCTGCGAGTGATCCCACCCGGGTGAGTCGAGGAAGTAGTTGTGCATCTGCCGAAGAGCATTGTCATCGACGGGTTTGGACCGTCTCTCATTGCTGTACAGCATGCAGTCACGCGCCATTGCAGCGTAAACCCAGGGATGGATCCCTTTCAGCTTTTGCGCAGGTTTGTCGTAGGCGCGTTTCGCTGCTGCCGCCGCTACGGCCGGGATAAGCTCCGATGGCGCATGACGCCTGGTGGCCTGCCTGAACAGGGAATATCTACCAATGACCTCAGGAACCCAGGGATCTGCAGCTGCTCGCATGACCAGAAACCTACCCGAAAGTTCCTGTCCAGGACTCTGTCGTCCTGAAACGCACCAGCAAGTCGGTGAAGGCTCCCTACACGCTACACAGTTTCCCGTCCCACTTCCTTGGAACTGGAACACCCCTTGATGGGACACTTCCCGTCGAATCGAAGTCCGTGGATTCGAACCTGCCATGGAGCTGCATCCTGCCCAACTACTTCGCGCTCTGGACGATAACTCCCTTTCCCGGCCTTCAGGGATCATGTCCGATGCGCGGCCCGGCTTCTTACATGGCGAAACCCTCCGGAAGGACACCCCGGCGCTCGTTGTGCCCGAACGAAGGCCCTGGGCTTCTTCCTCTGGTCACAGCAGGAGCCGGGGTTAGTGTGCGTGGAGGTTGCATCGTCGTCCTGCGGCTTGGCTTGGGGACCAATGAAGTCGCCGCCATGTTCCGGTCCGAAGAAGCAGCAGTCAGGAAAGCTCCACACATCTTCCTCATGGCACGCCAGGTTGGGGTGCTCTGGACCAGTGGAATTACGGAAGCGGACTACCGCGAAGCCAGGTCATGGCCTCGCCGCGGGAGGCGAAAAACCGGGTGGGACATGGGAGGGTTCGGCGTGCCATAGCAAAGTTTGCGACAACCCGATTTACGGGATTTGAACCAAGCAGGGCAATTCGCGACGCAGCACACTTGGTACTGAAAACGGCCTTGGCTGGACGAGTTACGGCTCTGGTGTTTGTTATGTCGATCAGCATCGGATACTCGGCGCCGTCGGCCACTTCATTGAGCCTTGCCATGGCTGCATGGACATCATCAGCTTCGAGAACAGTGGACGGCTTCCACACAAGGTGGAGAATTCCCTCCGAATCGAGTTCCAGCGTGCCCTTGCCGACGTCCACAGTGATTGGTTTCATAGCTCCCCTTCGCCAGTGAAGCCTAGACTAGCCGCTTCCTCAGGCGTGCGGCACTCTAAACGCCGCATTATTATCCGTTCCACTTCCTAAGTAACGGGATTCTCCCCACCAACTCTGACTCTGCGATTTGCGCGGTCGTCGCTTCTGCATGCGCCGGGCCATCGACATGTTGCCTCGTGGGGAGGAATCTAGAGTTAACGGACCCACCTACACGCGGTGGCGCTGTCGTCCCAAGGGCGGAGAACAGGTCATGAACGTAGCCAGACGGCTAGGATGCACATTTCTGGTTGTCGTGCTCATGTCGGCGGTGGGAGTGATGTGCCCCGCTTCGGCTGCGGAAGGCGCGAAGCCAACTCGAACGGTCATCACAGTTCCGGAGCCCTTCGTAATACCGGCGGGTCAAGGCTGTACATTCCCCGTCGCCGCAGAAGCCGAGAGTGTCCGGGTGACGATCACCGAGTTCGCTGATGGACGGATCGTGACGCACGACATCGCCGACCCAACACTCACCAATGTGGACACCGGAAAGTCGGTCGTACATCGCAGCCGCTTCCATGCCACGGATTGGCCTTCTTCAGTGGAAGGCGACATTGTATTTGAGACCAGTGGTCAGCTGTTCATGACCCTCTTTCCTGGAGACCAAGGGCCCTATGGACTGGTCGAATACCCAGGCCTGCTCCTAAGCGTCAACGGCCATACTCGCGTGACGATGGAATCGTCCACCTTCGTCTACACGTCCTTCTCGCTCAATGGAACAGCGACAGACCTGTGTGCAGCCCTTGCTCCTCAATAGCACTTCCCGGCCGGGTTTCCGGGCGGCTGGCAAGTAACAAGAGCGCAAATGAAGCGTCCCGCTTCCCTGGAAGTGTGACGCTATTGGCGGAACGCTGTCTTGAATCCGGAGCCGAGACTCCCGCGTACCGTGGCCGTCAACGGCAGCCTAGGAACTGCTGTGCTTCTCTTAGCCTCGCCACGGACCCGCCTTATGTTCCACCGCAGCTGCTCAACATTCTCAGACCGATCCTCTACAGCCAAAGTGTCCAAGCCAACACCAGCCTTTACAGGCGCAACCACTCACAGCCGCCACCCGCGGTGGACCTCAGTGGCCAGCTCCCGGGGCCGACTGGGTTAGTCAACGAGCATCTCGGTATCGCCGGCTTGATAGCTCACAAGAAAACTGCACGTCCTCTGATGAGCCTGGCAGCCTGAGGAATTTTGACACCCTGGTGAGAGCGTCTGAAACCGCCTGCGCTGCTCACGGTCGCTGTCTTCCTCGGAATTGGGGCCGGGCGTAGACTTCGCCTTAAACAATGGCGCGAATCAAAAGGAAATCCTTTGACCCACGGTGCTGCCAAGGCCCTGGCAGCTGTCATTCTTTTCTCCCTGTCGGGCTGCACGGCAAGCGGAACAATCAGCACTGAGACGACGACTAACGGAATCAGTTCTGCGTCCTCGACAACGACCGGGAGTGCAACAGGGCAAGCCACGGCCGGCGGCGTACACGGCCCGGTTTTCCACGGCAGTTCTGGCACCCACCCGCTGTCCAATGACGAGACTTGTCTCGAAATCAGAGCCATCGGCGTTCACGCCTGGTGGCACCAACACCCGGAGTCCATCTTTAACCAGCAGGACCTCAAGGTGTTGTTCGAAGACCTCAAGAGGCTTTCGTACAGGGTCGCAGACAGCACCCTGAGGGTCGGAATCTCCGACTACGCCGATCTTAACCTCTACCTCGGAGAGCCCGGGAGTACCATGACTCCCGGTCAGTGGGCGAAGTCGAGAGGCATAAACGACGACAGGGCCAAAGCTTGGGACGTCCTCGTGGAGACATGCGCTCTCCATACCCAGCCCACAGATCTGCCTGCCAGATACCAATGATGGCTATCCGCGAAAATGGGCATTATCCGGCCCATTCCTCGCGAGTCGGTTAACTTGATGCATTCGGCCACCGTAAGGCGTAATAGGGACCCGCTGGGTGGGACAAACCTAACCATCAGTGTCCATTTCCTTAGAACTGGGACACCCTCAGTGGGACACTCCCCCACCCATCCGAACTGACACGAACTGTCATTGTTCGCAGTCGCTTGCACTGATGTCCTCTCTATTCCGCGGTGTGCGCAACCGCCTATGACCACGTAGTAATCGAAGCCGGCTGCACAAACGAGTCATTTCGCGTCCCACGGCTCTGGACTAGGTTTTTCGTATGGGTGTTCTGTTCTCGGCCCTGTTCCCGCGGTGACGAAATGACGGACAACGATGTTCCGCTCTTCGGTCATGGCCTATAGGCCATGACCGAAGAGGACTGGGATACCGCGGTCCGAACCGCCGCCGTGATCACTCCCCTGTCGCAGCGGGACGTAATAGGGCTCAGCGCTGCGGCCGAAGCTGCAGCGCAGCTGGGTGTGTCCCTGCGGCAGGTCTATGTTCTGGTTGATCGGTGCAGGCGCGGTTCCGGCAACGCAACCGACCTGTTGCCAGGGCAGTCAGATGGCGGACGCGGGACCTGGCGGTTGGCCGTGCCCGTCGAAGACGTACTGCAGGACTTGATTCGGGGCCGTTATCTGAAGCGGCAAAAGCTATCCTCGGCGGCCCCTCACCGCGATGTCGTCCAAGCTTGTTCCATCAAAGGTCTGGTCGCACCCTCCCGGACACGCTCGGGTCTTGGTGGCCCCATCGTTTGAGGAGAGTCCTTTTACAACATAGTTCTGTCAGTGCGCGAGTAGTGTTGCCACATCTGCGGGCGAAGCTTTAGGACTGGAGAGCTAGCATGAGTGTTTTCCCGAACGAAGAACAGCAAAAGTGGGTGAGCTGAGTATGACAGTCTGATCGGAGCCCACTAGGACGGCCCGAACGGTACCCACCAGCCGGACATGCCGAACCTAATGACGGCTTGAATGGTACCCACCTGTGAACGTTGATCCATCCAGTGTTGGATCGACGACGGGAGGGCCGGGATGGGGTCAAGAGTGGAGTTGTTCGCGCAGATTCGGAGGGATGCCCGGGTGGAGGGCGCGTCAATCCGGGAGCTTGCCCGCAGGCACCAGGTGGCGCGGAAAACCGTGCGTAAGGCGTTAAGTTCCCCGGTCCCGCCAGAGCGTAAAACTCCTGTACGGTCCTCGCCGCGGCTTGATCCTTATAAACCGACGATCGACGCCATGCTCGTCGAGGACACGACGGCGCCGAGGAAGCAGCGTCACACTGCCCGGAGGATTCTTGCCCGGCTCATCGAGGAGCATGGAGCGGACGAGTTGTCGTATTCGACGGTGCGTGACTACGTTCGGGTCCGCCGGGCGCAGATCGATGTGGAGGCCGGCCGCCGGGTTGAGGTATTTGTTCCTCAGGAGCACGCCCCGGGCGCGGAAGCGGAAGTGGACTTCGGTGAAGTCTGGATCGTGCTGGACGGGGTAAAGACGAAATGCCACATGTTCATCTTCCGGTTATCGCATTCGGGCAGGGCCATCCATCGGACCGTTGACCGCACTACCGGCGTGTCTTCCGCGTTGTCGGCAGCGTCGCCGGGAACGCTTTGTTCTCAAGTGGGGGCTTGAGGACGGAGAAGCGATGGAACACGAGCAAGGACTTGGCAAACAGCTGAACGGGCTTGTCGTAGCGAGAATCGGCAGCGTGAAGGCGAACGACGACTCGGTTTTGCCCTGGGTGGTTGTCGACGGCTCGGGCGCTGTGCTCGAACCAGTCAGCGAGTACCTGCGCGAACTGCTGGCCTGCGGAAACAGTCCGGCATCCTGCCGGTCATACGGCTATGACCTGCTGCGCTGGTTCCGGTTCCTGGCAGCGGTCGGTGTGTCTTGGGACCGCGCTCAACGCTCAGACGTGCGTGACTTCGTGCTGTGGTTGCGCACGAGTCACAACCCTGCTCGGGACCGCCGTCGCCCGGGTGCACCCGCGGCTGGGTCGGTCAATCGGCGGACGGGCAAACCTTATCTGGCCGCCGGGTATGCACCGGCAACGATCAACCACGCGCTGGCTGTAATCTCGGCGTTCTACGACTTCCAGCTGCAGACCGGTCAGGGACCCGTGGTCTCACCGGTGCCGCCGCGGTCAAGGGCCGGCCGCCGACCCAACGCCCACCACAATCCGATGGAACCATTCCGGCTGCACGGGCGCGGCACCTATCGACAGAAGCAACCCGAACGACCACCGCGCGCGGTCCCGGACGACGTCGTCGAGGACCTTTTCGACGGGCTCGGCTGCAACCGGGACCGCGCCCTGTTCAGCATGTTCCTGTCCAGCGGCGCGCGGGCCGACGAGATGCTGGGCCTCACGGTCGCGGACACCCACCCGGGCGACGGCCGGATCTACGTGCGGACCAAGGGGCTGGGCGGGGCGAAAGAAGCTTGCCCGGCCGCGCCCGAGGCATTCGCATGGCTGGCGCTCTATCTCGCTGAGCTCGCCGACGAGGGCCACCGGCCCGAACCGGATGAGCCGCTGTGGTGGACTCGGCGGCAACCGCTGCGACCGCTGACCTACACTGCATTGCGGGCGGTGCTGCGCCGGATCAATGACCGCATCGGCGCCAACATCACCCTCCACGATCTCCGGCATACCCTGGGGTTGCGGCTGATCGAAGACCCGAACGTGAGTCTCGTCGACGTCCAGCACGTGATGCGGCACCGCCAGATCAGCACAACTGGCGGCTACCTCCGCCCGCAGACCGACGAGGTGATCGCCAAGGTGCACCAGCACTACACGCGGCCCAAACCGCAGCCGCGGCCCCTGGTCGGCTGGTCTTACGACCCCCAGGATCTGGCCGATGTGTTTGGTCCGGCGTGATGGCCACCCGACATGGGCGGGTCGCCCGCACCGCGGTCAGCCGGCAGGATCCGCAGACGCTGGAGTTCCCGCGGACTCCAGAGCTGGCTCCGGAGCTGGTGTCCAACGGCCGCGAAACGGCGACCCGGGACGAGCTCGGCAGGCTGGCCGCCGCGCTGCTCGATAACCCCACATACCAGCAGAAATGGCGGCAGGACCTGGCGCTGGCCCGCATCCTGGAGTGGCTGGAAACCTTCCCTGGCGAGGACTGGCAGGAGCGCTGGCTACTTAGCGGCAGCGACCACAGCGGTCACGAGTGGGGACCGCCGAACCACACTCCGGCCCTGCGCAACCGACTCACCGCCGGGCTGGGCATCCTGATCGTTCTGCGGGCCGTTCGCCCGTCCTATGCCTGGCTGTCGGGCAGCCGGCTCCTCGGTGTATACGCGACATTCCGGCGCCATAACCAGACCGAAGCGTTTGCCGCACTTGAACAGAAGGCCGCTGGCCCTGGTGGGGGCACGGAGTACTCCGCCGAGGCGCTGAACCTGCTGACCCGCATGGCGATCGTCACGGGCAAGCGGTTGCGCGCTCTGGACCTCGAAGACTTCGAGGAGTACGCAATCGCGCGACAGGACTCCGGACGCACTGTCGCCTCGCTCCCAATGGCCTATGAGATCCTGCACGCCATCGGTGGTCTCAGCGGGTTGCCCCCGACGCTGCGGCAGGCACGGAACCGCGGGCAGCTGACGGTCGCAGAACTCGTCGACCGCTACCCGATCATCAACAGGGCCGTCCGCGACGTGCTCGTGCACTACCTCGTCGAGCGCTCCGCCGGGCTCGACTACGGTTCACTACTCAACCACGTTCAGGTGCTGGTGGACCTGTTCTGGTGCGATCTCGAACGCCACCATCCCGGGATCTCTTCGTTGCAGCTGCCGGATTCCGTGGCGCAGGACTGGAAGAAGCGGATCCGGACACTGCCCAACGGCAAACCCCGCCGCACCGCCCACACGGCGTTGTTCACGGTCCGTGCCTTCTACCTCGACCTGCTGCAATGGTCGCTGGAAGACCCCGCACGATGGGCGCAGTGGGCCGCTCCCTGCCCGATCGGCCAAGCCGACATCCGCGGCTACGTCAAAGAAACCCGTCAGCGCCAAGCTCGCATGCAGCAACGCACCCGAACACTGATCCCGGTTCTTCCGCAGCTAATCACCGTGGCCGAGGACCAGCTCGGCCGGGCTGGCCGGTTGCTGACAGCCGTCCGCGAGGCCGAACCCGGCGAGGAGTTCGTCGTCGACGAACTGCGCTATCGACGCACTGGCCGCGCCGGCAGCAAATGGCGTCCCACCGCGCTGTTCGTGACTCCGCTCGATGAACCCGGCCCCCGGTTCGATGCCGAACGATGGGAAGACAACGCATTCTGGACCTGGGCCGCCATCGAGGTCCTGCGCAGAACAGGAGCGCGGATCGAGGAAATGCTCGAGCTCACGCATGTCAGCCTGCGCCAATATCAGGCACCGACCGGCGAGATGGTCCCCTTGCTGCAGATCAGCCCATCCAAGACCGACCGCGAACGTGTCATCCCCGCCGACCCGGACCTCGTCGCGGTGCTGGCCCGGATCATCCGCCGCATCAAGAATGACGACGGCAAGGTGCCATTACTCCAGCGCTACGACACCTACGAACGTCTCTTCGGACCGCCGCTGCCGCACCTGTTCCAACGCCGCACCCACCACCGGCTGCAGGTCCTCCCACCGGGCCGGATCCGCGAACTTCTCACCGACCTTGCCCGGCAGGCAGACCTCACCGATGTCGATGGCACAGCGTTGACGTTCACCCCACACGACTTCCGACGCGTCTTTTCCACCGAGACCGTCAACGGTGGTCTTCCGATCCACATCGCCGCGAAAGTGCTGGGACACCTCGATCTGAACACCACGCAAGGCTACGTCGCGGTCTATCCGGAAGAAGTGATCAGCCACTACAGGCAGTTCGTCGACCAACGCCGCGCCCGGCGTCCGAGTGAAGAATACCGCGAACCCACCGACACAGAATGGAAAGAGTTCCGCGACCACTTCAGCCTCCGGAAAGTAGCCCTGGGCAGTTGCGAGCGGCCTTACGGCACTCCATGCCAACACGAACACGCCTGCGTTCGCTGCCCCATGCTCCGCATGTCACCGAAGCAACTACCCCGTCTGCTGGAGATCGAACGCAACGCTCACGAGCGCCTCGAAGAAGCCCACCGCATGCAATGGCTCGGCGAAGTCTCAGCCTTGAAAGAAAGCCTCCGCCACATTGCCAGCAAAAGACGGCAGGCCGAACGACTCAGTCATCAGAGCGACCAGGGCGACGCAGGCGCCCACGCTCTAAGCTGACCCATCGCCACGCTGAACAGGCGCCTTGAGAGGCCGGAGGCGGAGCCACTGATAGCCCAACCAGACAGTTCCGACGATTGGGAGAAGCGGAAACGTGGGCCTGTCATTAGCGACGAGGAAGGCGAAAATGATCCAGAGAATAGCGGTGATGACAGCTGTAAAAATAAGTGTCTTGCGGGTCACCGGATAAGACGGTAAGTCGATACCTTCGGCGCGAAGCTGGCGCGTTTCAATCACTGCCCCACGGGTCAACGGACCGAATACAGCGGCCAGACCTGCGACGGCCAACAAAGTGCGCCAGGGTTGCGGAATGTTCGCTGCATCTAAAGCACTACCCAACAGCACGCCTAGGAGGAGAAACCACCACAGCCCCCAGACAACAAGGCGTCTTCGCTTTGGCGGCATGCCCTCCAGTGAATCGGACGGCCAGGATTGCCATTCATACTTGTTGCCGTTCTTTCCTGCCCCCGAAGTCCATGCGCTTAGCCTAGCCCCACGGCCCACTGGAACAACCTTGGATAGGTAGCGTAGTGCCGCGGACTATCCCGTGGGTGGTTCACCAACCGACGCCGAGGCATTTACCGGGGACATAACCACGCCATTGTCGCTGCGATCACAGACTCAAGCGCCTGAAATTTAGTGCAGAGAAGGATTTACCCCACCCAGGCCCAGGAAGCGTTTCTGGAAGGCCACGTCGAGGCGTTCAACGAGATCGGCGGCGTGCCGGTCAAACATATCCGCTATGACAACCTCACCAGTGCCGTCAGGGCCGTGGTGTTCGGTCAGGGGCGGAACCGCCTGGAGAATGACCGGTGGGTGTTGTTTCGCTCGTTCTATGGATTTGATGCCTTTTATTGCCAGCCAGGTCTTGCCGGCGCTCACGAGAAAGGCGGGGTCGAGGGCGAGGTGGGCTGGTTCCGCCGCAACCGGCTGACCCCGATGCCCGTGGCGAGGTCCCTTGATGAGCTCAACGACTGGATCCGGAGCCGGGAGGTTCAAGACGATCAGCGGCGGATTGATGGCAGGATCCGCACTATCGGCCAGGACTTCGCCGCCGAGCGCCCGTTCCTGGCACCGTTGCCGGCCGACGAGTTCGATCCCGGTCTGGTGTTGAACCCGAGAGTGGACCGGTCCTCAATGATCACCGTGCGGATGGTGAAGTACTCGGTGCCAGCACGGTTCATCGGTCGGCGGGTCCGGGTTTCATTGCGGGCATCCGAAGTTGTGGTGTTCGACGGCCGCGCGGTGGCGGCCCGGCACCAGCGGATTATTGCCAAGGGCGGGCAGTCGGTCCAGTTGGACCATTATCTGGAGGTCCTCAAGACCAAGCCCGGCGCTTTGCCTGGTTCCACTGCTTTGGCCAGGGCGCGGGAGTCGGGTGCTTTCACCAGCGCCCATGACGCCTTCTGGTCTGCCTCGCGCAGGGTCAACGGTGATGCCGCGGGGACCCGTGAACTGATTGACGTCCTGCTGCTGCACCGATCGATGGAAGCCGAAGACATCGAGGCAGGGATCACCGCAGCCCTTGGAGTAGGTGCCGTCAGTGCCGACGTCGTGGCGGTTGAAGGCCGCCGACATGCCTCCAGCATCCCTGCTGGTGGGTCCCGTCCTGACCGTCATCGCGGTGCTCATGCTGAAGCGAAAGTGCAACGAGTTGTCAGCCTGACCCAGCGCCGGCTGATGGACCCGGCGGCGGTCATCGCCGGGCTCCCTCCAGACAAGCGGCCGCTCCCGGCGATCAGCGCCTATGACGAGCTGCTGGCCAAACGCACCGAACACTCCGCAGGAACCGCGTCGAAGGAAAACATCTCATGAGCCCCACCGCACCGGCCACCACCATCACCCCAACCCTGCGACGGCGCCGCGGTCTGACTGAGCAGGCCGCGGTCGCGGCCGTGGACCAAGCATGCCGCCGATTGCGCCTGCCCACCATCCGGGCGGTTCTGGACGAAGCTCTGACCGTCGCGGGGAAGGAACAACTCTCTTACCAAGGCTTCCTGGCCGAGCTGCTGCTGGCCGAATGCGATGACCGGGACCGTCGCTCCTCAATCCGACGCGTCAAAGCCGCGAACTTTCCCCGGGATAAATGGCTCGGTGATTTCGATTTCGACGCGAACACGAACATCAACCCCGCTACCATCCATACCCTCGCTACCGGCGAATGGATTCGAAAAGGTGCACCGCTATGCCTGATCGGGGACTCCGGAACCGGCAAATCCCACCTGCTTATCGGGCTGGGCACCGCCGCGGCGGAGAAGGGATACCGGGTCAAATACACTTTGGCCACCCGGCTCGTGAACGAACTCGTCGAAGCCGCCGACGACAAAGTCCTCGCCAAGACCATCGCCAGATACGGCCGAGTGGACCTGCTCTGCATTGACGAGCTCGGCTATATGGAACTGGACCGGCGCGGCGCCGAACTCCTCTTCCAGGTCCTCACCGAACGCGAAGAGAAGAACTCCATCGCCATCGCTTCCAACGAGTCGTTCTCCGGCTGGACCAAGACATTCACCGACCCGCGCCTCTGCGCCGCGATCGTTGACCGGCTGACGTTCAACGGCACCATCATCGAAACCGGCACCGATTCCTACCGCCTCGCCCACAGCCTGACAAGGAACGCGCACTAAAAGGTAGCCGCGGCCGCCCGCCCCACGAACACATAGGTTGTCGTTGACCACTTCATGCCGCGCAACAGGACAGTTTGGAGACGTCAGTAGTGAAGGACTGGGCTGCTATCTTGATGCCTTCGGCCATGGTCAGATAGGGGCTCCAGAGATTCGCGACCTGATCAACGGTCATCCCGGCCTCCAGAATGTAAATCCCTGCGGCGGCGATGTCCCCGGCGTCCTTACCCACGACAGTGATCCCTACAATCCGACCCGTGTCCGCGTCGGCAACGATCTTGATGAAGCCGCGGGTATCACGGTTCACCAGCGCGCGAGGGATAAATTTGAGCGGCAGAACCCGGCACATGCACCGGATCCCTGCCTGGTTCGCTTCCTTGTCCGTCATCCCGACAGCGGCCAGGGCAGGGCTGGTAAACGTGACCCGGGGCAGGTGCCGGTAATCGACCTCACGCCCGGCACCCTCAAAGGCGTTCTCCACCATCAGGGCCCCGTGCGCGGCGGCGACATAAACGAACTCCGGGTGACCCGTCACATCACCCGCGGCCCAGATCCTCGGATTAGTACTGCGAAGGCTCCCGTCGACCAGGACTTCCCCGCGGTCCCCGGTTTCAACGCCGACCATGCAAAGGTTCAAATCCTCCGTGACCGGGCGCCGGCCTGTTGCCATGAGCAGGCGCGCGGCCCTGAATTCCTCGTTTCCTCCTGAGACGGAAGCATCCACGACCACGTCCCCCGACACCTCATCGGTCCGGACCGAGGACGCTGTCGCTCGACGGACGACCCGGATGCCCTCATCGGCGAAGACACCGGCGAGGGCATGCCCGGCTTCAGGCTCTTCGGCCGAGGCGAGCTTGGACCGGACCAGGATGGTCACCTCCGTGCCGAGCCGGGCGAAAAGCTGCGCCTGCTCCAGCGCCACATACCCGCCGCCCACCACCAGCATCGAAGCGGGAACGTCCTGCAGCTCCATCGCACTCGTGGACGTCAGATAATCCACCTCGTCCATTCCCGGCACTTCAGGGATCCAGGGGGTGGAGCCGGTCGCGACCAGGTAGTGTTCCGCGCTGACTGTCTCGGTGGTTCCGCCCGGGGCGGTTATGTTCAAAACCGGTGCGGCTGCGGTTCCGGCGAACACCGCCGTCCCCCGCTGCAGGTTCCATCCATAGCCCGCGGCGAGATCCACATACTTCTCTGACCGCATGGATTCGACCAGTGAGCGCTTCCCGGCGACCAGTTCGGGCATATCCACCGGCTCTGCGGAGGTGCTGATACCGGGGAACCGTCCGGAAGCATCGAGGGCGACATGGCGGGCTTCCGCGGCGGCCAGCAGGGCCTTGGACGGGATGCAGCCCGTGTTCACGCACGTGCCTCCCACAGTGCTGCGCTCCACCATCAACACCCGCTTGCCACGGCTGGTTGCCCGGATGGCCGCAGCGAAAGCAGCCCCGCCGGAACCGATAATGGCCAGGTCATAATCGAAAGATGCTGCCGACACGAGGGACTCCTGAAGATGGAAGGGAAGCAGCCGCCAGCACACCTGTTGCTCAACCGACCGCCATGTGCAGCCTTCAACCGAAGACCAGCTCTGCATCCCATTCTCAACCTTCCCCTACACTGGAATGTCAAGGAATCGCCGTCCTGGCCGCCTGCTAAGAAATGAGTTCATGATGCGTATCGGTGAGGCCGCGGCAGCGGCAGGGATGACAACCAAGACGCTGCGTTTCTACGAGGACAGCGGGCTTCTCCCGGCAGCGAAAAGATCCTCTAACGGCTACCGGGACTACCATGACGACTCCGTGGCCAGGCTCGAATTCATCCGCCGCGGACGGGCCGCAGGCCTCGCCCTGACCCAAATACGCGAAATTCTTAGCCTCCGTGACGCCGGAGAAGCCCCCTGCGCCCACGTCCAAGACCTTCTCTCCAACCAGCTGGCCGAACTGGACCACCAGATTTCTGAACTAATGGCGCTGCGATCCATCGTCGCCGGCCTTCACGCCACTGCCGCGTCCGGGACCGACGCAAGCTGCGATCCCGAACAAATCTGCAGCTACCTCTGACGCACTACTCCGCCAGACGCCAGCTTCCAACAACCGGGACCCCGGGTATCGTCCCAACCCGCGGCAGTGTTTTCACAGACCCAGAAACCACGCCAAGAACCCCTAGACACCCTCACAACATCATCCCCGGACGTCCGACGGGTGGGTACCGTTCGGGCCGTCCTAGTGGGCTCCGATCACGTTGACACAATCACCTGTTTTGGAACCAAAGTCGTGGTACCGGACATTATTAGGTATGAGTACCGATGAGGAACTGTGGCGACGCGCTCAAGAAGGAGACGCCGAGGCTTTTGGGGAAGTTTTCGATCGGCATTACCGTCGAGTATTTCGTCATAGTCTTCGCGTGGTGGGTTCGAGAGAGAACGCCGAGGACGTGACTGCTCTGGTTTTCATGGAGGCGTGGAGGAAACGCCGGAGTGTCAGGATGGTCAACGAATCGATACTTGCCTGGCTCTTGGTTGTTACCAACAACACAGTCCGAAATTGGGAACGATCGCGACGAAGGCACCAACAGATGCTCTCTCAGCTTCCGGCGGTCGACTATGAGCCTGATCCTGCAGATGAAGTTAGCGATCGAATTTCCAGCGTTTCAATCGAACGAATCGTTCGACACTCATTCGCCCGGCTAACCCGGAGGGAACAAGAGATTTTAACTCTCTGCGTACTTGAAGACCTCACGACGAAGGAGGCCAGCACGGTGCTCAAGATTCCCCACGGAACCGTGAAATCGCGTCTCCATCGAGCCAAATCCCGACTCGCCGACATGGTCGGATCAACATCTCCCGACATCAGTTTGGTTAGGAGCCTCTCATGAATCCTGAAGTCCAGTTTGACGAAGCGCGACGTAAAGCCGTTCGCAACATTCTGCTCCAGAATGTCCGAGACGACACAGCAAAGGTTCGCAGGCATAGCGCGCGGGCAGTTGCCGTAGGGGTGGTCATAGCTGGGTCGCTGACCCTTGGAGCCGGAGCTTTGGCTTCAACAGGCCAACTGGGTTGGATCGCCCTGCCATGCCAAGTGGCTGGGCCATGTTCACCCACCTACGCCACCGTGCCGGCGTGGCCTGTAAATGAGAAGGGTCAGACGTACGGAGTCCAGGGTGACAGTCCGATCCCACCCGACCTGGTCGCCGTTGTGGCAACAAACGGCGCCAGCGGATACGTACTCTCGCGGGACTTGGAAGGGCCACAGCCGACAAGCCCCGCCGATGCTGCAAAGAACTTTTCGACGCCTCGCCCAACACGGCAAATTCCCGTCTTTCTCCAAGACGGCGAAACTCAGATAGGCACGTTTGAGGCACCCGGATAATTAGATCACAAATTGACCATTGTGTTGAAGCCTCTCTTCGTATAGGTTCGAGCCACCATCATGGGGATGGCAAATCGACTTGGGGGATTTTCATGAAAAGACCATGGCATAATTCACTAATTGCTGCCGCTTGCGCGTTCTTTGTAGGATTCGCTGGACTAATTGGTATCACGGCGGCCAATGCAGGCACTGGACTGAATGGATTTTACGGACCAGTCAACGGATACAGCTACAAGAACGTGTCTGAGGCCTGGGCATCGACGAGAACCTACGCCGTCGCAGCCGTTGCCCCCACGTCAACCTCGTCGGTACCTGCCGGATACATGTCCGCCAATGCTCGGCTATTTCTGGCAACCGGTGAGCTTTGCAAGCAAACGGGCAATATCTACACCGGAAGCTGGTCTAGCAATTTCGCCGTTGTCACGCAGGGTAGCGGATGTGCCCTGCCCAGCGCTTACTACGGATGGTCAGTAACGGGCGCATGGAACGGTTCTGGCTATAACTACTACTACGCACCTCAGAGCACTTGGGTCAACGGAGTCTAGGGGGAACAACATGAGAAAACAACATATCGTCCGGATCTCAACCGGGGCCGCAATCCTGGCATCGTTAGCTCTTGGGGGCACCGCCGCCGTAGCTGTACAGGGCACAATCACCGCTGCCGAACAGAGAATGGACCTCCCGCAAGGTCCGGCCCCGGAATATCCGCGCAACGACTCGGGCCTGACGTATGGTTCAGCAGCGAAAGCCATCTCGCCAGAAACAGAGCCCGACCTCATCGCTGCCGTCGGTGACGATGGCACCAAAGGCTACGTCTATACGAAGCAGTTGAACTACCAGCCGCAATTCAAGAGTCCCGACGAGGCCGTGGCATGGCAACGGGAAAACGCCGGCAAGACCGTGACAATAGACCTTTACGACCAAACCGGAAAAACCAAAGTGGGAACCTTCACAGTCACGCCCCCAACCCAGTCAGAAATTGATGCAGCCCAGGGAACGGCCAACAAGTAAAGGAGAAGCGATTCAACCGACGCTTCGCTCTAGGTCGTTGGTAGTCTTTCAATAGAAATAGTTGGACGGGAGTAGCAATACTCCCGTCCATTCTCCTGTTCCGGAAAAAGTTCAGACGGTCGGGCCGCGTAGTAGCCGCTGCATTTGGGTATGCCCGCACTTGTACTTGATGCTCGGACTGGTCGCGATGGCCACAAAACATTCCTTCCCTTGATGTGAATGACTATTCAGCCAGGGAACGCATGTCGGCAACAGGACGGTGCTGCGATTTCAGATGGTGTCCCATGTCAGAGACTTTCTGGAGGCAGGCCGGGCGCGCCTTTTGGCGGCCGTGTGCTTGGTGGCGTTGAACGGCGGTCCGCCGCTGGTGATTGGTTGCTGTGGTTCGTCCTGGGCGGCGGGCCGCCCGCCCACACAGGCGAACGGCCCACCCGGCTTATGCGGCGCTGGCTGAATCTCGGGTGTTGAATCGACGGAAGTTGGTGGCGATTTCTTCGGCGATATCCGTCATCGGGGTTCGCGGCGTGATGGTCTTCTCTTCATCGTCGGCGAACTCCATCGGTTCGCCAGCGTCGTCGTAGTGATCCGGTCCGTAGTAGAGCTCTGCCGTGGTGAACTGGGATTCCAAGGGGTCATTCCAGTTGAAGGATCCGGGGCCGATTAGGAAGGTGTGGCGGCCTTCCTCCTGAAGGAAAAAGGTGGCTGTACCGCCGCCGGTCTGTCCGACTTGAAGTTCCAGGCCTTCGGTTTTCATAGCGTCCACCAGTTCCCGCGCGGGAAACCATTCGATCTCTTCGGCGGTTTGTTGTACTTCGAGGCTTTCAGCCATGGTCTCGTCTCCTGATTTCCGGGGGACCGTCCTCCCACGAAAGGCGAACGGTCCATCGGCTGGTGTTAGTGGAAGGTTGGGCGGTGTTCTGCGGCGAACAGGACGGCTATAGCTTCGTTGTGCCAGTCCAGCGCCGCGTATTGCCGGGTGGTGCCCAGTACGGCTGGGTTCACGTGGGCCTCGGCGTTGACGGCTTCGGCCATGCCGCGGATGTGTGCAGCGAGGTCTTCGGCTGCGCTGGCGCTGTAGGCCACGGGGGACTTCTCAACGATTGCGGCGAGGGTTTCGAGGAAGACCACGGCTTGGGCCGGGCTGTTGGCGATGGTGCGGTTTTCGGTCATTGTCCTCGGTCCTTTGCTGGTGGTGGGTGGGGTGGCCAATGGTGACCGGCCAGTTCCCCTCTCCCTCCGTTGTTTTTTGGCTGCTGGCGAAGCTTGCGGAGCTGTGGCCGACGGAGGCCTGTCTACCCTTGGGCAAGGTGCAGGAAATTCCCGGAGGAAATAAGCGACGCAGGAGCGCCGGAGGGAAATTCCTGCACCGCAGGCCCCGGAGCCTGCGGAGGGGCTAGACGGGGTGGAGCGGACACGTGCAATCCGAAGGACAGCAGCCAAAAAACGTCGTAGACACAACAGGACCGGGCACGGCGGAGCTCTGCGACGTCGGGACCGGGCCCAACAGCCGGCCACGGAGCGAAGCGGAGTGGACGCCCAAAAGGAGTGCGAGCCCCGCGAGCATGCTTCTCCCCGCGCATTGTCAGACTGGGTTGGTACGGTGAACCTGTCCCGCCTGGTTTCCCCCAATCCCAGGCGGGACACTTATGTCAGAAGGAGAGGTGGCACGTGGGACTGCGAAACATTCTGAGCAGGCGCCGCAAAGCACCGGAGCCGTCCGTGGCTGTGCGGACAGTCGAGGAACGAAGGACCCTGACCGCCGACGAATCGGCCGACCTGGAGGCCGCCTGGGCGGAGCTGCGGCAGACTACCGCGGCGTCCAAGGTGACATCGTTGCGTGCCTGCAGCCGCAACGGCAGCTCGTGGGTCGAAGACCCTGAGGCAGTGCGGGCGATCGCTGCCACCATCGGGCGCATCATGAACGAGACGGCCGAAGGTCCGAAGGACAACCATGCCCAGTAGGGCGTGCCGCCGTGTGGCCGCCCGCCCCGGATTCTATTTCCGACGGCAATTTCAAGCATGGCGAGGTCTACAAGACTCTCTGCTGTGATCCGGCCCGCGTGTAAGGCAGAAAGAAGCTTTTACAGGCCGAAGCTCAGCGAAGGTCCGTTCTGGTCCTGATCCTTTAGGCTGGGCGCATGGACGAGTCCATCCCGCGGGCACTGCAACCACCGGTTGCGGTTGCCCTGGCGAAACTCGTCAAGACGTTTCCCAGACCGGGCGCACTGCCGGGCGTCCTATATTCAGAACCCAAATGGGACGGATTTCTTCACTGGACATCGTCAAGCAAATTGGAGGCCGCAGCCGGGGCGCCATGCTTCTCGAACCCGCCGCCTCTGGGCCAGGCCATGTCCGTCCTGGCCGCTGCGGGCATTGCAGTAAGGCCGGTCGTCAGAGCGATGCATGGCTAAGT
Organism: Arthrobacter sp. D5-1; assembly: GCF_017357425.1. Taxonomy (NCBI): domain Bacteria; kingdom Bacillati; phylum Actinomycetota; class Actinomycetes; order Micrococcales; family Micrococcaceae; genus Arthrobacter; species Arthrobacter sp. D5-1. The sequence continues at coordinate 234,310 of NZ_CP014572.1, read as the reverse complement.
TGGTGGCGATGTTCGTTCTCGGGCAGAGATGTAAGCGCCGGTATTCGGGAGCGATGATGTTTTCACCCTGCCGGCACCCCGTCAGAGTGACTTGCTGAGTTGTTAGGCCATGAAAGCTGTGCCAGACCCGGTTTCTTTGGCGATGTCGGGCCTGTGCTCGCGTAACCCGCGCCCTATTTTGTCATGAGAGTTTGCGGCGTCCTCGCGAAATCGGGCCGACCACCGCCGGTTTCTGTCTTGCAACCGGCCTAAGAGGCGTTGTCTCCTCCTGCGGACGTGCCACGTTACTGCGGGCAGCAACACAAGTCCTAAGAAGAGGCAGAGCCATGCGTAAAAGTCCATTACGTGAATCCTATTCGTTTCCGTTTTGAAACTTTTTGAACCCACTCTCGCTGCACCGTGGCTACCGGCCGGCGGGTGGCGGCTCGGAGGTACGCGCCGAGCGTAGAGGACGGCGAGTCCAGGGGCATAGATCGGGGTCGCGGGGGCCTAGGCGCGCCAGTCACGCGTTTGTTGCCGGCCGCCCGTCGAGCTTTCCGGAATCCAGGCGACGGCTGTGTTTTGTCGGCCTGTCAAGTGCAGAAGAGCGTGCCGTCCGGGCGACGTAGCCGATGTGGCGCTTGTGCGCGGGAATCCGATCGGCGTTCCCGGGACAGAAGACGAGTTGAGGCTGATAACGCAAGTCGTCGCGGGCCGACTGCGGTGCCCTTGAGGTGGGTTGTTTGGAGCGGCGGCAGTCTACGGGTGGTGGGAGTCGCTTTCCTGGGCCGGCCGCCGTGTACGTCGGCGGCGCGTTTTGACGATTTCGATGATCATTGGCAGCACCGATAGGAGCACTACGGCGATAAAGATGATGTCAATGTTCTTGCCGATCCATTCGTACTGGCCGAGCCAGAATCCGAGCAGCGTCATCCCCATGCCCCAGAGGAGAGCTCCAACTGCGTTGAAGAGGATAAATGTCCGGTAGCTCATGTTCGCTGCTCCGGCGATGACGGGGGTGAAGGTCCGCACGATCGGAATGAACCGGGCGAGGATGACGGCGCGTCCGCCGTAGCGAAGGAAGAATTGGTGGGCCTTGGTGAGGTGTTCTTGTTTGAACAGTTTCGCGTCGGGCTTTCTGTACAGGGCTGGTCCTGTTCTTTTTCCGATCAGGTACCCGGTTTGATCGCCTGCGAACGCACACAGGAACACGATGATCCCCAGAAGGAAGATGTTGATGTTCAGGGTCCCCGTTGCCACGAGCAGGCCCGCGGTGAACAGGAGTGAATCCCCCGGAAGGAAGAACCCCACAAGCAGCCCGGATTCGGCGAAGACGACACCACCGATGATGACCAGGAGCCAGGGTGCCAGGGCGGGCTGGTGAAGTATGACGGCAGGGTCTGCCCAGTCCGGGAGCAGTCCCGTCCCGACACGGCCGGCTCCGAGGGCGGAAATGGTTCTGGTGATGTCCATGGGGACAGGCTATGGCGGCGCTCCTGAGAGATTCCTGTGGAATTCTCAGGTTCCCTCATGGCCGCCGGCAAGAGGTGCGTCCAGGGAGGTGGCAGTCCCGGGGACCGGCGGGGCGTCCTTCGGGGAGATCACGGCCGGGGTGAGGGGTTTTTCCGGGATTTTGGCGTCTTGGTCAGTAGGATCCGGAGCAGGGTCCGGGCGAGGGAGATTCCTTGTCCGAAGCGCACTTCCGGGAGGTAGGCGCGGGTTACAGCGTTTCCGATGGCCGGCAAAGCTGCGGGGTCGGGGTAGAGCATGTACAGGGGCACGTATCGGGGTTGGAATTTGGCTTTGAAGCCGAGCAGGGACCGGAACCCGTAGATGGGTTCGAGGGTGGTGCCGAGTTGGTCAAGGAGCCGGTCCATGCCGGTCGGGGCCGGTGGCGGGTCGGTGGTGCGGTCGCTGTAGGGTGGTTGTGCCAGCGGGGCTCCTGAGAGGCTGATGAATTCGCAGCCTTCTTCTTTGAGGGTGATCGCCGCGGAGGCGATGAGGAATTCGGCGCTGGCGCGTAGACCGGTGGTGCGTCGGCGAATGAAGTCAAGCGTCCAGCCGATAACGGCGCCGTCACGGTAGACCGGCAACCATGAGGTCACGGCGTGGACTCTCTTGTCGTTGTCGATGGCGATGAGGCAGCGGATGTCGGGGTCGTTGAGTTCATCGAGGCTGCCAAGAGTGAAGCCCATTTCGGGGATTTTTTTGTCTGCGACCCATTCTTCGGAGATTTCCTGGATTTGTGCCTGGATCGGCAGGGTTGCTGCGGGGTAGCTGGTCCATTCGGCCCGGACGCCGGCCTTGGTGGCGTTGTTCATGGCCGTGCGGATGTCTTGGAATTTTTTTCCTTTGAAGCTTAGGTTTTCCAGGTCAAGGATGGTCTCTTGGGCTACCTGAACGCTTGCCCATCCGCTGGCGGCGGCGTGATCCTTCAGTTCCTGTGGAACGGAGTAGAAGCACGGGCTCCAGCCGTTAAGGGCGCAATGGGCGGTGAATTCGTCAAAGGCCTCCTCCTGTGCACTGCCGGGGCCGACAGGGGGTCCCAGGGTCAGAGCGATGCCACCGATGACCCGGTAGGCGAGGAAGCTCTGGCCGGAGGAGGCGAACCAGTAGCTGTTGCCGGGCCACGTTGTCATCCAGGACAGTGACCCGCCTTCGTGGGTTTTGATGATGGCCCGAGCCCGGGCTTCATCAAGGCTGTACCGGTCGTGGGCCGGCCGGAGGAAGGTCCTGAGCAAGGCAACTCCGGTGATGGCCCAAAAAACAATGCCAATCCCTTCATACAGAACCACCGCCGCGGTGCTTTGAGGAACAAACGCGGGTGAAAGGTCGAACATATAGCCAAGGGGCAGGAACCGGTCGGGGATGTCGGCCAGGAGTTCGCCCGCCCCAGGTGCGGGGGTGAAATCCCTGGCCGTGGCCAGGCCTGCCCCGAGATAGACCAATCCCAAGACTAGGGCCAGCGCTACGATCAGGGCCGCCGGGCGCGGGTAGGTCCCGTGCGGGGCGTGGACAGGGAACAGTCTTTGTCTGCTCAGCAGGAGGACCGAGAGCATGACCGGCACCAGCAGGGGAAGGGCCAGGGTGAGGGGATGGCCGTAGACGGCGGCGTCCATGGCCGCGAGGCCCTCGGTGGCGGCGGTGTCCGGGGCAGTGGGTTGCAGGACGCCGATGATGGTGACCAGGGCCATGGCTGAGAGCGCAACTTGGATGAGTAGCGTCCCGGCCCAGGCAAAGCGGCGGCCACGTCGCAGTCCATCAGCGAGCAGAAGGAGCAGGAATGAGGGAAGGACTGCCATGAACGTTCCACCCGCCCCGGCACGTAGCTGCAGTTGGGCGGACGCGCAGTCTTTGGCTTGGGCTGGGTCCGTGCACAGGGTTTGCAGGGTTTGCGGGTCAACGGGCTGGATGTTCGTGAAAAGAAACCGCAGCACCGACAACGGGCCGACCGCGTGAGGGGCCAGGCCGGCAACGACCGGTCCGATGGCCGTGATGGCGACCAGCAGGGCGATCAGCACCCGCCCCTCGTGCCGGGAGCTGACAGGATGCGGTGTCCGGGGCTTCCGGCCGGAGAGCACCGGTCCTACGAGAGCACCAGCGATCGCGGCGAAAAGCCGGACCAGGTCGGCGAAACCGCCGTTGTACAGGGCAAGCAACCCCAGCAGCGCAAAAACGACAAGCCTGACGCGGCGCCGCCACAGCGTCGTCATGGACGTCGTCGAGGCCATCAGTGCCCCGCAAACCAGGGCGGTAGGTCCCATGAAAAGGTGCCCGCTCATTTGCCGGGTCCAATCACCCATAACCCCTGCTGCGGCAGCCACGAAGCCCGTCGCAGCAGCCACTCCGAGAACCTGCCCAGCCACCGCGGCCGCTGCGAACCGCCGGCTGCCGATGCGTCTTTCGACCAGGACCCCCACCGTCAGCAGCAGCACAGTACCCAGCAGGTAGCCCGCCAGGTTCCGGGCCCAGAAAGCCGAGCTGAACAGCACCCACCAATGGTCCGGGAAAGAACGGGCCGTCGCGGCCAGCGAAACCCGGGACCCATCAGCGAACCCCGCAACCGCGGCCCCCGAGACCCAGAAAACCAGCACGCAACCCATGCTCACCGGCGCCGCGGCAACGTTGCCCAGGACCCTGCGCCAAAGACGCCGCCTCCGCTGTGCCGCGTCCGGGCTATCCAGATGCGTTGTCACTGGCTTTCCTCCCGGAGTCCGGTTATGGACCGTTGGGCCGTCCACGCTCCAGACGACCTATCAGCGCGGTACGGGCAAGGCGTGGTGCTATCAGATTGTTCCACAGCGGCAACCACGCCAGGATGGCTGCGGTACTGATGACCACGGACCCTGCCACATCGCTCAGATAATGGACCCCGAGGTAGAGCCGGGAGAAAGCGACCAGAGCCACACCCGCTGCTCCGAGGCCAACAGCAATGATCCTCTGGGCCCGGGTGCGTGCCACAACGATCACAAAGGCCAGGGCCATGGCCATGGCAAAGGCCGTGTGACCAGAAGGAAAGCTATCGAGCCGTGTTTCCGGTACAAGGGCGGTCACAGCCTCACCAGGAGGCCGGGAGCGGGAGACGAGGATTTTGCCGGCAGTTGAACTCAGCCATCCGACGGCAACGACCGAACCAAACGCCGCAGCCTGCAGCGGCCTGCCTTTGCCCCACCAAAGCCAGGAACACAGCAGCAACGACAGGATGATCGCTCCCGGCGGGCTGATCCCGAAATTGATCAGTTCGCTGATGCCGACCAGGGCGGCGCTGCGGCCATGACTTAAGGCGATGTCGAGCCCGAGCTCCGGCGTGAAAGGACCAAAGGATTTGGCGGTCAGTCCCCCGGCGACGGCGGCCGCATAGATGACGATGCCCGCGGGGATCCACCACCAGGACCGTAGTCCCAGGGATGTCCCCGGTTGGCGGGAGGCGGCAAGGTCCACGGCGTAATCCAGACTCTTAGAGGTGTAGGAGGGTGTTGCCTCCACCTTGGCGGCCCGGCGCTGAGAAGATGCTGAGAGAACCTTCCCCGTTTGTTCCTCAGGTTTGGCTCAGGTGGGGTCCGTGATACTTCCTTCCAACGAGGAAAGGAGCCAGGAGATGCGAATCCTGCTGGTAGAGGATGAAAAAATGCTGGCTGAGACCGTCCGCCGGGGTTTGACCAACGAGGGTTTCGTGGTCGATGTCACCCATGACGGGGTCAGCGGGCTCTGGGCAGCGACCGAGAACCCCTATGACGTGATCTTGCTGGATTTGATGCTTCCACTGAAAAACGGCTACGACGTCCTCAAAGAAATCCGGGAACGCAAAATTTGGACCCCGGTGCTGATGCTGACGGCCAAGGACGGCGAGTACGACCAGACGGACGCTTTTGATCTGGGCGCCGATGATTACCTGACCAAGCCCTTCAGCTTCCTCGTCCTGGTGGCCAGGATCCGGGCGCTCATGCGCCGCGGCGCCCCGGAACGGCCAGTGGTGCTCACACTGGGAACGCTGAGCCTGGACCCGGTCAGCCGCAGTGTCCGACGCGGCGACGAACTGATCGGGCTCACGCCACGGGAATACGGGCTGTTGCAGTACCTGATGCGCCGGCACGATCAGGTGGTGTCCAAAAACGAAATCCTGGACAACGTCTGGGACCCCGCGTTCGAGGGCGGCGACAACGTCGTGGAAGTTTACATCGGCTATCTGCGGCGCAAAATCGACGGGCCTTTCGGCGTGCAGACCCTCACCACGGTCCGGGGCATGGGGTACCAGATCACCGCGGACAAGCCCGGCAGGTCAGCGGGCACATCCGGGACCTGACGCGCCCCGGAGCGGGGCGCAGACCACTTTTGAGAGTTTCCTTTTGAGTGTTCGCGGCCCCGGTGCCGGTTACGTTGCGCCGCGGTTCGGGGCACTTTCCGCAGTCAGGACCTGCGGGTGGGGTCGGGTCCGGAAGGGTCGGCCGCGGGGGGCCATGTGAGTTCAAAACGGCAGTTCCCCTCCGTTGTTTCGGTGGCCCGGACCGTCCCATGATGTGATGCCATGATCCCGGCGGCAATGGCCAGTCCGAGTCCACTGCCGCCGCTTTCCCGGGAACGGCTTTCATCGAGTCGGACGAAACGCTCAAAGACCCGTTCCCGCTCCGGCAGAGGGATCGGGGGGCCGTCATTGTCGATAGTGAGCACGGCGCCGGCGGGTCCGGCGGCCAGCCCGATGGCGATGCAGGAGTGGGCGTGGCGGTCGGCGTTGTCCAGTATGTTGCGTACTACCTGGCTTAGGCGTCGGGCGTCCCCGCTCACCCGGGCAGGGCTCAGGTGAGCGGTGATCCGGTGGCGGCTGGTGGAACGGAGTCTCCGGATTTCCTGGTCCATCACGTCATCGAGGTCAACATCGGTGTGCTTTGCCGAGAACGTCCCGTCATTGGTTTTGGCCAGGGTGAGCAGATCCTCGACCAGGTACCGCATCCGGGCTGTTTCCCCGGCCAGGACATCTTTCATTCCGTTCCACGTTTCCCCGGAGGGGTCGGCGGCAGCGATTTCCACCCCGGCGCCCAAGGTCGCCAAGGGACTGCGTAGTTCATGGCTGGCATCGGAGACGAACCGGCGCTGCTCACGGTCGGAGGCTTCGAGCCGCTCAAGCATTTCGTTCATCGTCAACGCCAGGGCATGGATCTCATCTCCGGTCGGTGGCACCTCCACCCGTCCGTCCAGGCGCTGGGCGTTGATTGCTGCGACCTGGCCCCGGATCCGCTCGACCTGACGCAGCGACCGGCCCACGAGCATCCAGACTGCGGCGCCGACAACGGCGAGCAGCACGGGGGTGGCTCCGAGCACGAACCATCCCACTGTCGCGACGGTATCCGCCTGAACCTGGACGGTGGCTGCCACCAGCACGGTATAGGTTCCGGTGCCGTCCTGTGCCCCGCTGGCGATGATCAGGAATTCATCCTCATCACCGATGCTTTGCAGGCTGGTCACGTCCCGGGTCAGGGTTTGTCCGGGGCCGGGCCGTAAATCCGACAGCGGTTCTTTCGTCGCCGCCGGAACAGAGGCGGCCAGGACTTTGCCGGCCGGGTCCAGGATCTGAACAATCTGGCCCGAATGGGCCGTTGAGGCAATGTATTGGGCCGCTTCGGAGACATCCTGATCATTGATCTGGGTAATCACATCCTGGGCCTTTTGCCTGGCCGCGCTCTCCGTGGCGGCGATCAACGAGGTCTGCAGCAACACGAGCAAAATGATTCCCCCCACCGCCAAGGCCGCTGCAACAACTGCCATCGCGGTTGCGGTGGCGCGTTTACGAATGCCCCACCGTTTCCGGGGTTCTGCGTCCCCGGGTGCAGCGGGCGCGGAGCTGTCCTGGTTCATGATCCAAGGATCGGTCACCCCCGTCGTTCGAACAACTTGCGCACAGCCCTCTCTCAGCAAAACCACGAAAGGGTGGGGGTATGAAGAAGCTCCGTGCGACTCTGACCGCCGCTTTGACCCTGGCCGTTGTCTCGGCTCTTGGAATCGGGGCTGCCGCCGGGGCCGAACACTCCCACCACCGGGCCTCATCCGCGGCTCCGGTTTCCGCGACCGCGCCGGTACGTGCCCCCAACGGGGGCCGCGGCCCGGCAAGCCTAGCCCATGGACCTGCTGATCCGGTCATTCCGCAGGGCTTCCCGCAGGAACTGCACCGCGAGGAACGGCTGGTCGATGATGAGCGCGAACATCTTGAGGCGGCCCCGCACACTCTGGGCCGCTTCGACTCCGGAAGCATTTGAGCCCTGGCCTGCGGTTCTCTCAGGGCGCTCTTAGCGGCCCGGTTTTACGGTTGCCGCATGGACATGGCAATCGAAACCACGCAACTGACCAAGAAGTACGGCAGGGACACCGCGCTGAACCCCCTGACCCTTCGTGTCCCCGAGGGCGAGATTTTCGGTCTCCTGGGTCATAACGGAGCCGGCAAAACCACGACGGTAAACATCCTCACGACGCTGCTTCCAGCGTCCTCGGGGTCCGGGCGGATTTGTGGGTATGACATCGACAAAGAAGCAGCCCAAGTCCGCCGGAACATCGGGTACCTACCCGAAAACGTGCAGTTCTACGGAAACCTCACCTTGGAGGAGAACCTGCTCTTCTTCGCCGGACTCTCAGGTGTCGACCGGCCACGGCAGATGGTCGCAGCGGCACTGGAGGCCGTGGAGTTCACCGGTCACGGCCGGGAGCGACTGGGAACCTTCTCCAAGGGAATGAGACAACGTGCAGGGATCGCCCAGGCCATCCTGCACACACCCTCGGTCCTGTTCCTGGACGAACCCACCTCAGGCCTTGACCCGCAGGGCGTGGCGAAACTGCGTGAAATCATCATCAACCTGAACCGGGAATTCGGGATCACAATTTTCATGAACACCCATTTACTAGCCGAAGTGACCAAGACCTGCACCAGCATCGGCATCCTCAGCTCGGGCAACCTGATCTACCACAACTCCGTGGCCGCGACCTTGGATGCCTTCCCGGACCAGGAATCGCTGGAAGACATCTACCTGCACATCGAAGCCGGTGCCCGGCCGTGAACATCTGGACGGTGACTCTCCGACAGGAAATCACCGCGATCTCCCGTGAGCGGCTGCCCCGCGGTGTCCTGGCGGTGTTTCTGGGCATGACCGCGGCGTCGGCGTTCATCGGCTCAAGCGCCAAGACCACCGTCAGCGACGTCTACCGCGAAGTCGCCGCCCAGGGTCTGACAACGGCGCACAACCCCTTCGACGGGCTGCCGGCCCTCTACTACGCACGAAACAACGTCATCTACATCATTGTGATCGGGGCGCTGCTGGCCATCATCACCGGCGTTCAGTCCACCACCCGGGACCGGCGTGCCCGCACCGCCGATCTGGTCCTGTCACGCAACATCAGCCCGGCCACCTACCTGGGGGCCAAACTCACCGGTCTCGCGGCGTTGTTCGCCCTCCTGTTGGCGGCAGCTGCCATCCTCACCTTCACCGGGATCGCCATCGTCACAGGCGCCCCGCCGACCTGGGATGAATCCCTTCGGCTTGCGGGCCTCTACGCCCTGGCGTGGCTGTTCCTGATGCCCTTCCTTGTACTGGGAATGCTCAGCGGCCTTCACACATCATCGACCACCACGGCGCTGCTGGCCCCCATTGTCCTGTGGAGCATCGTGATCTTCATCCTGCCTCTGGCCGGGACCGCAGCGTTGCCGGTGTCTTTGTTGAACCCAGTCCCGGCCCCGGCTGCTACCCCGATGGGTTTCTTCGCGGTCACCAGCGGCTTCACCGGCCCTCTGTCCGTGGGTGAGCAGTTCAAGCACGCCGCCGCGATCATTCTCCAGGATCAGGCCGTGTCCGGCTCCGTGGCGGCTCCGGTGCTGATCCTCGGAGCCGTCCTCGCCGTGGTGTGTGTGGTGCTGTTGGCCACGAACCGGCAACGGATCAGGAGCGAACTTCATGCCTAAGTCCCTGATTCTGTGCGGGAAGGAACTCAAAGACCTCACCCGCAGCCGCGCCCTGGTCTCTCTTATCGTGTTCCTCGCCGCCGTTGTTATGCTCTCGGTCCTGGTCGCAGCAGCGGATTTCCGGATCAAGATCGATGACTACAACAACTATGTGGCCGCGCTGCGCAGCAGCGGCGGGACGGCCGGGACCGCCCCGCCGCAGCTGGCGGCCCTGCAAATGCTCCGGGGCGGCATGGAATATCTGGAAATCGTCGGCAGCCTGTTCGCGGTGATCCTCGGGTACGGGCTCGTGGCGAAGGAAAGGGGCAACGGGACCCTGCAGTTGATCTTCAGCCGCCCGCTGGGCCGCTACACCTTCGCCGGAGGCAAGATCCTGGCCGTTGGCATCCTCTGGACAGCGGTGGCCGGGGCCTTGTTCGCTGTGATCACGGCAACTCTGCTGCTGCTGGCCAACGCGCCCCTGCAAGGCGATGACTACGTCAGACTTGGTGTTGCCGCGGCCCATACCGCCCTGTACCTGACCATGTGGTCGCTGCTGGCATTCACCGTCGCAGCATTAACACGGACCCCTGCCTCCGGCCTGATCCTGGCCCTGGTCATCTGGCTCGTCGTGGTGCTCGTGATCCCCCAGATCGGGGACACCATGGACCCTGACAACCAGATCCCCGGAGGCCTTTTCGCCAGCCTGCAGGTCGATAAGACCCACGAACAGGCCATCATGGCCAACTTCAGCGGATACGAAACAGCCCGGGACCTCATTGAGCAAACCTCCATGACCAAACAATTCGAACGCCCGCTCTTCGCCTGGCTCGGCATCAAAGACCAATACAACGGGCAACCCTTCAACCTAATCTGGGCCGGGACGTTCAACAACACCCTCTGGCTCATGACCGGCTTCATCACCGCACTGACAGGATCCTTCCTCGCAGCCACCCGCACCAAACTACTCAGAAAGGTCACCTGACCATGAAAAAAGCACTCCTCAGCCTGGGAGCCTTCGTCGCGGTGCTGGTGGCCGCCGTCCTGATCATGCAGGCCACCATCACCGGCCCGGCACAGCCCGGAGCAGCGCCCTCGGCCACCCCCTCCGCAGCCACTGTCCTGCCTGTCACCACCAACCCCATCACCGCCACGGGAACCAAAACCGGGCTGACGATCACGGACGTCATGGCCGAAAACAACGTCGATCCCACCACCAAGGCAGCCCTTGCAGACCGGCTCCAGTTCACGCTCACCAACACCAGCACCGCCCCTATGACCGGGCTGGAGGTGTACTACACCATGAAAGACACCACCACCGGCACCACGGAGTCCTACTACCAGAAACTTGACGGGCTCACCCTCACCCCCGGACAGGCCACGACCATCTACTTCGACAACGGCACCGGCACCGGGCACTACCCGGAGAACAAATACAGCCTCTACCGCAGCTCCGCCAACGAAGTGAAGATCAGCATCGAAGCCGCCGCCAGCGGCTACGCCCCCGCCCAAGGAACAGCCACCAAAGCCCAGGGCACCGGCGAAAAAACAGACTGAACCTGAACCCCGGACCCGCCCCCTGCCGGGCCCCAGCCAAAGCAACAGGCGGAACGAAACCGGTGCACGGTTCCCGAGCCGGGGCACAGAACCGGCCGCCACTCTAACCATGAACTCCACGTCCGAAAACGGGCGACTGAAAGGTAGAACCATGAAAGGCAGTCTCAACCTCGTCGGCTACGGCCTGTCCGCCATCGGCGGGGGCATCGGTGTCGGGCTCGTGTTCGCGGCCTATATCAACGGCGTGGCCCGCCAGCCGGAAGCACAAAAAATTCTTCAACCCATCGCATTCCTCGGACTTGCCCTGACAGAAGCACTTGCCATCCTCGGCCTCGTCTTTGCGTTCGTCCTCTGATCCCGGCGACATCGCCCCGACACGGGTACCCGGCGCAGCAAAAAAGGAGACCGCCTGGACGGTGCGGTGACACCAGCCTCTCCTACTGAGCCAGCGCGCTCCTGGCCTCTCATGCGGTTGCCGGCCGCGTGTCCTGAGTACTCTCCGCATGTGTCCGGCTGCCGGGAATTCTCAGGACCCCTCAGCGTCCTCTAAGGGCCCGCGGTCGAGACTGGCTGTAGGCGCCGAAGAAACCACCCGGACCCGGGCGGCGTTGATTACGACTCTCCGAAAGGCACGATCATGGACAACACCTCACCCAAACGCAAGACCCTCATCGGGGCACTTGCCGGGTTGGCACTCGTTGGCGGCACCGCGGTCGTCGGGCTTTCAGCGGCCAACGCCAGCACCACACCATCGCCTCCGGTCACGTCGCCGGCCACCGGCAGCACAGCCGATGGTGGGAAGTCCGATGCCGGCCAGCAGGAACCACAGCTCAAAGGCTCCATTACCGTCCCCGAAACGGCAGGGGAGCAATCCGACGCCCAAGAATCCGGGAACCTGACCGCACTGGCGACCATCGATGCCAAGGCCGCTGAAACGGCCGCTGCGGCTTCCCTGCCCGGTTCCACTGCCACGGCCTCCCACCTCGGTGACGAAAACGGATCCTTGGTGTACGAAGTGACGGTCAAAGACAGCACCGGTGCCGTGCACGAAGTGAAGATCGACGCCGGCAACGCCACCGTACTTGCCACCGAAACGGCCGACTCACAGGAGAACGGTCAGAAGGGTGCCGAAAACACTACCGAAACGGAGTCCAACGAAACACCGGACACCAGTACTCCGGGCACCAAGTAAGGCCTCCGGGCACAGGAAATTGATGAAACCAAACGATGTGGAGGAAGGAAGCGGGGGCGGGCCGGTCTCTGTTCCTTCCTCCACCGCCAGGTACCCAAAAACGACATTGCAGGAGCAGGCGCGGGAACTTATCGATGAAATCTTGGCCGACACCACGGCCGGGGCCGAACGAAACCGGGAGCAGTTGGAGGAATGTGTTTCCCGGAACCCCGACCGGCCCGAAGCAGCGCTGCTGGAGCACCTGATGAACCGCACCGCTTCCTCCGGAGAATAACGACCCTAAACCTGACGGGGTACCGGTTGCCCCATTCCCGACGCCGGCTTCACCTGCCGGTGCCGGATACCCCACTTTCCTGTTGCAGGGAATCCCCTGCAGCACAGTCACAGGGACGGACTTGATGACACACACCCCAGATTCCGCTGGCCCCCGTGGGCCTCATCCGGCGCAGTCAGGCCCCGGCCCTGACCCGTGGGTGTACCCGGGTCAAGGTTCCATCCCGTGGGATGACGCGGCCCATGCCGATCCCTCCCAGTTCGCCCCACCGGTCACTAACCTCCGTCCACCGACGCCCCCGGCTCCCGGCCCGACCGGCAGGAAATGGCGCTGCAGCACCCCCGTCTTCGCCGCCTCACTGGTCATTGCCGCCCTCGTCGGTGGCACGGTCGCAGCCGGCGCCGACGCGCTGTTGGACGGCCCGGCAACGGCCGGGGTGTCCACCTCGCCGGGAACATCCCGGATAGTGGTGAACAACACCGGTACCAGCGATACCGTCGCCACGGCAGCACAGAAGGCCACACCGAGCGTCGTCACCCTCGCCGTCAGCTCAGGCACCACCCGCGGCATCGGGTCAGGGATCATCCTCGACGCCAAAGGAGACATCCTCACGAACGCACACGTGGTCACTCTTGACGGCGCCACAAGCACACCGGTCATTCAGGTACGCAGCAGCGACAACCACGTCTACGCCGGGACCCTGGTAGGCGCGGACCCGCTCGCGGATCTCGCCGTGATCCGCATCCAGGCCCCCTCCCTGATCCCGGCAGTCCTGGCAGACTCGTCAAAAATCAATGTCGGCGACACCGCCGTTGCGATCGGAACACCGCTGGGCCTGTCCGGGACGGTGACGAAAGGAATCGTCGCGGCCCTAAACAGGACCATCAGCGCGGCACCACCACCACCGGCGCAAACCGCCTCGGGAAGCACCGCAAAAATCCCCTCACAGGCGTCCGGCAGCAACCCCAGCCTGGAAGTGATCCAAACCGACGCGGCCATCAACCCGGGCAACTCCGGCGGAGCCCTGGTCAACGCCCGGGGCGAGGTCATCGGCGTAAACGTCGCCATCGCATCCCCCTCCGCCGGCACTGCCGGCACACAGGCAGGCAACGTCGGGATCGGCTTTGCCATCCCGATCGATAATGCCAAGAGAATCGCCCAGGAGATCATCGCATCCGGGACCGCAACCCATGGTCAGCTCGGCATCAAAGCCACCACGGACGCCGCGGCGAAGGGCTCCGTGTTCTCCCGTGGCGCCGCCGTCACCGAAGTCACCTCCGGATCAGCAGCAGAAAAAGCAGGCATCCGGAAAGACGACGTCATCACAGGAATCAACAACCACCCGGTCCAGGACACCGCCGAACTCACTGCAGCAGTGCACGAACAACCCGCCGGCGCGTCGGTGACCGTAACCCTCATCCGGGACAGCCACGAACAGAGCCTGACCGCCACGCTCGAGCCCGTACAGCCCTAAGCCTCAACACCCCCAAGACCCGAAAGCGGCGGCTGTACCCGGCCGATGATCCACGCACTCGAAGCGTCTTCGCCGATGGGAAAAGGCTGTAGGCGGCCTCCCACGGTGGTGCCAGCGGTTGAAGCAGATGTGCCGCAGGCAGCCCCCGGACGGGAACCTCAGCCGGTTCCAACGTTGAACCAGGTAGAGGAAATCACGAGAAAAGGACGTCCGGTGTCCCAGTTTGTCGACAGCATTCTGAACCTCAGCCCGGTGCTGGCGGCGCTGTTGATTTTCGCTCTGGTCTTCGCCGAGGACGCCTTTTTCCTGGGCTTCGTGATCCCGGGGGAAACAGCGGCCATTCTCGGCGGGGTCCTGGCAAGCCACGGGCGGCTTCCGCTGTGGCTGGTGATCGTTCTGGTCGTGGTCGCGGCCATCACCGGCGACACTGTCGGCTATGAGATAGGACGGTTCTTCGGACCTGGAATCATGCGCCTTCGTATGGTTGCACGCAAGGAGCCGCAGGTGGCCAAAGCCCAAGAGCTGCTGCGTCGAAGGGGCGGTACGGCCGTGTTCATCGGCCGCTTCACGGCGTTCTTCCGCGCCGTGATGCCCGCTCTGGCAGGGATGGCGCGCATGCCTTACCTGCGGTTCCTGACCTTCAATGCAGCTGGCGGGCTCATCTGGGGAGCCGGCGCGGTCATGCTGGGATTCCTCGCCGGTAACTCGTACCAGAGCATTGCCCGGCTGGCCGGGCAAGGAACCGCGCTGGCCATGGCGGTGATCGTTCTTGCCGGCCTTCTTCTATGGCACGCCCGCCGGCGCCGTTCCGCCAAGGACGTCTCCGCACCCAAAGAATAGAACACGGCGTGTGCCTGGGGTGCTTGGCGGCGTTTTGTTTGTCGCTATGTGTCGTGACTGCCTATCCGCTGACCGCTGACACTAGTCCGTCCGTGCAGGGGTCATTCGGGGCTGACGTGTCGGGCTAAGGGCCAGTGTCCACCCCGATTATGTGGTCTTTGCCGCGCATTCGAACGGCGACCACCAGGCCGGAGGCGGCTGTGAGTGCAGCGACGGTGGCGATGGCTGAGGGAATCCCATACAAGTCAGCGAGAAGACCTGACAAGAGTGCCCCTACGGCGAAGCCGCCGTCACGCCAGAGCCGGTAGATGCCGACGGAACGGGCCCGCCACGTGGGGTTGGCTACGTCCCCGATGGCGGCAAGGAGTGCGGGATAGACCATGGCCGTTCCGAGCCCGAGGAGGACTGAGGCGATGAGCCAGGGCCCGAAACTGCGGGAGGCGGCGACCAGCGCGAGTCCCGCGGCTTGGACGATCATGCCGGCCACAATGAACCATTTGCGGCCCCACCGGTCTGAGGCGGCGCCGGTGAAGAGCTGCCCGGCTCCCCAGACCGCGGGATAAACGGCGGCAAGGATCCCTATCTGGTTCAGATTTAGCCCGGAGCTGACGAATAAGACAGGAAACAGGCCCCAGGCGAGGCCGTCGTTGAGGTTGTTCACCAGTCCTGCCTGGCTGGCTGCGGAGAGTGAGCGGTCTTTGAAGCTGGTGAGGGTGAAAACCTGGCCTGTGGTGAGGCCGGCATGGGCACTGCTGTGTGCACTGACGTGCTGGGAGGCTTCCGTCCTGGCGTGGTGGTGTGTCTCGCGCACGTTCAAAACTGACAGGCCTAACCCGAGGGCAATGTAGGCGGCTCCGAAGAGGAACGGGCCTGGCCGGAGCCCGTACGCGGAGGCAATATACCCGGTCGCTAGGGCAGTGACGGCGACTCCGAGGTAGCCTGCCGCTTCGTTCAGACCCATGGCAAGGCCGCGCTGTTTCGGGCCGGTCAGGTCCATCTTCATAATCACGGCCGTGGACCAGGTCAGGCCTTGGCTGACACCGAGGAACAGGTTTGCCGCAACGATCCATCCCCACGACGGGCCGAAGATGAGCATGAGCGGGACTGGGATTGCTACAAGCCAGCCCGCGACCAGGACGGGTTTGCGGCCGTACCTGTCAGAGAGCGTTCCCGCGAAGTAATTCGTCGCGGCCTTGGACAGGCCGAAGGCGAGGATGTAAGTCAGAGCACTGGTGTACAGGTCCAGGTTGAATGTCTGGGAAGCGAGCAGGGGCAGCACGGTGCGCTCCTGGCCCAGCGTGCCGCCCACCAAGGCGTTGACTGCCACCAGAAGCATGAACTGTGCCAGGTTTTGCCGAAGGCCCAGCACAGCATCGATGGAAGCGACACTGTTTGCCGCCATTTTTCTGGTCATTCCGGAGCACTCCCTTTCGTGCCGGGGCATAAAGGTGCCCGGGCAGGTGGGGCCCTGCCCGGGCGGTCTTGAGGTGTTCCGGCTGGTCAGGCCGTGGCGACTGAGTTCTGCTGAGCAATCCAGGCTGCGTAGCTGCCGGCGAGTTCGACGACGTCGTATCCGGCCCGGCGCAGGGCACTGGCTGCGACAGAGTTCCGGACGCCTGACTGGCAGTAGGTCACGATGGTTCCGTCAGTGGGGATCTTGTCCAGGTGCCACATGACACGGCCACCGCTGAGCTGGTACGAGCCCGGGATGTTTCCGGCGATGTGTTCGCTGCGGTTGCGGACGTCCACGACCATGGCGGCGTCAAAACCCTGAAGCTCTTCTGGCTGGATCAGCTTCGGCGTAGTCATCGGGAGCCCTTCGATGCTGGTGACGTAACCGGCGATGTTGTCGATGCCGACCCGGACCAGGTGGTCCCACATGTCCATAGCTTGTTCCTGGTCCTGTGCCAGCAGTACCAGCGGGTTCTTATCCGTCTCCGGGTTCACTACCCAGGCGCCGTAGCTGGCCACGGCCTTGGCTGCCGGCACGTTCAGGGAACGGGCTACGGTGCCTTCGTGGACCTCACTGTTGGAGCGGGTGTCGATGAAGGTCAGGGTGTCCTCTGCCAGGCCTGCAGCGAGGATGCCGGTTGCGAGTTCGGGCAGCGGCGTGCGCTCACCCATCACGACGGGACCTTCACGGTTTTCCCGCTTCATCCGGCCGAAGTAGGCGTGCGCGTCGGGCTGGCCGTCGAGGAGCTCATCGATGAAGCCCTGTTCGTCATTCGCGGCGAGGTACGGCCCCCACCAGGAGTAGAGCCGCTCGTAGCCCACGGTGGAGGACGGGATGGCGCCCAGGGCCTTGCCGCAGGCACTGCCGGCACCGTGAGCGGGGTGGACCTGCACGTAGTCCGGCAGAGTCAGGAACTTGTCCCGCAGACTGGCGAAGAGCTGCTTTGCACCTTCGAAGCGGGTGTCGATGCCGCCGGCTGCCTCGTCCAGCAGGTCCGGCCGGCCGAGATCTCCGGAGAAGACGAAGTCCCCGGAGAGCAGGTAGCCGGGCTGGTCACTGAACGCGCCGTCGGTGACCAGGAAGGACAGGTGCTCGGGGGTGTGGCCCGGGGTGTGCACGGCCTGGATGCTGATGTTGCCGATGGTGATCGTGTCGCCGTCGTAGAGGCGTTCGCCGTCGAATTCGTACTGCCAGTCCGGGCCGCCCTCGCCGGAGACGTAGATCTTCGCGCCGGTGGCGGCGGCGAGTTCGCGGGTGCCGGAAAGGTAGTCGGCGTGGATGTGGGTTTCAGTAACGGCACTGATCTTCATGCCGTTCTTCGCGGCCAGTTCCTGGTAGACGGCGATGTCGCGGCGGCCGTCGACAACCACGGCGGTGCCGTTGGCTTGGCAGCCGATCAGGTAGCTGGCCTGGGCGAGGTCTTCATCGTAAATACGCTCGATAAGCATCTGGTGATCTCCTTCGATTGATAAGGCTTGGAGGTTGTTCTAAGTCCAGCATAGATACCCCTGGGGGTATTTTGCAACGAGGCTGCGGCCCCTTCCCCGATCTTCTGCGGAACAGCCTGCAGGAGACTGTGCGGGCCCGCCGGGGCATGGCCCGGCTGTTGCCGTGGCGGGACTGCAGGGGTCAGGTGGTGGGGAGTCCGGCGCGGGTCCAGGCGATCATGCCGCCGGCCATGGTGTCTGCCGAAAAACCGGCATCGTTGAGGGCGTCGGCGACGCGGGCTGAACGGTTTCCGCTCCGGCAGACTGCAATGATGGGGACGGCAGGGTCCAATTCGGACAGGCGTGCCTGCAGCTGGCCCATGGGGATGTGCAGGGCGCCCGGGATCATTGCCTCGGCGACTTCGAAGTCCTCGCGGACGTCCAGGATCCGAGCGGTGGAGCGGCGCTGCGCGGTTTCGGTGATGGTGATTTCAGCCATGGTGGTTCTCCTTCGAAATGGTTTCGGCTGGTGGTTGGGGGTGGTGCCGTCTAGCGGACGGGTTCGCCGGCTTGGCGCCAGGCGGCCATGCCTCCACGCACCGAGTAGGCGTGGTAGCCCTTCGCGGCGAGGAGTTTGGCGGCAGAGGCGGACCGCACTCCCGAGGCGCAGATGGCGATCACGGGGCGGGACTTCTGGATCCCCGCGGTACTGACCTGCAGTCTGTCCAGGGGGACGTGCTTGGCCTGCGGTGCCCGGCCGGTCCGCCATTCCCGGGTGGACCTGACGTCGATGAGTGTGGCGCCGGAACCCAGGAGTTCCTTGGCCTGTGCAATGGAGACCGTTGTGTAGGGCTTGCTGAAGGCCTTCTTCAGCGATTCGATCAGTCCCATGGTGTGCTCCTGTTCTGTGGTGTCAGGCGGTGACGGTGCTGGCGGTGACCCACGCCGCGACGGCGAAGATGAGTACCGCGAATGAGATGCGGATGTGCTTGTCGTGCAGGCGGCGGGCAAGCCGTGCCGCGACGATGGATCCCAGGATGGCCGGGACCGCGAACGCCAGGGTGGTGGCCCAGTCGATGGTGTAGCCGGCGGCGTGAGCGCTGAATCCGGCTGCGGAGTTGATGACGATGATCGCCAGCGACGTTCCGACGGCCTGTTTCATGCGCAGGCCCAGGAAGATGGTCAGCGCGGGGGTGATGAGGAAGCCGCCGCCCACGCCAAGCAGCCCGGTGAGGAATCCGACGAGCAGTCCAACGCCCACCGCCTTCGGGGCGCAGGACCGGAAAGCCCGGTTGGGTCCCGTGCTGCAGATTCCCTCGATTTCGCGCGGTTTGCTCAGCATCCGGACGCCCGCGGCCACCATGATTACGGCAAACGCCAGCATCAGGACGTTCGGATCCAGGAGTTTGCCGACGGCCGCGCCGGCCCAGGCCGCCGGAATGCCGGCGGCCCCTACCAGTGTGATGACGGGCCAGTTCAGGCCCTCCCGGATCCGGGGAAACAGCGCTGCCAGCGACGAAATGCCCACCACCAGCAGCGACGTCGGGATGGCCTGGACGGGGCTCATGCCCACGCCGTACACCAGCGCAGGAACGGCAATGATGGAGCCACCGCCACCCACCACACCCAGGACGATTCCGACGACAAGCCCTAGACCCAGGGCCGGGATCATGCCGCGGCGTCCTGTTGGGCCGGAACGGGAAGCTGCAGGAAGGCGCTTTCGCGGGTGGGCTCCTTGGCAGCCTTGTTCCACGGCATGGCCGAAAGGGCCTTACCCATGGCGCAGGTGTTGGTCGCGGCCGAGAAGGTCAGACCTGTGCCGATGGCGCCGGCGAGCATCCGGACCTTGGGGGAGACAAACTTGCCGCCTGCCAGACCCAGCATTACCAGTGAACCGGCGGCCAGGCGGACCTGGCGCTCCAGGTCCCAGCGGTCGTTGCCCTTGACCACGTCGCCTCCAGCAGCGGCGAAGCCGGGTGTGCCGCCGCTCAGAACATAGGCGGTGTCGATCCCGGCCTTGGCAAGGCGCTGGCGGGCCTGCTCGGCGCGCACGCCGGACTGGCAGACAAGCACAACGCGGGGACCCAGCCGGGCGGCGAGTTCATCGGTGTGCTCGGACAAAAGCGGCAGCGGCACATTGTAGGAGCCGCGGATGCGCAGGGACTCGAACTCGGCGGCGGAGCGGACATCGATCACCACGAGGTCCTGGTGCTCTTTGAACCAGGACGTGAGGGTTTCAGGGGCGAGTGCGGTGACGGCCGGCGCCGTGGAAGGGGGAGTCATGATGGCCTCTCGGAAGGGGGTGGGTGGATACCCCACCGAGTATTTCAGATACCCCCGGGGGTAGTCAAAACACCCTAGGGGGTATACGATGGGGGCAAGCCCCCGACACTTGGAGAATCCCGTGGAACTCAATCCCTCAGAACTCACCCCTGTCATCAATCGTCTGAAGCGAGCCCAGGGCCAGTTGGCCGCTGTCACCCGCATGCTTGAAGAAGGCCGGGACTGCAAGGACGTCGTCACTCAGCTTGCCGCCGTATCGAAGGCGCTGGACCGGGCCGGGTTCGCCATCATCGCCACGGGCCTTGAGCAGTGCATAGTCCAAAAAGACGCAACGATGGACAAGAAGGACCTGGAAAAGCTTTTCCTCTCCCTCGCCTGACCCGTCCCACTTCCGAGCTCCCCAAGGAGAACCATGACGTACACACTCAGCACGACCACCGCTCTTCCGTGGGCCGAAGCCCTGGAAAGTACCCGGAAGGCCCTGTCGGACCAGGGCTTCGGGATCCTCACGGAGATCAACGTCCGCTCCACCTTCGAAACCAAGCTAGGTGTCGAAGCGGCTGACGCTGTCGGTAACTACGTCATCCTCGGCGCCTGCAACCCTGCCCTCGCCAGCCGCGCCCTCGCCGCCGAGCCGGAAATCGGTGCGCTGCTGCCATGCAATGTGGTGGTGCGCCGGAACAAGGATGCAGACGTGACCACAGTGGAAGCCATCGACCCTCAGACCATGGTCCAGCTCAGCGCCGCCCCATCAATCAAAGAAGTAGCCGACGACGCCGGCACCCGCCTCCGGAAGGCCCTCGCCGACCTGGGCAAAGCGTCGAATTAGAGTGTCCTTGCAAACAACGGATCCAGAGGTTCCTCGAGTATGCCGCGGAGGGCGACACTGTCGTTGTTTGGCGGGTCGATCGGCTGGGCCGGTCATTGATCGACGTACTGAACACCGTGAACCCGCAGAGGGAACGCGGCGTCCAGGTCCGATTCATCTCAGAAGGTATTGACCCGGCAACCTCGACGGTCGGCTGATGCTGAACTACCCGCCACCTTGGCCGAGTATGAGAGCGAGCTGACCGTCGAGCGCGTCAAAGACGAGCTCCTCTTCGTTCTGGACCGACACGGGAAACGCCTCGGCCCGCACCCTCGACCAGGCTGACGTCACCGACGCCCAGGCAATCGCCGCAGTAGAATCCATTGCCCGTGGCAACTTCCGGCTCCTCGAACGGCCATTCCGACAGATCACCCGGGTCCCAATACCAACCAACTCGAAACCATCACCGATGACGTCCTAGAAGCAGCAGCAAGCATCATCGTCATCGGCACCTAACGACACAGAGCGAACACAAAAAGCCGCCACCTAACGCCAACATCCACGCATGAGACCCGGCCGGACGCTTCGCTGATTACACGCAAGAATGTGGCGTGGGCGTCTTCCGGGCCAGGTGGGTGTCAGTTTTTCCCTAGTCGTTCCCGTTCCGCCAGTACAGGGCCCGTGCAGGGCAGTACCGCAACGCCAGTTCCGAGGTGTGGGCCCGCGGGATGGGTCCGTGCAAAACCGGGTATCCCCAGTCATCGAGTGTGATGTGTTCGAAGAGCATGGTCGCACACACCCCGTGCCCGGTGCAGGTGGTCCGGTCCACGGCCAGAACCGGGTACTCCGGAAGAACCTGTCGGCGGAAACGAAGGATCATCTCCGGACCCGGCTCTCGTGGCCAGGGCAGTAGCCTGCGGCATGGGCGCTGAGGTGATCGGTGAAGACCTCCAGCGCGGAGTGCGTGAACGCTGCGATCCCGTCAGGGAAGTGACAGGCTCCTCTGCCAACCAGGAATCCCAACCGTTGACGCAGGGCAGTTGCTGCACTGGGTCTGCCGGTGCCTGCGGCCAGTTCAGCGAAGTCTCGGGCAACTGCGGGGAGCCCGAACATGCAGGGCCCGCATTGCCCGGCAGATTCCCCGGCGGCATAGTCAAGCATGTCCTTCACCGTATCCACCGGGCAACGGGAGCGGTCCAGCAGGTGCATGACGCCGGGCCCGAGGGTTGCGCCGACGGTGGCCAGGGATGCAGAGCTGTAATTCAGAGAGTCGATCCTGGATGCGTCGATCCAGGTGCCGCTGAGTCCGCCGATGTTCATCGCCAGGACACCCGGAAGCGGGCCTCCAGCCAGTGAAACGACCCGGCTCAGTGGCAGCCCGGATTCGGTTTCATACACTCCCGGTGCCTTGACGGCGCCAGTGATGGTGATTAGGCGCGGGCCGGGTTCGACCTGGGTGCCGAAGGAACGGAACCAGGCGGGGCCGAAGACCTCGATCTGGGCGATCCGGAGCACGGTTTCGGCGTTCAGGACCAGAACGGGGCGGGTTCTCTTGCCATCGGGGGTGCGTCCTCCCTCGATCAGGCGGCGGCGTTTGGTCATCGGGCGGGCATGAGCCCCGTGATGCAGCGATACCAGAGCACTGGCTTCGGAGGCGACATAGCGGGCCGGCACGGGCAGCACAGAGAGACCGGCGGCGCGTAGGCGCTCCTCGGTCTCTGTTCCGGTGTGGGCTGCGTAGGTCACGTGCCTCAGTCCGGTCAGGGCAGCCCCGTGCCGGACCCATGCCAGATGGTGCCGGATAACATGGGCGTCTTTCAGGGCACTGATTTCCCCGTCGCAGGCATTAACAATTAGTTCGGCACCGTTCTGTCGAGCCGCACCGACTTTACGTGCCGTGCTGAATGCCGAACCGCTGCGCCCGGTCAGGCCGGCCGCTTCCAGTGTCCTGAGGTTCATCGCCATGGTTCTCTGCCGATGGCGCCGCGGCGGGTTTCGTCGGGCTGCCGGTTCATTAGCCGGTAGGCGATGGCCGCCGCCCCTGCGATCAGGCACGCCAGGCCAACGCCCCGCAGGATCCATGCGCTCCCGGTGCCCATCATGATGCCGTGCACGATCGCTGCAGGCCACAGCACGTAGGTCAGGGCGTGGACCGGAGCCCACCACCGTTCCGGGATGCGGTGGCGCAGCACAGAGGTCAGGGTCACGGCCAGCAGGAGATCCAAAGCGATGGCGCCGAGCCCGGTCCAGGCACGTTCGTAGCCGGAGGTGAAGGGCAGCAGGACCGCGACCCATCCGATGTCGACGTAGCCATCGGCCACGGCGGTGAGAACATGGAGCACCAGAAGGAGCATCATCCCCAAAGCCAGGTTGCGGTGAAGGCCAGTCACGACGGTGCTGCCGATGCCTTCTGGGCGGCGCCGTCCTGAGGTCATCACTCCGAGGATGAAGGTCACGGTCAATAAGACGGAGGTCGTGATCCCGCTCGCGCGGGAAAGGAACCAGAAAACTTCGTTGACCGCAGGCATCAGCGGGCCCCGGCGACATGGTGGTCCGAGGGCCAGTTCCCGGTCATCACGGTCGAGCCGTCCATGCCGTGCAGCCGGGCGTCGATGCCGTGAGCGCGCAGCCACGCCGGTGCTTTCAGACCAATGATGACTGCGGCGGTGGACGCGGCGTTTGCTTCCAGGGCGGTCGCTCCGAGGCAGGTCACTTCGGCCCAGATCCGCTCTGCCGGGGCTCCGGTCTGGGGATCGATGATGTGGTGTGCGGTCCCGGACCCGCTGGCCCACACCCGGTGCCGGGTGGATGAGGTCGCCAGTGCCTGGTTCGTGAGGGTAATGACCTGGGCGATGCGGCCGCCGTCATATTCAATGCCGACCTGCCAGCCGCCCTCCGGTACGGTGCCGGCCACGGCGATGTCCCCACCCAGGTCGACCAGGAAACCGCCAGGCAGGGTCTGTGCCAGCAGCCCGGCGATACAGTCGGCGGCGTAGGCTTTGGCGCTGGAGCCAAAATCGAGGACCGTCCCGGCGGAGAGGGTCAGGACCCTCGTTTCCGGGGTGTAGTTGATGTGCCGCCAGCCCGGTGCCGGTTCGGGTTCACCGGCCATTGTCCACCCGTCCCGGTTCTGGACGACGTCCAAGTCATCGTCGTAACCGGCGTGAAGCAGGGCAGCGCCGACGGTGGGATCGACCAGGCCGCCGGTCAGGGCCGCCGTGAGAAACGCAGCGTCAAGGACTTCGCCGAGCAACGGGCTCAGGAGAACAGTCACCGGTTCACGGGCCGAGCGGGTATTGATTGCCCGGAGCTCAGAATCGGGTCGGAACCGCGAAGCGGCCCGATCCAGCCGATCCAGCCACTGCCCGGCGGTCCTAACCGCTTCGTCAAAGCTTCCGGGTTCCGTCGCGTGCACACCGGCAGTCGTGCCAATCGCGGGAAACCATGTGGCCTGGACCGCGTCCATGGCTAGGATGCCCTGGTCGTGGTATGCGGGAGGGCGCGGGCCGGGGCGTTCCGCGCCGGTGCCACGCTCCCGAAAGCCCCTCCCGGGGCCGGGACAACGGGTGCAGCCGGGTTTTGTTGCACGCTCACCGTCTGAGCGGTGGAGGGATTCTGCGCGGAGGCCAGCCCGGCACTGATACCGGCCGTCGTCAGCCCTGCCAACACCATCGCCGTCACCGTCGACCGCCGAACCGCATCCAGCGCCCGGACCCGTGAATTCACTGCCCTGTCCATGGCTTCTCCCTTCCGTTAGGACCGAGTGTCCCACCGGAGGGATAAGAGCCAGCTGAGAGGAACCCCTGAACCAACACTGAAAACGAATCCGCAGCCGCGGCCGACCTCATTCGGGCCAGCGCGCTGCTGGGCAGGGTTTCGCTTGTCCCGCACTAACCGGTTCCGGAGCCCTTTGCGCCGGCAAGGCCGGCCGTTCGGTGCGGACTTGGGTTGGCTGTTGAGCGTTCCCTGCGGCACAGCACTGCGAAGGCTGCCGCGCCGGCCAGGACCAGCAGGCCTGCGACCCAGGTGTTTACCCGCAGCCCCAGAATCAGGTTGGCGTAATCGGAACGCATCAGTTCGAAGGCGAAACGTCCGGCCGAGTAGCCTGCGACGTACAGGGCGAACACGCTCCCGGCGCCGAGCCGCGTGCGCGAATCAACGGCCATGATGACCAATCCGACGAGCAGGCACCACAGCGACTCATAGAGGAACGTTGGTTGGAAGTACCCCAGCACAATGGGCGCTCCGGAGGGATCCGTTGCCGCCGCGGCAGTCGCGGGGTCCATCCGATGGATCTGAAGTTTCCACGGCAGCGTTGTCGGATCCCCGTAGAGCTCGTTGTTGAACCAATTTCCCCACCGGCCCAGAGCCTGGGCAAAGAGGACTCCAGGGGATACCGCGTCCAGGAACGCCACGAAGGATACTCCCGGCCGGCGGCACCCGATCCACGCTCCGAGACAGCCAAAGGCGACGGCGCCCCAGATCCCCAAACCACCGTCCCAGATCGCGAACGCGTTCCAGGGATTCCGGCCGGGAAGGAAGTAGAGTTCCGGGTCCGTGATGACGTGATAGATCCGTCCGCCGATGATCCCCGCCGGCACGGCCCAGAGACAGATATCAAGCACTTGGCCCGGCTGGCCGCCGCGCTGCTGCCATCGCCGGGAGGTAAGCCAGATCGCCAGGATGATGCCCGCCAGGATGCATAGGGCATAGAAATGAATGGTCAGCGGCCCCAGGTGCACGGCGCTGAGGGTCGGTGAGGGAATAAACGAATCAGTGGGGACCAATGCAGCCATGGGATCCTGCCGGAAGAAATGAACGAAGGGGTGCAACAACCTGCCAAGCCTACGGCCCCTTCCTGGCAGGGGCCACAGCCTCGTTCGGTGGCCCACCGGGGCATCAACGTCAAGGAAGTCCGGACCCCGGCGAAGCTCAATGCCGGGTAGAGGCGCCGGTGAAGAAACGGTCTCTTAGAATGGCCGGAGGAAATGGGGGGCGGAATGAGCACACGCGGTGCATGTCTGGTCATCGAGGACGACGCCGATATTCAAGGATTGATCAGTCTCATCCTTTCCGCTGAGGGGTTCGAGGTCCACACCGTGGAAACCGGGAGCGCGGGGCTGCTGGCCGCTTCACGGCAGCAATTGGCGCTGATTACCTTGGATCTTGGCCTGCCAGACGTCGACGGCCGCGAAGTAGCACGGCAACTGCGGAGCGTGTCTTCCGCGCCGTTGCTCATGATTACCGCGTTCGCCGAGGCTGCAAATGAACTCGCCGGAATTGCAGCCGGCGCCAGCGGGTACCTGATCAAACCATTCCGCCCTACCGAACTCCGGGCGCTGGTGGCCGAACTCTGTCCGCTCCGGCAGGCCAGCGGTTATGCGGGACCTGCCGCACCGGCCCGGCGGGGGAAACCAGGCTCGTGACCGGATCGGATACGTTCGCTTTCACCTTGGTTTATTGCACGACGTTGGGCATTTCCTTTCTGATGTTCCTGCTCCTAGCCCTCGCTGCCCTCATCGTTTTGGCCTTGGCTGGAACTGCGGGCGTCCTGTACGGGATGTTCAGGTCCGCGGTGTCGCTCACGGCACACCACACCATCCGCCGTCCTCTGAGCCCACGGGCCGGAAATGACAGGCATGCTGCCGGGAGCAGTGCGCCCCGACCTTGACCAGCGCCGACCGCCGGCCCCGATAACAACGGGCATGTAGCCGACGTGCTGTGAAGGCGCCGTGTGGACAGCGCCCGCGACGCTAACGGTCATCGGCAGAAGGGTGCCTTAACCGTGGGCCGGTTCTCCGGTCATCAGGTGGTCGGCGTGGTTCATGGTTTCGCGGATAAGCCGGATCAGGTGCCCGTCATGGAGGGAATAGATGATATGGCGGCCGTCCTTGCGGGTGTCCACCAGTTTGCTGAGCCGGAGTTTGGCCAAGTGCTGACTGACCACGGTCCGTGGAGCCCCGGAGAGGCTGGTCAGTTCAGTGACGGTCTTAGGGCCGTTGGAAAGGTGCCAGAGCAACTGCAGCCGGGTGGGTTCGGCCAGCATCCGCAGCGTACCGGCAGCCGTTTCGAGCAGCTCCGGATCCGGGGTGATCGGGTGGACCAGGGACGGTTCCCCAGAACCTGCGCCCTGTATGCTGCTAGGGCTCAACGCGCTGCCGGTCCTGCTGCTCAAGGGTCTGCTCCTCAGTGGCTGGGTGTCGGAACGCCGCGGCGGTGCGCGGCGACCAGGACAGAAATGCACCTGCACTACCTATCATCGCAATAAATGTCAGAGCAAGCGCAGCCCAGCCCAGTCCCGCGGCTGCACCGATCCACCCTGCCAGCGGGTAGGTGAGGATGTAGCAGGCATGAGACAGGGAAAACTGCGCAGTGAAAACGTAGGGCCTGGTCTCCTCGGTGGAGGCATCGCGCAGCAGCCGGGATGAGGGTGTGAGGATCGTCGAATTCGCGGCACCGAGCAGGAACCAGAGCGCCAACAGCAGCCACCATCCCACCCCACCGACCCCCAGTAAAGGCAGAAACACCGCGCCGGCCAGCACAGCTGGGATCACGGCGGCACCTGTGAGCATCACGGCCCGGTCCCCGAACCGGTCCAGGACCACGGGCGCGGATAACGCGACAATCATCGACCCGACGCCGAAACAGGCCAACGCAAGGGCTAGATCGGTGTCGGGCCGGTGCAGGACCTCACGGACGTAGACCACAGTGTTGACGAGCACCAGGGCCGTGGGGGCTGCGACAACCAGATTCAGTGCCAGCAGTGAACGCAGGCGCCGGTTCCGCCAGAAGATCCGTGTACCCAAGGTGGTCCGGTGCCACAGGGAGCTCACTGGACCGGCGGGGGCGGCAAGGCGGGGCAGGGCCGTGATCGTGACCATGAAAGCGGAGAACACGAACCCGGCAACCGTGCCGAGGAACAGGTTGTTGTAACTGATCAGCGTCAGTAACAGCGCCGCAGCGGCCGGACTGATCAAGGCCTCCATGTCATAGGCCAGTCTTGAAAGGGACAATGCCCGGGTATAGTCGCGTTCACTTTTCAAAATGGTGGGAATCAGCGATTGGAAGGCCGGGGTGAAAGTAGCGGAAGCGGACTGCAGCAGGAAGATCACCACGTAGATCTGCCAGGTTTCTGTGATGAACGGCAGACACAATGCCATCGCGGCCCGGATCAGGTCAGCCCCGATCAGAACAGGCTTTTTCGGCAGTCGGGCCACCAAGGCATTGATCACCGGGGCCAGACCGACGTAGGCCAGCATTTTAATCGTCAGGGCGGTGCCCAGCACAGCCCCGGCGTTCCGGCCGGCCAGATCGTAGGCCAGCAGTCCGAGAGCCACGGTGAGCAGGCCGGTACCGATGAGAGCCACGACCTGGGCGGCGAACAGCCGTCGATAAGTAACATCCCGCAAAACAGATAACATCCCACCACACCCTTTAGGTACATACGTGCACTTATATGCACTCATAATAGGCGGCTCTTTCCGTCATCTTCAAGCTCCCGCCTCCGGCAGTACCGGCGGTCGGCTCCGCCTCAGTCCTCCGCCTCAACGGAGGGAATCCGGGCAAAGGGCTTCTATGGCTATAATCTTCATATGAGCGAAGATAAGAACACTTGCAGGCTTAGTGTGGACAGCCAGTATGTAGAGCTTGCGGTCGAGGTATTTGCCATGCTCGCGGATGCTACGCGGGTGCGGATCATCCTGGCGCTCAGGGAGGGCGAAATGTCCGTAAACCATCTCGCGGACATCATCGACAAGTCCCCGACGGCCGTCTCACAGCATCTGGCAAAGCTTCGTCTGGGCAGGTTGGTGAGCGCACGGCAGGACGGCACCAGGGTCTTTTACCGACTGGCCAACGAGCACGCGCGCAAACTGGTGGCCGATGCCGTGTTCCAGGCCGAGCATTCTCTGGGAGGCGAGCCGGCCCATCACCGTATCGATATGACGGTGGAGACACCGGCCGCGGAAGCGACGGTGCGCTCGTGAGCCAGGTGCTTGCCTCTCCTGGCAAGGCTGCTCCGGGCAGGCTTCTGCCCAAGCCGCCGTCGATCTTCCGAACCGGCGCGCGGCTGCCTGAAGTCCGGTGGGCCGCGCTTGCTTTAGTGCTTTTCCTGGCGGGTGGGGTTGCGCAGCTGGCTGGGGCGCCGGAGCTTCTGTGGTGGTGCTTCTATTTGGCCTGCTACGTGGCCGGCGGCTGGGAACCGGCTTTGTCAGGTTTGCGGGCGCTGCGGGAGAAGACTTTGGATGTGGATTTGCTGATGATCGTCGCAGCAATCGCTGCCGCGGCCATCGGCCAGATTTTTGATGGGTCCTTGCTGATCGTCATTTTCGCAACCTCGGGCGCCCTGGAAGCCCTGGTCACTCAACGAACCGCTGACTCCGTCAGCTCCCTGCTGGGTCTGGCCCCCGAGCGGGCGACCCGGATTTTGGACGGGACCGGCCTCGAAGAGGAGGTTGACACCGCGGAACTGCAGGTCGGCGATATGATTCTGGTGCGCCCGGGTGAACGGATCGGCGCTGACGGCACCGTCATCCGGGGAGTCAGTGAGGTCGACCAGGCGGCGATGAGCGGGGAATCGACTCCGATCATCCGGCGCGAAGGCGACGAGGTTCTCTCCGGAACTGTCAACGGTAGCGGCGCTCTGTCTGTCAGGGTAGCCAAGGCCGCCAAGGACTCGGTGGTCAGCCGCATCGTGACCCTCGTGGAGGAAGCCTCCGCCACCAAGGCCAAGACCCAGCTGTTCATTGAAAAAGTCGAACAGCGCTACTCCGTCGGTGTCATTGTGGCTACCCTGCTGGTGTTTTTCCTGCCCGTGTCCTTCGGCGAGAGCCTGGAGGCTGCCCTGCTGCGGGCCATCACGTTCATGATCGTGGCCTCTCCGTGCGCCGTTGTCCTGTCGACCATGCCGCCTCTTCTGGCTGCCATCGCCAACGCCGGACGACACGGCGTCCTGGTCAAATCCGCCACCGTGATGGAACAGGTCGGCCGCACCACCGTCGTCGCCTTCGACAAGACCGGTACCCTCACCGAGGGAACCCCGAAGGTCACGTCCGCCGAATCCCTGGACGCCGACCCCAACCCCGCACAGATCCTGGGGATGGCAGCCGCCGTCGAGCAGTACAGCGAGCACCCGCTCGGACGGGCCATCCTCCGTGACGCACGGGAAAGGGCCTCACCGTGGAGCCAGCAGCAGAATTCAAGGCCGTCCCCGGCCAAGGAGTATCCGGCATCGTCGACGGACGGCAGGTCCGGGTGGAACGGCCCGCCGTGGAGGCCGATGCCACCGTGGCCGGAACCGTCGTTTACGTCATCATCGACGGGGCCACGGCAGGGCGGATCACCCTTGCTGACCGGCTCCGCCCGACCGCGGCCGCAACCGTCACACGGCTCCGGCAGATCACGGGCAACCCGGTTCACCTGCTCACCGGAGACAACCACCGGGCGGCAGCCCAGATCGCCGCCGAAACCGGCATAGACAACGTCCGCTCACGCCTGCTGCCCGCCGACAAAGCGACAGCGGTGCACAAACTGGAACAGGTCGGCCACCGGGTTCTGCTGATCGGCGACGGCGTCAACGACGCCCCCGCCATTGCGGCTGCGAGCACCGGAATCGCGATGGGACGGCACGGCTCCGACCTCGCCCTGGAAACGGCCGACGCCATCATCGTCCGCGACGAGCTCGAGGCCCTGCCGTCACTGATCGCGATCTCAAAACGGGCCCACCGGTTCGTCATCGCGAATCTCGCCATCGCGGCCACCTTCATCACCGTTCTCGTCACGTGGGACCTGGTTTCCAGGCTGCCACTGCCGCTGGCCGTCGCCGGACACGAAGGCTCCACCGTCATCGTCGCCCTTAACGGCCTGCGGCTTCTACGCTCCCAGGCATGGAAAAACTGACCGGCCGCCACACGCCGGCCGCCCCACTGCTCCTGCTGCCCGGGGAGCAAACCCCAAGGACTCCATGAACACCTTCCCCACGAAGGCACTCGCAACTGTGACGGTGCCAGGACACGGCCGCTTCCACGCCACCGCCGAAGCCCTTGAAATGATTGCTGTGTTTGGCGGCTCCCTCCATTGCTACCTGGGTTCCGGCGGCTGCCGCACCCAGGGACTCTACTTCTCCAGAACACGACCAAAAAAGTTCATCGGATGCACGCTCGAAACCCTTGCCGAGGCGCACGGGCCGGCGACCATCTCCGTCAGCTACGAACTAGCTGACCGGATCAATGGCGCAGTCCTGGACTTCGGAAACTACAACCGCATGCAACGTTTCGTCTGGACCGGCCTTCCGGCGGTCAAGGGACCCCAATGCACCTGCCTGCGGTCCATGGGAAAACCCGCTGGCAAACGCTCGCCCTGCCTGGACGACGCCGGCATGGGCATTACGGACCTCTGACCGGGAGCAGTTGCCCTGAACCCGCGGACTCCGCCCTGGACCCTATCGCATCGACTCCTGACGGAAGAAAGACAATGGGCCACGTGGTGGAAATGTCGCTGCCGGCGTGGTTCACGCGTAGCCCGGCGCGACGCCGGACAGTCACGCCCAAAACTGCAGACTGCCCCTCCCCCGCCTGCCGAATACCGACCCTTTGCGCACCCCATCCGGACCAACTGATGATGGTTCACTACTTGACTTGCATACCCCCCAGGGGTATCTTTTCATTGTTGTCAGTGAGTGGTATGTCGCGGAGGACCAAATGATTGTTGGCCTCTTTACAACCGTTCAACCACAGCACCCGTCGCATTTCTGCACATAAGGGAACTGACATGAAAACACCTTCACGCACCGAACTGCCCCTTACTTCTGCGTCCTCCCCGGGCTGCAGCTGCTGCTCCACCGAGGCCAGCGCCACTCCGCCCGCCAAAATGGGTGTCGAATACGACGTGGAAGGACTGACCTGCGGCAGCTGCGTGGCCAGCGTCGAAAAGGCCGTCAAGGCCGTGGATGGCGTAGACGGCGCGGCTGTTGAACTCGTCCCAGGCGGTGTTTCCCGCCTGGTCATTACCGGCTCCGCTGGACCTTCCGCCATCCGGGACGCCATCACATCAGCCGGCTACAGCTTGACCAACAGCTAGCCCAAACACGTGCGTCCGCACCGCCTCAAGCGATGCCGCGGGCCGCACCTGGAGGAGCACACCATGACAGAGCACACCCATCACCACGATCACCACCTTTCGCCGGTCACCGAAGCAGACCCCGGCCAAGCAGCACCACACCAGACTCCCGGGACGCCTGAATCACCGCATCAGCACCAGGCGCATGCTCAGGGACACAACGCCTCGGACGATCATGCCGTGCACAACCACGGTCAGCACGCCGGTCACAGCACGGCCATGTTCAAGGACAGGTTCTGGCTGACCCTGGCTCTCTCGGTCCCGGTGGTGTATTTCAGTCCGATGTTCGGGCACCTCCTGGGGTACATGCCGTTGGAGTTCCCGGGGTCCGCCTGGATCCCGCCCGTTCTGGGAACGGTGATCTTCTTCCACGGGGGCATGCCCTTCCTCAAGGGCGGCATCAATGAACTAAGATCCCGGCAGCCGGGCATGATGCTGCTGATCAGCATGGCCATCACCGTCGCGTTCGCCGCGTCCTGGGCCACAACCCTGAAGATCGGGAACTTCGATCTGGACTTCTGGTGGGAGCTGGCGCTCCTGGTGGCCATCATGCTGCTCGGACACTGGATCGAAATGCGGGCGCTCGGCTCCGCGCAGGGCGCCCTCGACGCCCTGGCGGCTCTGCTGCCGGACGAGGCCGAACGCGTCACTGATGCCGGCGTCGAAACCATCCCGGTCTCTGAGCTAAACCCCGGGGATATTGTTCTCGTCCGGTCCGGGGCGCGGATGCCCGCCGACGGCACCATCGCGGACGGGCAAGCCGAGTTCGATGAGTCCATGATCACCGGGGAGTCCAAAACGGTGCTCCGCGCAGTGGGTGATCCGGTCGTGGCCGGGACCGTGGCCACCGACAACACCGTCCGGGTCGCCGTCACGGCAGTCGGTGACGACACGGCCTTGGCCGGCATCCAGCGGTTGGTTGCTGAAGCGCAGGCCTCGTCCTCGAAGGCCCAGGCCCTCGCGGACCGGGCGGCGGCGTTCTTGTTCTACTTCGCCACCATCGCCGGTGTCATCACCTTCATCGCATGGATTCTCTTGGGTAGCCTGCCCGAAGCCGTCACCCGCACCGTTACAGTGCTCGTGATTGCCTGCCCGCACGCCCTGGGCCTGGCCATCCCGCTGGTGATCGCGATCTCCACCGAACAGGCCGCCAAAGCCGGGGTGTTGATCAAGAACAGGATCGCGCTCGAGCGGATGCGCACCATCGACGTCGTCCTGTTCGACAAGACAGGCACCCTGACCAAGGGCGAACCCGAGCTCCGGAACACCGCCACCACCGATGGCAGGACAACCGATGAGCTGCTGGCTCTGGCAGCAGCCGTTGAATCCGACAGTGAACACCCTGTCGCCCGGGCCATCGTCCGGGCAGCGAAGGAGAAAAGCCTCACGCTGCCGCAAGCGACGGGTTTCACGTCCATGACGGGCCGTGGCGTGCGGGCCACGATCAATGGCCGCACCGTCCAAGTCGGCGGCCCTGCACTGCTGCGCGAACTCGGAATCACCGAGCATGAGACGCTGGCGGCCTCGACCCGTGAGTGGATGGGCCGTGGCGCAGCTGTGCTGCACGTCATCGACGGCGACCGGATCCTGGGGGCAGTCAGTCTCGAGGATGCCATCCGGCCCGAGTCCCGGCAAGCCGTAGCAGCCTTGCAGAACAGAGGCGTGAAAGTCGCGATGATCACCGGGGACGCCACCCAGGTAGCCACGGCGGTCGGTGCGGAACTGAACATCGACGAGGTTTTCGCCGAAGTGTTGCCTGCGGACAAGGACAAGAAAGTCGCCGAACTGCAGGCCCGCGGCCTGAAGGTGGCGATGGTCGGGGACGGCGTCAACGACTCCCCGGCGCTGGCCCGGGCAGAGGTTGGCATTGCCATCGGCGCCGGCACCGACGTGGCCATGGAATCAGCCGGGGTCATCCTTGCAGGCAACGACCCCAGGGCCGTGCTGTCCATGGTGGACCTGTCCAGGGCAAGCTACACCAAGATGTGGCAGAACCTCGTCTGGGCCACCGGATACAACGTCATCGCCGTACCCTTGGCCGCCGGTGTGCTGGCCTTCGCCGGGATCGTCCTGTCCCCCGCCGCCGGGGCGGTCCTGATGTCCATCTCCACCATCGTGGTCGCCCTCAACGCCCAGCTGCTCCGCCGGGTGAAACTGAACCCCAGCCAAGTTCGTTGACCCAACAGTGAACCGGCACCGCTGCCCCCGGAAAGGTATGGCGCCGGGTGCCGGTAGCCTAAAGACAGCAGACCCACAGGGAGGAAGACCCGCATGGCCGCACAACGCACCATGATGAGCTCCGCCCTGCTCACGGCCTCTTTGCTGACAGCGGTCTTGGCCCTCATCACGGGAATCCTTGGCATGCACGTCATGACAGGGACCCACTCTGCACACACGGCCGCCATGGTTTCCGTCGGCATGACGGATACGACCGGGTCCTACCCGGCAATGTCCGAACACCCAACACCCGGACTCCCCGTGTCCGGGCACGCCAGCCATTCGGTCTCACCATCATCGGGACCTGCCGCGCTGCAAAAGCTGTCCGCGGTGAATGCTGCGCCCTCCCCTGCGCAGTGCTCCTGCTCCGGGAATTGCTCAAGCCAGCACTCCATGAGCGCCTCGTGCATCCCCACGGTCGCGACCGGCGCCCTGGCGGCGCCCGTACCGGACGACACGGTCTCCATCACGGCCCAGTCCGCAGCCTCGACAATCGCAGCTCCCATTCCCTGGTCCTACCGCCCCGGCAGTCCGTCACCGGGTGAGTTGTCCATCAGCAGAACGTAATCGTTCCGCTTGCCCGGGCCCAGCCCAGGGCATTCCTTCCTTTGCGCCCCAGCCCCGCCGCGGCTGATCAGCGCCCTCCTGACAAACCTCACCCCGTTCTGAGGGCGCCTTAGCGCCCCCAAATCCTTAGAAGGACCTGATGAAGATGAATACAAAAAAATTCTTGCCTGTCGCCGCAACAGCGATCGCCGCCGCCATCGCACTGGCCGGCTGCGGTTCCTCCGGTGGTTCCGGTTCCTCCGGGACGCCAATGCCGGGCATGGACCACGGCAGCAACTCCTCCAGCGCTTCAAACCCAGCCGCGGCAGCGGACCATAACGCCGCTGACGTGATGTTCGCCCAGATGATGATCCCGCACCACGCCCAAGCGGTCGAGATGAGTGACATGATCCTCAAGAAGCAGGACATTCCCGCCGATGTCACAGCCCTGGCCACCCGGATCAAGGCCGCGCAGGGACCGGAGATCGAAAAGATGACCGGCTGGTTGAAAGGCTGGGGCGAACCCACCCAGATGTCTACCGGGCACAGCATGGACGGCATGATGGGCGCCGACGACATGACCAAACTGGAGGCCGCCCAGGGTGTTGAGGCCGCGAAGTTGTTCCTGACCCAAATGATCGTCCACCACCAAGGTGCAGTGGCCATGGCCAAGACAGAAACCACGGACGGCAAGGACACTGCAGCTGTCCAGCTCAGCAAGGACATCGTGAGCGCCCAGGAAACCGAGATCAAGGAAATGCAGACGCTGCTGGCCGCTCTCTAACCAGCCCCACCGTGGCGCCGGTCCTCCAACCGAATAGGGGGCCGGCGCGCCTTTCGCGTACCCGTTTCCACCCCAACCTGGAGCTTCCCATGCAATTCTTCACCACCGCGGCAAAGCGGACCGGAGCCGTTATGGCCAGCGCCGCGATACTCCTCACGCTGGCTGCCTGCGCCCCGGCCAGTCCGGAGACCTCTGCAACACCCTCCATCGAACAGACGGACAAGCCCCTGCCCGGCAGCCACGTCCACGGGTTGAATGTCAACAGTGACACCAGCCAGGTGCTGTTGGCCACCCACGAGGGCCTGTTCGACGTCACCAAACAACCAGCCAGCAAGATCGGCGGCACGAACGACCTGATGGGTTTCACCGCCGGCAAAGACGGCGTCTTCTACGCCTCCGGGCACCCTGGCCCTGGCTCCGATATGCCCAACCCCCTCGGACTGATCAAGTCCACCGACGGAGGACAAACCTGGGAGAAACTCTCACGACAAGGCGAATCCGACTTCCACGCCCTGACAACCACAAAATCCGGGATCATCGCGTTCGACGGGCAACTGCGCAGCAGCCCCGACGGGAAAACCTGGGACACCGTGGCGGCCATGTTCGCCCCGGCGGTCCTGGCCGGGCACCCCGACGGCGACACCGTGCTGGCCACCACCACCGAGGGAATCCAGCGCTCCACCGACAGCGGGGCAACGTGGGCACTGGACAAGACCGCCCCGGTGGTTCAGTACGCCGCCTTCGCCACTCCGGACGAGGCGGCAGGCGTGGCCCCTGACGGGACCACCTACTACTCGGCCGACGCGGGCAAGTCATGGACACAGAAAGGACGAATCGACAGTGAAGTACTGGCCATAGCCGCCCTCAAGAGCGCCGACGGGAACCCCTGGATCTGGGCTGCCACACCCGAAGGGATCGTCGTCTCCACCGACGGCGGCACGAGCTACCGCCCCGCAGACGCCCTTTGATTTCCTCCGCCTCCGCACAAAGGCTGGAACCGTATCTCGCGGTGAGAATAAATGGCGAAGGCCACCGCCTCCTCGGGCGGATGCGTTAGGTTACGCTCCAAACCGACGCCGGGCCTTAGTGTCCTGTGCACGGATTCATAAATCAGGAACAGCCCAGCCAGGACTCCGAGTACGGACGTGGCAGGAACTAGCCAACGGGCGCGCAATGCTTGTCCGACGCCACGAAGGGCCGACCACCGGCTTAGCATGGGCCAGGATGCACCGAGGACTTGCGCGGCCACGACAAACAGGAGGACAAGCATCACCATCCGAAAGAAGCTGCCCTGCTTGGCATGGTCTTTGTTGAATTCCAAGGCTGGCCGAACATTTTCCAACTGTTCCCTGCCTCTGCGGTCAGAACGGCCAGCAGGACCATACAGAGCCAGCACCACCAACGGCCCCGCAAGGCAATTCCGACTAGTCCGACAGGGCACGAGGGCGACTGCCATCAGCCCCGACAGGGGCGCAAGGACAACAAAGCCATGGATCGGGAGGATGTGGGCTGGAAGGCCGCAGATCTCATCATGGAGACACTCCTGAACAGTGGAGTTCGAGCTTCGCTGGTCCCTAGTTAAACGATCCCGGTGGTGCCTAGCAGCAGGCCAACACCATAGGTGAAGGTCATGGCAAGGACACCCCCGATAACCAGCCGTAGGGTTGCTCTTCTCTTGGAACTACCACCAATGTTCGCGCTGACCGAGCCGGTGATCGCGAGGGCAATGACCACGGCCACAAACGTCAGCGGAATACGCACCTCCGAAGGGAGTAGAAGGATTGCCAGCAACGGAAGAATGGCGCCTACGGTGAAAGCGGTAGCGGAGGCAAACGCTGCGTGCCAGGCGCTGGCAACTGCCTCCTCGTCCATCCTGAGTTCGGCGTCCAAATGCGCCTTTAGAGCATCGTGGTCCGTCAGTTCCCGGGCGACTGTGCGGGCGGTCCCCTCGGTCAGCCCTTTTGCCCGGTAAATCGCCGCCAGTTCTTCCAACTCGCCTTCGGGATCTTCCCGGAGTTCTTGGCGTTCCTTCTCGATCAAGGCGCGTTGGCTATCACTCTGGCTGCTGACCGAAACATACTCGCCCAAAGCCATGGAAACTGCGCCGCCCACCACCGCCGCGGCACCCGCCACCAAGATGGGCGCGACATCATTGGTCACGCCGGCTACGCCTACGACGGTTGCGGCCACTGAAACAATTCCGTCGTTGGCCCCAAGAACCCCGGCCCGCAACCAATTCAGCCGGGCTGCAATGCTCTCGTCATGGGGCTCGTTCGGGTGCTGCTTCAGCAATTCAGACATATAGGAAGTAAAACACCGGACCACCAACCCCGCTACGCAGGTTTGCATACCCTACCCTCCCGTAGCGCCGCGGTTCCCCTGGTCACACAGACCTCAGAGCCGTATGACAGTGCCCTGGCCGGAATTGAAGGGATCACACTAGAGCGGAGATAAAACTGAGCGCCGCATGGGCTAAATACCGAACCCGCGTAAGGCCTGACCTCGGGTGCGCATGTCGCTCACGACACATACTGCAACCGCAAAACGCCACCAACATCCACAACGGATGACCACTGCGACGTGCCCACAGTTCTGGTACGGCCGGGTGTCCCACTTCCTTAGAAGTGGGACACCCCCCAGCGGCACGCTCCCCCACACATCCGAATTGTCATTTTCAGGAGTCCGCTGCACCAAATACCCCGTCAGATAGCGGTCTTTTCACAGAGCTAGATGATGCGCCTTTGGAGCTCGCGGTACACAGTCGTCCGGACATGTCGAACAGAGCCTGCGGCGCCACACCGGCGGGCGCCACCACCTCCATCTACGATGCGAACGGCCACACAACAGCAGCCGGCGATCTCGAGCTTCATATCCGACGGCGGCTGGTCCACTCAGTATGTTAGACCGGGTACTTTCCAGGGCTATGAGGTCGAGCTCTTGACCTGCTTGGGGGTGCCGGCATGCTGGGCTGTGCCGCACCTCCATATACGCCCCACGACTACAGGAAAGTTAGGGAACTCGCACACGCAACGACCACGGGAAAGTTAGGGAATGTTTGTTGTACACTGAACGTGAGCTTCCATCCCGAGGGGTGGAAGAAGTGAAGCCAGGACCCCCGCTGTTCATAACGGGACCTGGCTTTCGCGTTCTCTAGAGATTTATCCGCGAGATTTTGACGTCATCAAGAATGGTTTTGAAGTATCTGGGCTCTCCAGCTTCAGCGTCCCCTATGGCACCTAGGACTTGATCGGCGATCCAAAGCATTGGGTCCTCGGAGCCCCTAAGCCAATCGACTCGCAAGCCGACGGGCAGGGCGCCTTTTCCCCTCAATTTGGGGATCAGTTGCCGATCGCGTTGGTTCAGCGATTGGGTCCGCGCTTCGAACGTCACGCTCGTACCGCCCAGGTCCTCCACCTCCCAGCAGAGCCTTTCAATGCACTTGGCACGTGCGCGCTCCTGCCGGCGAGGATCCAGAGGGCTGGCGATAACAACAATATGGTCCAGGCTCAGCGATGCGACAGCTTCGACAGACAGCGTCTTGGCTCGTGGGTCCAGATCTCTCCAATGGAGTTTCGGACCCTTCTTGTGAATCCCTAGCATGGCCTCGCGAGCTTGAACTGCCGTCACCTCGTCCGCAAGGGCGGCACCAAGCAAGTACATGGGTGAATGCACCTTTGTAAGGCGCATACTTTCATCTCCCCATGCCCCAATGTTTTTCGATTCGCCTCCCGTCACCCCACCCACGCGCTTTATACCCTCCCTGCTGCAGCCACCCCGCCTCACAGCAGGCTTCTAATCACCACCGAGAATAGCATGATGTGTACCAGTGAAACATATTGCCGTATATTGTGTTTTCATGACACAAATTTCGATGGGGATCGGTCGGCGTATCGGTACTTTCCGTAGGCGAGAGGGTCTATCAGCCCAAGATCTGGCAGAAGACTCAGGAATGTCCCGGTCGGTCATAGCCAATATCGAGACAGGGCGGCGCGAAGACATCACGGTTAGCGAGCTGATGGCCCTATCCAAGGCCTTGCGGGTACCCCCCGTCGCTATTCTCTTTGACGTAACGCGGCCGCTCGCACCAGTACCAGCTTCGAGCGATGGTGAGCCTGAGATTATGCCTATGAGAACTATCGATCTCGTGGACTGGTTTGCAGGCATAGACGGTCCGGCGGAGTGGAGCTACGATCGTGCGGCCATGGAGGAAGAACTCGCAGTTAATGGACCGGCGGTGATGCCGGTGACCGGTCTGGTCTTGGAAGCCACCTATAGCGACAGCGGGTGGGACGCAATCCGGCTCTTAACGGTCGGGCGGCAGCTTCGAACCGCCAGAGAGACCCATGCCGAGCTGATCCGGGACTTCGCATTTGACGTAAAGACGGGGAGTTTCGGTTGGGAACCCGACCCGGACGAGCATCGGCATCTAATGGACGCCGTGAGTGATCTGGTTGATATCGAAGTGGCCATCCCGCTGGAAGAATTCGTGAACAAAGTTAAAGAGATTGCTCCCGGCAAGGCCTCTGATGCTGAGACAGCGGTGCGACGTCTGCGCTCCTCCGCCCAAGACCTTCGCCGCTTCAAGGGTCTACTGAAATCCCTGGGCGGAGACGCGGGCGAGTCCCCTCTAAAGACAGATGACGAGCACTCGTTTCCCTCCTTCGGCCGAGAGCAGATCCTCACGCTGTGGACCCGGATGAAGTTTCAGTTCATGCGGGATCTCGTGGACGGCGACTTCAATCCCAAGAAGCACCGGACATACGATCAAATCCAAAGGGCAATCAAGACAGGAAAGCTACGCCGCAAACCGGAACAATCCCAATAGTCAGATCCTTCAGGTGAGATGAGATCTAGCCTTCTTGCGCCAGCTCAGCCCCGGGGAAGCTGCCCATCAGCCAAAGGTACGGTTCTTTCGAACTCCACCCACTGCCTTGTGATGGGCTCGAGAAGCTGCGGAGGGAACCATACTGCCGCGCGAAAAGCGGCGCCATCCATCGGGTCCATCGTTGTGATGTCAATTCCTCCCTCACTGTAGGCGGCACTGTCCATCAGTTCCATCGTTTTCCGCACGAACTTGCACGCCTGGTCGTAGTCGGCAAATACGATTTGGGAACGGTTGAAGTTCAGTAAGGGCTCGTGGGCGGTGTAGTGGTCAGCGTCTCCCTGGCACGAAAACTGCGTCTCCAGCCCCAAATCCCAAAGTGCTCGAAGTAAGGGTGCCATCAAATGGTCGACCTCAATGCCGTCAATCTCCGACTGCGGATGACCAGCAAGCCCTGGTTTCGAGGATTTCGTCAGTCCCCGGGAACCATGATCACGCCCAATGCTGTACCCGGAGTCGAACCCTGCGCGGAACCGACGTCGACCGTAACCGTCGAGTTGGAGTTTCGCGAGCTGCATGTTGAAAGAAACAGTTTGGACCAGTTCACTGGCGAGTTTTTGGAACACCGAACCATAATGCCAGCCGCATACGACATTTTAAGGAAACTCTGCATCCTCGTGACTTGCCGGTGCGATACTGTGCCCGTGTCATCGCTGCTGGAGATAATGGGCCGCTACCAGATGACGGCTTCAAGAGGCGCGGCCCGCTCGCCAAAGAAGCTATTCAGACGCTCGATGCGTCCTTCCCCGGGTGGCTGGACGGCATCTCGCTCAACGTCGAACGCCACTGGCAAAAGCGGGCCACCGACTATATCGAATGGGTCAAGGAGAACGGAAGGCACCCGCACCGCAGCGCCTGGGACCCCAAAGAACGGGCACTGGCCGGTTGGGTCGCCAGACAACGGCTCCATGCAAAGAAGCGCCAATACCCTCACCGCATCAGGGAACTCAACGCACGTCTGCCCGAATGGAACTGCCCACCCTAGATCCGGACGACACCGTGCAGGGTTACTTCGCGGCCCAGCGTTCGTGCGCAGCTTGGCGGCTGATCCCAGCGGCCCGGCCAATGTCGGTCCAGGAGGCACCGGCTGCCTTCGCGGCCGCGACAGTCTTATCCAAGCGGAGTCCGGCCTGTCGGTGCTCCTTCGCAGCTGCCTCAACACCGAGGATCGCCTCAGACGGTGCGATATGGACGAGCCATTCCTCTCGGACGGCTTCCTCCACCTCGCCCGAAACGTCGGCAAACTCGCCGCTTGGAACGTACTCCTTGCGGGTAGCAAGGTCAGCGTCGGCAGCCGTAGGAACTCTTTGCCACAGCTCTCCTTGCCAGCCGCATGTGCAGGCGCCGCGCCAGCTCATGATCAGGTCGTTAGGAACGATCTCCTCATCAGGATTGAATTCCCCTGCATGCGGGTATTCGCCGGTGATCCCGTGGAAAAGTACTCCTGCTCCGGTCGAACTCCCTGAGAGCCGCCCGTCGGGTGCGACAAAAGCCACCCAGCCCTCATGGTTGTAGTCGTTGGATGTCCATCCCATGCGCGTACACCTTCCTGTCAGGGTTTCCTGACAGGAAGTCTTTCAGGGACCACAGACAATAACCAGAGCCGTCCAGTTGACTCCACCAATGAACGCGGCGACCCGGACTATAAACGGGAGATGAGTATCCGTTCCCGTTGGTTGGCTGGCCTCTAGGGGCTACCTCAGTGTTGTACGGATCTCGATTTCCTGTTCCGTTCCCGCGCAGCTGAGGGTAATCCTGCCCCAGTTGTCCTCAATGTTGTAGTGCCGCGATTGCAGAGCCATTGGTGGGTTTAGGTATGGCGAGGTAAGCATGGCCAGCAGCTCGTCAAACTGGTCCAAGGAGAACGCCTCAAAGGAGAGCTCGACGCAAATTCCACCCGGAAGGTTGTGCCAGGTTCGCACCGACTTGGGATTTTGGACGCCAAAGAGGCAGATACGGCGAAGCAAGGCACTTTCAACGGTAGAGGCAGCGCCAAGAGTGGAACCGTAGTAGGCCGCAAACGTGCGCTCCTCCATTGCCCACTCATCAGGCATGGCCGTGGCGGCGCAACGCACCTGGCTGTGCGGCACACTAAAGCCCGCATGGTGAGCTTGTTCGAACTCTTCCGCGGTAATTCCAGCGAGGACAATCCTTGCGTCAATTCCGGGACGATAGAGACAGAGCCCCAAAGGATGTGCGGTAGCGCGAAGTCCAGGGATCCCGTGGACCTCAGCGCCGGCGCCCGGTGAGGTGATCACAGGTAGAACCTGGACGGCGAGATGCGTCAGGCTGGTTGACGGGCTAAGGAAGACGGTCAACTGCTTGGTTTCGGCGTGAAGGCGCTTGACGCCAAAATTAAGCCGATTCCAAGCCTTTTCGCTGCGTTCGACATACATGGTTTCCAGCTTGTTGATGAACAAGGCCTCCAGTTCCTGCTGTGCCGGGGAGGGAATAGCAGGCAATAGCCCCGAGCTGGGATTGCGCTCGACTAGTTGGTGGAGAACAGCGTTGTAGCTGTGACCGGTGGCTTTCGATTGGATTCTGGCGATGTGGGCAATCCGGGACGCTGGCATGATGCTCCTTCGTAGACCCCGCCGACTCGGGATTACTGGCAACATGACACGCGCACAACAAACACAGCTACAGCGCCACGAGTCAGAGCCAAGCTCTTTCACAGTCAGGGATCCAGTCGGTGATCCCTGCCATCGGATAACTCGCGTACCCGCCTGAAAAGATCATAGGCCATGACGGCGGACACAGGTTTCATTTATTTGTCGGTTGCTTGCTGATGCTGAACGAGTACTTTCGGTGCTTCCTCGGCGAGGTTACTTGCCCCTCGCCCACAGGGGCACGGCAAAAGCTCAACCCTTCGGGCTTTTCCCGCACCCAGGTGGACGATGGGACCCACCTGACCGCCTGCACCCAAAGCCCACCCTCACCTTGAGTTCTTCGTCCCACCACTGGTGAGCGGACAATGGGCACAGCCTTGTGCAGCGGAGGTGGTCTACTGCACCTCACCGGCGCTGGCGTGCCGCCCGCACGTTTCGGCCACTACATTCAACGCCGCCGTCTTCTGCGAATTTGAAACCACGAGCCCAGGCCCTGCTGGGCTCCAAGATCCGACCAACCTAGGCAAAGTTGAGCCTTCCGGGGACATACCCTGCGTCGGTTAGCTGAGTCCTGCCCGCCTCCGCAGCTCGTCGTTGGAGTGCTGGACCAACCGTAAACGTTGCTCCTGCGTGGTTCTTTCCTGTTCTTCCCATTCCCGGTGACGGTATTCATTGACG
This sequence comes from Arthrobacter sp. D5-1, assembly GCF_017357425.1. Classification (NCBI taxonomy): domain Bacteria; kingdom Bacillati; phylum Actinomycetota; class Actinomycetes; order Micrococcales; family Micrococcaceae; genus Arthrobacter; species Arthrobacter sp. D5-1. Next base: position 190,774 of record NZ_CP014572.1, on the reverse strand, counting down.
ACGTCCCAGAGAGCCCTTCTGCTGCGCGGCGGAACTGCTCGCCATACTTGCCCGCCGTCGATTCTGATTTCATCGGCGCCCCCGAGAAGGGCAAGGACCTGGGTGGCGTGCCTGTTCGGAAGAACGACTAGTGAGATCTGTCCATGAGGGCGGCGGACTTCAATTCCGGCGCCAACTGCCGCCACCTCTAAGGGAGGTGCAAGCGCCCCGCGTGCGGTGCGGACGAAACGCGCTCTGCCGATGTAGCGGCGCCAGTTGGTCGCGACTGCACCCGGGAGAGCGGGAAAAACCAGACAGAGCAGACATACCAGCAGGACGACAAGCAGTGCTGCGGTCACCGCAGGAACCATCGCGTCTTCCAACGCTTGCATCCGAGCCCTTTCTTCCCAGAGAGTCACCGAACTGCCCCGTCACTCGCGGCTATAGCTGCCTCAATCTGGATTGTTTGCTGGTGACGATAGAGGGTCGCCCGGCTCCACCCCACCAGGCCAGCGGCTTCTGCAGCTGTTTTACCCTTCGCCCGGGCCTCCTTGACGATGGCCAGCTTGTCGGCCACAACCGCAGGGTCCATCACTGGCCGGCCGAACCTCGTCCCCCCGGCCCGGGCAGCGGCAATGCCGGCATTCACCCGCTCGGTGATCAGTTCGCGTTCGTATTCCGCCAAAGTGGCCAGCATATTCAGCATCAGCCGGCCCGTAGTGGTTGCCGGGTCGATGCCATCAGAGATCGAGCGGAGCTCCACTCCCCTGTCGCGCAGCAAATCCACCGTGTTCAATACATCCACCAAGGAACGCCCCAAACGATCGACCCGCCACACCACCACAGTGTCTCCAGTCTGAGCGTACTCAAGGAGTTTCTTCATCCCCGGCCGTTCCCTTGCGTTCTTGCTGCCGGAAGTCACATCAGAGAAGATGTCACGTCGTTGCACACCCGAGGCGGTGAGCGAGTCCAGCTGCAGCTGCGCATCCTGGGACGCCGTGCTTACCCTCGTGTACCCCAGTAATCTCATGCGCCTCATTCTGCCTTGAAAATACCCCTACCTAGCGGAACTAAGACGTTTCACGGTGAGGCATCTTTAAGAGACAAAGCGCGTCCTGAGTTTCCGGCATTCATCGATGACGTTTCCCGGCATCTACGGCTGTCTCGGAAATCTTTAGATTTCCAAGACAACAGTCCGCCCGCGTTGCGCCGAGAAGACTTGGGTCGCTGTCAGGATATCCTGACCGCAAGCAACAGTAGGAGAACATGCAGTGCAGTGGGACTTAGGCGATGGCCGCCACGAGGGTACGGCCTCCATGGTCGCGCCAGACGGACGTCTGTCCCATGAAGTGGGAGAATCTGGCCTTCTCGTTTCAGGCATCACCGGAAGGTTTCCAAGAGACGCCGAAAAGCGCGACCATGAAGTTATCGATGACGACCATGTTGTTGGATGGCAGGCGTCCTGCAATTGCGGGTGGAAGGGCAGGTTCTGGACGAGAGTCGCGACCAAGTCGGAAGCGAATCTGGCTGATCACAGAGCTTACGTTCCATTCCTGGGATTCGCCACTCCCCCGGTCGCCGCCGAAGATGCCATGAAGGTGGAGTGGCGGGCTCACGCTGAAGCGTCGTCGGTCATCGATGAATTGCTGGCTGCCCAAAGGTCTATTCGAACGGCCAAAGCAAGGCTGGACAACGCTGTGAGCAAGAGTCGCGCCGTGGGACTTCCTTGGTCCGCAATTGCTTCCACTCTGGAAATCACCCGGCAGTCGGCTCACGCCAGATGGGGAAAGACGGACCCCTGAGTCCAAGTTGGATCCTCACAGAGAGAAGACGGCTGTCTTTCACTACCCAAGAATTAATGGGCAGGTATGGAAAAGCGGCCCCCGATCCGTTATGCCATAACACGTGCCATAAAGACTATGGGAATGCTCGCCTCGCGCCTGAGCGAGGTTCAGACTAATCGGGGGCCTGCCTTGCCCATCGACTGATCTGGATCGTCTCTAGGGAGTCAGACCTCTCTTCCTGGCACCCGAAGCGGCCTTACTGACTACGTAGCCTGGCAGGCCATCCGGGTGTACATGAGCAGTCATGCCATAACGACTGCCATAATTCTTATGGGAACCCTCGCTTTTCCTCGAACGTAAATACTTGCAGTTAAATAAAGTGTTAGTGTCAGCCAGCAACCTATGCGGTGAGCAATGGGATCTATAGATGACCCTAAAACGAGTTCTACGGCATGTCATCCCACCGAAAAAACAGCATAAAACTGAATAGATTTACCAGCTTGTCGTGCAACTAAAGAATCCATTTATAAATCCACGTTGCACAAAATGAGTAAGAGTACGGAGTGCATCACGTGATGCAAGGTAGTGCTGCTAGCTTTTGACATCGCAGGAGCAACAACCGAACGACAGACTGGGTAAAACGCGTGTGTCACTGCCCTGCCGAACAGGGTGCAACCCATAGAGTGGAAGGCAGAGTGCCAGACCAGTAGGAGAGTTAGAACAAATGCCACGATCTTCGCTACACGCACCGGCAAACTTCACACAGAATCGAGCACGGGCAATTGAACGTGTGATCTCTTTCGCCAACGGCAAGGGGGGAGTAGGCAAAACTACTACCGCGGCCAACGTTGGTGGCTACGTAGCGCTTGCAGGCTCAAGAGTCCTAATGGTGGACCTGGACCCGCAGGGAGATCTGGCCAGGGACCTTGGATATGAGCGACAGAACGGACGCGAGCTGTTCCAAGCGTTGATCGCAGGCACCACTCCGCTTGTACTTCACAACGTCCGAGAGAACCTCGACGTTATACCGGGTGGTCAAGAACTAGAAGACATCCAGGGTCTAATGGTTTCCCGTTCCAGTCGCTCGGACGCAGCCGACTTCGGTGACATGCTCTACGCAGTGTTGGCGCCGTTGGCCGACGATTATGACCTTATCCTGATTGACACCCCACCGGGGGAGAGGGTGTTGGTCGAGGGAGCATTCGCCATCTCAAGCGCCGTCGTGATTCCAACGAAGTCAGATGACGCCAGCATTGACGGGGTAGAACGTATCGCACGGCGGTTCATGGCCGTGCGGGACCGGAACCCAGCGCTGCAGCTAGCCGGCATTGTGCTCTTTGGCGTCGGACCACGGTCGATGAGACTTGAGCGCAGTGTAAGAGACACCCTCGCTGAGATGCTTGGAGAAGTAGCCCCAGTATTCGAAACAAGGATCCGTAGTCTTGAAAGTGCAAGTGCAGACGCCCGGCGTAAGGGGTTACTTTTCCACGAACTTGAGGGAGCAGTTACGGATGCTCAAAAGAAACGCCTCAAGGCACTCCGGGCGGGGGAGAAGCCCACGGATGGTTTCTTTTCCCGTAATGCTGGGGGACTGGCAGAAGAGTTCGAGCAGCTGACAGGCGAAATCCTGGCACGACTGAACACGATCGAAAGCGAGGAGCTCGTATGAGCAGCAATCGGCCAAACCTCGCAAGCGCATTCGCGCCCTCAGCACCTCGCGGCGCGAAGCTCGAAGGAATCCTCGCCCCTAAGCGGCGGAAAGCTCCGGATACGCCAGAAATTCCAGACCGGTCTCTGGAGTCGACGCGCATTTCGGTAGTTCCCGAACTAGCCCAGGAGTCCGAGGCCGAATCAACCGCTCCTTCCTCGGAATTCATGTCTACGGATCATGTCGGTGCGATCGAAGGAATGAACCGGACCCAAGAACCAGCATCCAAAACAAGCCAGGCCTCGACGAGTCAACGCAAGGACGTCTCATCAAGTTCAGGTACCAAAGCCTCCGAGGTCGTTTTGGGCGCCCTGCGCAATGTGGGCGTATATCTGGCCCCGGATCTCCTAGCCACCGTGAAAGAAGCCTTGCACTCACAGCGAACAACATACGCAGATCTTCTTCTGGACGCCTTCGACTCTGTGTCGGAAGCGAGTATCGCTAAGGAGTTCAGGCCTGAAACTACTCCGTCGCTGTCAGGCATGCCCCGCCGGGTGCCTCGCCGACGCGGGGAAGCCGGTATCCAGATCCAAGTGCGACTGGATGGGCATCAGACTGCTTGGCTTGATGAGAAGGTCGTCGAGTTCAATGCGCCGTCTAGGAGTGCACTCGTTTCCACCGTCTACAGACTCTATCTCAAAGACTAGCTTCATGGCCGGTCGCCAGGGAAGGGACAACCCGCTCTGCCGACCGGCCTACGTTTCTATCCTGCTTCGATTATGGTATGCATTCCAATGGAATTTATGGCGTCCCTTATGGCGCGAAAATACTGGGGTACGAGTAGCTTTACCGTCTTGTTTTCCTGAACAGGAGCCGATTCCTGCGTCACGTCGCTCTCGTGAAGGCCATGTCGGCTAGGCTCCACTCATCTGGTGGCCCTTCAAAGGTTTCCCATGGGTAATCGTCCGTGGGGGAGAGGAACTCCGCGACTGTGTTCACGTTCTTTGAGAGCCACTCCCGCCAAACGATTCGTTCAATACGATATCTCTGAAGTTGGGCAGCTACAGCGTCCACCACACCGAAGCATTCTGCAAGCTCTTGGAGAGAGGTCGTGGCAACGATCATCCAGGCTCGGGCGCCGTTCCTGGAAATCATGTTCCAAGCTGCCAGGACCTCGAGGCTTTCGCTCACGGCAGTTCTGGACAGCTTTGTCTGAACGACCAATTCCGTCGTTGTGAGCCCTGGCGTGCTCTCCAGCGCTTCGTAGACGAACGCTGCGGGCAAGCCCAGCTCCCTGAAAACCGGCCTGAGCGAGTGAATCTTTCCTTTTCGCCACGTTAGATCCTCGGCTGCTGCACGGAGGCCTTCAGGGATCGTCAACATGTACAGGTCACCTTTGGTTCCCCGGCCACGTTCTACCAACGTCACCAACGGATCACTCTCAGCACGCAGAGCCCTCAAATGAGAGCCGACGGTCGTATGATCCAGCCCTGTCGCCACGGCAATTGAGCGGTCACCGAACTCAACAAATCGGGATGCTGTCATATGGGCTGCCGCTCCCAGAGCTCTTAGAACCATTCGACGTGCCAGACCAGTTCGGGAGCTAGCGTAGGCGGGCTCCCGCAGTAGCAGGGCGTTTCTCCAGGATCGCAAGTAGCGGTGCTCGCTGCCGGGATCTAAGTCTGTCGAGGTTCCTAGTGGGGGCTGTGTACTTGGCTGGCTTGTGGGGGATTTACGGGCATTGTTATTCCCTGTCCTTGAGCCTTGGTTTTTTCGTAGGTAGTCGACCGCGTTGTTCCAGTCCCGTTTCAAGGATGGGAGACGGTGATGGGAGGTGTAGCGGGCGTAGAACGATGCCAGTCCGGGCCAAACACCTTGGAGGACCCGTCGTTGTACGTCGACGAGTTTCATTCCTGCGGCGGCCGCGGCTGTCAGGATAGCCTGACGGGCTTCTGAGTCGGAGGCGTACCGGTTCGCGTCGTAAAGGCCCGACAGCGCCATCTGCTGCATTGCCCTGGACATCCGCCCGATCATCTGCGGTGCTCCCGGATCTCTATTGTCCGGGGATGACGGCCGCTCCAGTCTCAGGGCCCGTACGCTGGTGATTTCATCGTTCAAGTCTTGGCGTATTGCTTCCCAGACCTGAACCTTGTTTGGGCGTCGGGCAACGTCGTACGCCATGCTGAGGCTCATGGCGAGTTCTTGGTGCCCGCCACGTTTGTGGGGTGATCCTGGTGTGCGCATGCACCCGTGGAGAAGGTTTTGGTGTGGTGATTTATCCAATGTCCGGTATCGCGTGCCAAGTGCCTCGACAACGTCACGGGCCTCGGAAAAGGAAACCTTTGTCTCCAGGGGTATGTAAACGTGCCGGCCACCATTGGGGGAGTGATCTTCAATCCACCGGGCGCCACAGTTGTGAAGCCACGATTGGAGGGACTTCACATCCGCTTCTACCCAGTCGATTCCTGCAATAGAGGAGTCGAAGTCAAGGAAGATGGCCGAGCAGGTGCCGTCTTTTCCGAAGATCCGGACCGCCGCAGGAAAAGTGGGGAGCGTCTCAGTCAGCGCGCGTTCGTGCTTTTGGGGATAGGTCTTACCGCCGTCTCGGGACAGCCGAATACGGGGTTGACCTGCGAGAAGAGGCGCAAGCGCGGCCCACGCTTGGGCGGCTTCGGAGGCCAGGGAATGGTCGCGGGACACGCCAGCAGGTTTGCCTGCTGGCAGCACGCGAGCGTGCTGTTGTACGATGAGAACAATCCTTTCGAGGAGGTCCTGTCAGAGGGACAACAAAGGGCCGGCCCGCCAAGACCGGTTTCATAGCAAGACAAAGGTAGATCTGAAAGGATCAACCTTCACGATTTACAATCTGAGCGCCGGGAAGCAATCCAGAATGTAAATCACTAGCTTCGAAGGCCCGCCTAGTGCGGGCCTTCCTCGTTATGAGGCTAAGCGCCCTAGCGGGAACTCCTCCTGCTGGGGAACTGCGTGCAGCTTGGTGTTGGCCAGGCGTTCCTCAACCAAATCGGACAGCCAGTCGCTTACATACTGGTAACCCTCCGCCTTTGCAATCTGGTCCATTGCATCCGCTTTGGGAGTTGCGATGCGGAATCCGACGAATTTGCGGTCGCCTTTGGAGCGTCTGCCTGTACGTGTAACTGGAGCCATCATCCCTGTCCTTTGAACTGGGCCGCGGAAGCCGCCGCTACTTCAATAGATTGGTCGAACCAAGTGCCACCTGGCCCTAAGTTGGCGGCTGCTGTACAACCGGCCATCTCTGAAACTGAAACTACCATCGCGCGCCTTCTGGCAGTGGCATTGAAACAGAAACACCCTCCGGCGTGTTGAAGAAACAGAGTTAAGTGGCGGAGCCCTTGCATGGAGGTTTGCCATGACGCCAGAGCGTCGGCGTGCCCGATGATGGACAGCTTGGGATGCGGACCCGCATTGGGCATGCCACCGCCAGCTTCCATGCGCCGGAGCGCGTGACGGTGACTAAACCGCGGTCGCCGACGATCGCTGATGCTAGCAATGCATGCCCATTGCCTTTCATGTGAGGCGTGCGGCGCGTGGTGGCCACTCTGCTAGCTCGAAAAGCTGGCAAACCCATACGCGTCAATCCAGCCTGCTTTTGCCGTAGTTAGGATGTGACATATGTACTTCCTCATTTCCATACTAAGTTGATCATGATTGTTAAGAGTTAATCATGCTCAAGACAAATCCTATTGCATCATCCAGTCAGTTTGCAGAGCGGCACCTTGGCCGCCTCGGGAGATTCGCCTCCTCTGGGCTGGATAGGCGTCGAGCAGCCCGCAGAGTATCCGCTTTCACCCGGATACTGGAACTGCCGTCGCCTCTAAGCCTGGACAAGCTCCTGCGGTTTGTTGAACTGGTTACGGAGAGGCCCATCCAGCTCTCGCGGAGGGATGACCTGCTGGATGTGGACATGTCAGGTTTTTGGCATGAGGGCGAGGACGTAAACCGTCTATTTCATGTGGGCGACCGATCAGAATTCGCCGGCGAGATGAACATCCTGCACGAGATCTCGCACGTTCTGCTTCAACATGATCCTGAGCCTCTCACGGGGGAGGAATTGGCTGTCGTTTTCCCGGATCTAGACCCGCGGAAGGTGCTCCATGGATGGAGGCACACCAAGCTCCGGACCGGGATCGAAGCAGAGGCGGAGCTGCTGGCGGACCACCTCTATGCCCAAATCCGCTCCGGAAAGAGGGAAGAAGAGATCTTGGGCTTTGGAGATGTAATCGGTTGACCCTCGCTGGTGTTGTCCTGATCATTGCCGCCTTCGTTCTTCTGCTGTCGTCCGCGGCGATGTATGTTTCCCGGGGTCTCCGGATGCATGGTTCGTGGATCTACGGCAGCTTCTTTGGCTCGCTCACCGCCATCTTCCTTGTCGAGCCGATTTTTTATGCCGTGGATGCAGCCCTGGGAGGTGTGAACTACCTTGCCTTGGCCCAGCGGGCTTTCCTGACGGCGACCCTGCTCTCAATGCATATAGGCATCTGGCGGGCCATGGCCCCTTCGCAACTAAAGCGTCCCGTCATTTTTGCTTGCGTCATAGCAGCGGCCAGCTATGGCGGCCAAGTGATGCTGTTCATCCTGGCAGCTCCGTCGTTTAGCAGTTCGGGTATGCGGCAATACGAAAGCAATCCGTTGGTCGCCACCTATAGCCTTCTGATGCTTGCGCACCTTGCCACAGTGGCCTTTTCCGCGATGCGCCTGAGTGTGCGCTACAGACCGCGTCTCAAGTCTTTGCGCCGGCGTCGGTCGCTGGCATTCGTAGCCCTTGGGTCCGGCTTTGCCCTAGCCGTCGCGCTGATCCACGCCACAATCACCTTGACCGATCTGGTTGGATCCCCACCCGACATCCTCGGAACGCTGGAACGGATCTTCACAGCCAGCGCCGCCATTGTTTTCGCTTTGGCCATCGGGATCCCCACGTTTCCCCGGTGGCTGGGCTCCGCCAGGAAGGACTTCATCGCCCGGCGGGAGCTCTGGAACCTCTGCCCGGTGTGGGCCAAGCTGCAACCGGAAATTGACCAGTACGTCATCTGGCCGTACCGCGGCCGGCTGATGGAAATCATGAGCCGGGACCCCGCCATGCGAAGGCATCGAAGGGGCGTCGAAATACGTGACTGTTTTGAATCGGATGCAACCCTAGAAGGTAGACTCTCTGAAGCCGAACTGGCGACAATTCGAACGATGGAAGTTAACACACATGCTTGACCAGCAAACCAGCCCAGGACCTGCGGCAGAAGCCGTTAGCCGGATTCTCCACCCTGCGGTCTTGCTCCTGGCGGCAGCGGTTGCAACGGCCATCAGCGCTCCAGGATCCGTTCCCGCCCTCGTCTCCACCCTGGCGGCACTGGCAGTCGTGATCCTCCTTGGCGTATTGGTCTTTCCGCGGATCGGCAAGTCCTTGGGCTGGCCAGAAGAGCGCAGGAAGACGAGGAGCTTCATGGCTTGCGCGGGCGTGCTTGGCCTTGGCCTGATCGTGACGGCCCTGTTGGGAGCCCCTGCGCTGCTCATCGCCAACGGCATCGCCTTCTTCGTCGGAGCAACGCTCATCGCTCTGGGCCGGTCACGGTGGAACATTTCTGTGCACACCGTCATCTTCACCGGCATCGTGCTGGGCCTCGGAACATCGCTGTCTCCACTGTGGTTCGCGGCTTTGATTGTGCTGCCGGCCCTTATCTGGTCACGAGCAGCCTTGAAGCGCCAGAACGTTGCCCAGTCGCTCTGGGGAAGCGCCATTGGAGTCGTCGCATGGCTCGCATACCTGCTTAGCCTGTCGTTGCTCGGAGCATAACGGTGGCGCCCAACCTCAACGAAGCGCGGGACGCCTGGCGTCAGACCCTGTCGGAGCGGCTGAATCTCCTGCTCGACGTGATGGTGGCCAGTGGGGGAGAGCCCTACGAGTTTGAAGACATCCGGCGAGGCCTGCAAGAGCAAGGCGTGACTCTGTCTCGCTCGCGCTGGCTGTACATGCGTGACGGCACCGGAGCCACCGTGACGGATGAACGACTGCTCACGGCCTTGGCCAACTTCTTCGGGGTGAACCCCGCGTACCTCAACGACTTCGAGACCGAGATTCCCGAACGCATCGAAAAGCAGCTCAAGTCGCTAAAGACGCTCCGCGAGAAGAGAGTGAAGAAATTCGCTGCCCGTAGCCTCAAGGGCGTCTCACCTGAGAAGTTCCAAGCGATAGCCAGAATCCTGGACGAAGACGACTAGAACACTCACGGCACACTCATGTTGAGCATGCTTTTTTATCTTGAGCATGCTCAAGGTAGGCTATTGGCGTGCCTACGATCCAGCAATTTGATTTACCCCCACCCGGCGGTCAGGGGGCGGCGCTCTCGCGCGAGCGGATGCCTTGCCTGTGGTTGGGATTCGCTCGCGCCGCTAGTCCTCAGGTTGGACTTCGTCGAGGCCAAGTGCCCGACCCAGGATGGAGTAGCGTCGGGCCACCTCATCGGCGTCGACGGTGTACCTGACCCGCTGGCCATTCCGCTCTTCTGAGGCCGGCGGATCCGCCATTAGTACCCCCTCGGCCTCCAGTTGCACCAGGTTGTTCTGTGCCGTCGGGACCCCAATTTCCAGCCCCTTGGCCACTTCACCCCTGGTGGCCGGCCCCGATTTAGCAAGGTAGCCAACAATGGCCACTTTTGTTGAGTTGCTGAACACGCTAATTGCCCGCTCTGTACTGGATGGGATTTTAGGGCGGGAGTAGCGGGGCATGGTTCTTATTTTGCCGCATCCCCACCCAAGAGACCTCATCAGATTAGCGGTTAGTTAAACTATTCGCTAGTCTGGAGCTATTCACCCACATTCATCTCCGGCCCTCACCACTAAGGAGGCGTTATGCGGCCCACTGTTCACTTGCTAGATCCCAGGCACCCGTTCGACGGCGTAGCTGTAGAGATGCCAGTGAATGGGAAGCGCGCCCAGGCTCCTTTACGAGAACAAGAAATACAAGCCCGGCCACGGCATCCCAACTGGGCAGTTTGACAGGCGCTACTAGTGCAGCTGGGGGCAGTAGATATGGAAGCAGTACCCAGGGGATGGATTGTGAAGAACACGTTCGGTGCAGTGTGGACCGTGAATGCTTTGCTGTTTACACACGACGAGGACGGCCTGGAGCACTTCCGTCTCTGGATGCCTGCAGCTGGAGCCCCTGATGCGGCGTAAGTCGCTGGGTCTCCTGGCTCTTATTGCCGTCCCCAGCCTGTTCTTTGGGCTGATCTTCTCATTCGTCCTGCTGCTGGCACCGGCGAAACCTGCTGCAGCTGATTGCGGCCCGGTGTCGGTTGTCGTTGACGGCAACACGAAGGTTGATGGGTATTCAGCGGAGCAGTTGAAGAACGCCGCCGCTGTCATGGGAGCAGGCAAGGCGCTGAACCTTTCAGTGAAGGGCCAGACCATCAGCATCATGGTTGCCCTGGGGGAGTCGGGGCTGCGTGTCCTGGACTACGGGGACGGTCCCGGCCCGGATTCCCGTGGCCTGTTCCAGCAGCGCGACAACGGCGCGTGGGGCTCCTACAGGGACCGCATGGACCCGACCATCAGTGCCACGAACTTCATCAAGGCCCTGCAGGCTGTACCGGGCTGGGAGCTGTTGGAACCGACCATCGCCGGTAACAAGGTCCAGCGCAACGCCGACCCGTACCACTATCAGAAGTACTGGCCCGAAGCGGTCAAAATCGTCCAGGCCCTCTCGGACGGGAAGTTCTCCGTTGAAGGAAGCGACTGCGGGATCCCGGGCAAGTCCGGAGCCGGAGATGACTACCCCTGGAAGGACTCTCCGACCTGGTTGCAGGTCGGGGCAGGCTCAGCTGCTGCCTCGCCTTTGGGCATGTTCTACCGCGAGTGCGTGGACTTCGCCTTGTGGCGGGTGAACCAGCAGATGGGTTCCACCAGTGCACCGTTCAAGTTCCTCAACGGGACCTTCCGCCCGGACGGGCAGGGTCTCGGCTCTGCTTTGACGTGGAAGGCCGGCTGGGATGCCAAGGGCTGGCCCTCCGGTAAGACACCCCGCGTTGGCGCTGTCGTCTGGTACGCCCCGGGCACCGGGGGATCGGACCCGACGTTCGGCCACGTGGCCGTGGTCAAGGAAGTCAAAGACGACGGGACCTACGTCGAGGAAGGCTACAACGGCAACCCGCCCCCGGATGACCACAACTACTACACCCGGACCGTCAAAAGCAGTGTTCCCTCCGCGTTCCTGTACCTGCCCAACCAAGAGGAGAAGAAGTGAAAAAGCCCCTGGCCCTCATTGCAGCGGTAGCTCTGCTGTGCGCCGGATGCGCACCAGCGTCTAACACCACACCGGCACCGACGGAGACCACGGCCACGCCCTCAGCTCCGGTCTCATTGAGCGTCGACAGCGGCCCACAAGCACCGGGCGGGACCGTCCCTCCCACCATTGGCATCTCCTGGGATCAAGCCAGCAAGGATCAGGCCGTGGACGTCGCGCAGAAGGCCATGGCCGACTTCGCCCGCCCGACGGCCAAGGAACAACAGTGGGCCAATGATCTTGCCCGCTGGCTCACCCCGCAGGCCACCGCCGACTACTCAGCGGTGGATCCGGCGAACATTCCAGCCAGCCGCGTCACCGGCCCGGCCAAGCTGACCGTCGATGAAGCCAACGGCTACGGCGTCATCGCCACTGTCCCGACCGACGCCGGGACCTACACATTGCAGCTGCTCCGCACGGGGAAGGACGCCCCGTGGAAGATCAATCGGCTGACACCACCAGCGTCCTAGAGGTAACCCCTCTTCACCTCTCACACGTAAAGGAAGAAAGTTCATGAGTACTGCATCAACTGAGGTCCTGGCCTTTCCCAACATCAAGGCCATCGTCCGCGACAACGGAACCGCCGAAGTCGTCGTCGCCGGTAACTCCCGCGTCGTCCCCGACGGGGATACCATGCAAGACCTCCGGAACAACGCCCTCGCCCTCGTCGTGGGCGAAGCACAGACGCTGCAGCGCCCGGTACGGGTCCAGATCGAGGATCCCGAAGGACACGGCGAACTGATCGTGCACCCGGACAACAAGATCGAATCCGTCTCTTACGAGCCGCGCCCGGCACGCCGCCGGGCCCAGGCCCCCGCGACCACGCCCGAGACCGTATCACCGGCCGTCATTGAAACAGTCCCCGTAACGGCCCCGGAACCGATCCCTGCTCCCGCACAGCCCGCCACCGTCGAAGCTACGGCAGCGGCAGTGGACCGCCAGCCGTGGCCGCCCACGCCCGTAGAAGCCGATGTAACGACGGATATCCAGGTCAGCTCCGGGCCTGCCAGCTCAACCACGCAGCGGATCATCGATGCAAAAGAACCGCAGGCCGCTGTGACCGGTCCTGAGGAACCGGCAACACGGCGCAGCTTGAAGGAAACCTCGTTCCTGGTCAGCGCTCCGGTCCTGGAGCCAGCCACACAGGGCTGGCGGGGGACACTGACCCGGCTCGGTTTCCGCATGGACCCCTCTCCTGAAGAGCTGTCCGAACGCGAAGATATCCGCACCGTGAGCCAGCACTGGCCCGGTCCCCGGACCATCGCCGTGGTCAACCGCAAGGGCGGGGCAAACAAGACACCCACTGTCGTGATGCTCTCTGCCATCCTTGCCCGCTACAGCGGCGCGGCCACCGTCGCCTGGGACAACAACGAATCCCAAGGCACCCTGGGCTGGCGCACGGAAAAGGGCGCGCACAACCGCAGCGTCCTGGACCTGATCGATTCCTCCACGGAACTGCTGTCCCCGTCCACGAACGCAGCCGAAATCGCTAAGTTCGTGCACCACCAGACGGCAGACAAGTTCGACGTGCTGCGCTCAGATGAGAACGAAGAAGGCGACCACGAAGTCACCGCCGAGGAAGTCGACATCGCCCACCAGGTGCTGACCCGTTACTACCGGCTGGTGGTCATGGACTCCGGTAACACCGCCCGGGCTGCGAACTGGCGTCGGATGATCGACCACACCAACCAGCTGGTCGTTCCGGTCACCGCTATCGAGGACCGCGCAGAGGCCGCCAGACTGACACTGCAGACTCTGGAATCCCGTGGTGGCCACGACGCTGAACTGGCCCGCAACGCCGTCGTCATCGTCTCTGAATCGACCGATGCCAAGCGCAGCATGACCGGCGACGCCCTCAAGCGAGCAAAGGCCGAAGCCCAACGGATCGCTGACGGATTTGAGCCGTTCGTCCGGACAGTCGTCCGAATTCCCTACGACCCCGCCCTGGTCAACGGCCCCATCCGCTACGAAGCCCTCCAGCCCGCAACCCAACGGGCATGGCTGGCCGCAGCTGCCGCCGTCGCCGAAGGCTTCTAAACAGTCACTACCGAACGGAAGGAAGGAGGAACCATGCAACTGTCCCTGAACCCCTGGGTCACCAGCCCGGCCGAGAGCATCGAAGAAGAAACACCTGACGTGCACGTCCCGCCGGCTGCCGTGATCAGCACACCGCTCAAGGGCATGGTCGAACCTGACACCGCAGATCGTCTGGCCAGCCGCACCATCACCGGCACCGCCGCTCTGTGGGTCGTCGGGAGCCATGGTGGAGCCGGTGAAAGCCGCACCGCTGACCTGCTCGAGGGAGCACGCCCGACCGGGCACTGCTGGCCTGTCCTGCAGGACGGCAGCAAGCCCCGCGTGCTGTTGGTTTGTCGTGCAGACATGCGCGGCCTCACCGCCGCTCAAAGCGCTTTGACGCAATGGGCCTCCGGTGCCGCCCCTGCTGTGGAGTTGCTCGGCCTCGCCGTCCTCGCGGACGCGCCGGGAAAGACACCCAAAGCGCTCCGCGATTTCACGGCCATCGTCGGCGGGGGAGCGCCCCGTCTCTGGACTCTTCCCTGGGTCGAGGCATGGCGGCACGGAGACTCCACCACAACACCAACGGCCCGCGAATACCAACGCTTCATCACCGACGTAACCGCCCTGGTTACCGAAACCAGCCCAAGCACCAACCACTGAAAGGTCACTCATCATGAACTCGATCACCGCAATCACCACCAGCACCATCCCGAACCCGACACCGGTCGTACCCGCTGAAGCCGGCGGACTGCTCACCGTCCTGAACTGGGCCTCCGGTATCGGCCTCGTCCTAGGTGTTCTCGGCGTCATCATCGTCGGCATCACCATGGTCATCCAGCTCCAGCGCGGAGAAGGCGGCCAGTCCCTGGCCAAGCTTGGCTGGGTCCTGCTGGGCTGCATCATCATCACCGGTGCCGCAGGCATCGTCCGCGCCTTCGTCTAATCCAGCACCAACAACGGGAGGTTCACTATGAGCCAGTCAACAGAGAGCACCACCGAAAGCAATCCGTTCACCAAACCCGGTTTCATCATTGCTGCCGCGCTGGTGGTCGCGCTGATCGCAGCAGCCGTCGTGATCTTCCTGCTCCCCAAAGGACAGGGAAACGCCCTACCAGCCCCGGCAGAATCCAGCAGTGCCGCCACAGCTGAACCCAGCGTATCCGCCGTGTCCGGCAAGAGTGTCTGCGGACTGCCAGCGTCCGCCGAAACGGCATTGGGGAAGGCTCCGGCGAGCAAGTGGGAACTCGTTGGAACTATGGCGGCCCCGACAGATCCCAAAGTCGGCCCGGGCAAGACCGATGACCAAGGCATGAGGTCTTGCTTCGCCCACTCTCCGCAAGGGGCGCTATACGCCGCAGTGAACCTCTGGGCCCTTGGCAGCGATCCCTCAAAAGAACGCGCCATTGCTGACCAGCTCGCAGCTAAAGGTCCTGGCCGAGACGCAGGCATGAAGGCTTCGCAAACGGCCGCGCCGCCGACAAACGTAAAGGTTCAGATTGCGGGGTTCAACGTTTCATACACAGCGAACCAAGCGGTGGTAGAGCTCGCATTCAAAGCTGACACCGGCGCTCTTGCATCCGTCCGTACAACCCTTCTCTGGCAGGACGGGGACTGGAAGGGCGTCGTCGCTGACAACGGTGCACCCCTGGAAGAACCGCGCCAGATCCGCGATCTTTCAGGATTCATCCCTTGGAGCGGCGCATGAGGCCGGTATGGAACCCGGTTGGAGATTGGATCTCCGGTCTCACTGATGACGCCATGGGCAACATGGCCAAAGCCATCCTTGAGGGCATGAGCCAGATGGTCACAACTCTGTCCACCTTCTGGGTTTCAACTCCAACGGTGAACCTGACCAGCCAAGATGGCTCTACAGCCAGTCCTGTTGTTTCAATGGTCAACAGCGAGTTGATGCCATGGACGTTGGCTCTGGCAGTCCTGGCCGTCATCCTCGGCGGTATCAGGCTGATTTGGGAGCAGCGCGGAGCACCCCTAAAGGACCTGCTCCGTTCCTTGGTCACGCTCACCTTGGTATCCGGCCTGGGCCTAGGAGTGATTTCGATCCTGGTGATCGCGGCGGATGCCTTTTCTGCCGCGATCATCAACCGTTCCACGGACGGCAAGGGCTTTGCCGAGTCGATGCAGCTGTTGATCTTGACGAATCAGACAGGTGTCGGGGTTTTCATCCTGATCGTTCTGGGTCTCATCGGCCTGCTCGCGTCTCTCGTGCAGATCGTACTGATGGTCGTTCGCAGTGGCATGTTGGTGATTCTGGCGGGCATTCTTCCGACCACATCCGCGTTCACGAATACGGAGATGGGAAGGCAGTGGTTCCAGAAAGCAGTGGGCTGGACCATCGCTTTCATCCTCTACAAACCAGCCGCAGCCATCGTCTACTCCGTCGCATTCCTGCTCATGGGCGGCAAGGGCCAGGACGCCTTGATCGGCTCCATCACTGGTTTCACGTTGATGATCGTGGCGTTGTTCGCGCTGCCTGCTCTGATGCGATTCGTTACTCCCATGGTCGGGGCCGTAGCCTCCGGCGGAGGTGCCGGTGCGGGAGCAGCCGTCGGTGCCATTGCCACAGGGGCCGTCTCCCTTGGACGCGGGGGCAGTGGCAGGGGCAACGCGTCCCCAACCCCTTCATCGTCAACAAGCACATCGAACACCCAGAGCACGCAAACCGGCAGCTCGCCCAAGGGCAGCGATGGAACATCCGGCCCACGAGGAGGGGGAGGGCAACCTACCCCGGGCGCTACGGGACCGGGCGGAGCTGCTGGAACTGCTGGAGCAGCCAAGGCAGGCACGGCAGGAACCGCTGGATCCGCAGGAGCGGCAACTGGTGCCAGTGCAGGGACGGCCGCAGCCAGTGGGGGAGCAGCGGCAGCTGGCCCGGCTGGTGTGGCTGTAGCTACAGGAGCAAAGGTGGCGTCCGCGACGTCACAGGCAATCGAAAAGACCGCGCAGGATTCAACCGGGGAGGGCCCCAGTGGCAGCAATTAACACCGAATACAAAGAACCGTCCTACGGCAACTGGCGCGTACCGCGCTCAGCCGGGCTGGCCAACCTCAGCGCGCTCAGTACAGTCATCTTCTTTGGCGGGTTGTTGGCGGGCATTATCAGCTTCGCTATTTGGGGCCTGTTCGTCGGCCTGGGCGTCCTTGCCTTTGCCGGTCTCAGCTTGCTGTTGCTGACAGTCAAGGACAAGCATGGCCAGTCCGTTGTTGACCGTGCCGGCACTCGTTTGGCTTTCAAGATCTCCCGTTCCTCGGGGACGAATCTCTACCGTTCCGGCCCGCTCGGCGTAACGCCGTGGGGCATGTACCAGCTCCCCGGGTTGGCTGCGAAGTCGACCCTGTACGAGTTCACTGATTCCTACAAGCGCCCGTTCGCCCTGCTGCACGTACCCACCACGGGCCACTTCACCGTGATCTTCTCCACCGAACCTGACGGGGCATCACTGGTTGACCCTGAGCAAGTCGATGCGTGGGTCGCGAACTGGGGCGGCTGGCTCGCCGGACTGGCCGATGAGGCCGGGCTGGACGCCGCAGCTGTCACGATCGAGACCGCCCCGGACTCGGGGTACCGGCTGCGGAACGAAGTACTGATGAACATCGACCCGGAAGCACCCGCGTTCGCCCGGGAGATGCTGAACGAGGTTGTGGCCACCTACCCGGAAGGATCGGCAACGGTCCGCGCCTGGGTTTCGTTGACGTTCAACGCCGCGATCCGTACAGGTGCGAAGAAGCGGACGCCTGAAGAAGTCGCCCGTGACCTGGCCTCCCGGATCCCCGGCCTTTCGGCACGGCTGCAGTCCACCGGGGCCGGGATCGCCCGCCCGACAACCGCGCAGGAACTCTGCGAGGTTGTACGGATCGCCTACGATCCTCCCGCAGCGCTGATCATCGATGAAGCCCATGCTGCCGGGTCCCCGGTGTCCCTGACCTGGGGCGAGGTCGGACCCACCGCGCACCAGTCCAACTGGGAGAACTACCGGCACGATTCCGCGTTCTCGGCGTCCTGGACCATGACAGGTGCCCCGCGTGGATCGGTGAATTCCTCGGTCCTGTCCCGGTTGCTGGCCCCGCACGGGGACGTTGACCGCAAGCGCGTGTCCCTGCTGTACCGTCCGATGGATTCGGCTCGGGCCGCTGCCGTGGTGGAACAGGATCAGAACAACGCCAACGTTCGTATCACCTCCGGAACCCGCCCGTCCGCCCGCGCCTTGGTTGATGCGCGATCAGCGGCGCAGACCGCGCAGGAAGAAGCACAAGGGGCCGGGTTGGTGAACTTCGGTGTGGTCGTCACGGCCACCGTGACGGATCGGGAACGTCTTCCAGACGCTGTGGCTGCTGTGGAACAGAGTTCCGGTAGCGCCAGGTTGTTGCTGCGTCCCGCTTACGGTGCGCAGGACACGGTGTTCGCCGCGTCCCTGCCTCTGGGCTTGGTGCTGCCCGAGCACAGCATGGTCCCGTCCGAGATTAAGGATGCACTGTAATGACCCTCCCGAAACTCTTCCCCCGTTCCTCGAAACACAGCACTACTCGGGTCAAAGCTGAGCCGAAGAAGGCTGAAAAGCAGCCCCGCCCTGCCGGTCCTGGTGCCCGTGGCTGGCCCGGTCGCGGCGGCGGCATGGCCCAGCTCGTCCCCTCCGTGAAGCAGTACCGGGGAACAACTGTTCAGGTCTGCGGGCTGTGGCCGTTCTCCTCCGGTGCGTCCTCGCCCATGATCGGTGTCCCGCTGGGGCGCCACGAGGAAACACAGGCCACGGTCTGCTGCGACCCGATCAGCTGGTTCCAGCGCGCCCGGCTGATTTCCAACCCCTCGGCCTTCATCCTCGGAAAGCCCGGTTTGGGAAAGTCCACCGTCGTGCGTCGGATGTTCATCGGGCTCTCTGCCCAAGGCGTTCATCCCTTGATCCTCGGTGACCTCAAGGGCGAGCACGTCAAAGCCGTCCGGGCCCTCGGCGGGCAGGTCATCCGGCTCGGCCGCGGTGTCGGGTACCTGAACATCCTCGACCCGGGCCAAGCCGTTGAAGCCGCCCAGCTCCTTGAAGACAACGGCCACCCTGAGGACGCCGCACGCGTCCGTGCCGACGCGCACGGCCGCCGCCTGACGATGGTCGTTTCGCTGATCACGATCAGCCGCAACAACCCGCCCACCGATCAGGAGCAGACAATCCTGGACCGGGCCTTGCGGGTCCTCGATGAGCGTTTTGAGGGCATCCCGGTGTTGAAGGACCTTCTGGACGTGATCGTCTCCGCTCCGGACGAGCTCCGGCAGGTCGCACTGGACCGGGGAGACATGAACATCTACCTGCAGGAAACCAGAGCGTTGGAGGCAACCCTGCTCGGTCTGACCGGTGGCGGGAAGCTGGGGGAAATCTTCTCCCGCCAGACCAGCCAGCCCATGAAGCGAGACCGTGCCGTGGTCTTCGACGTCTCCAGCATTGACGAGACCGAGACAGACCTGCAGGCAGCCGTCCTGCTTGCGTGCTGGTCCTACGGTTTTGGCACGGTCAACGTTGCCAACGCTCTCGCGGACGCCGGTCTGGAACCGCGCCGGAACTACTTCGTGGTCCTGGACGAGCTGTGGCGGGCGCTTCGCGCCGGTAAGGGCATGGTGGACCGTGTGGACGCTCTGACCCGGTTGAACCGCTCCGTAGGTGTTGGGCAGATCATGATTTCCCACACCATGTCTGACCTGCTGGCCCTGCCGGCAGAAGAGGACCGGATGAAAGCCCGCGGCTTCGTCGAACGCTCCGGCATGGTCATCTGCGGCGGCCTCCCCGCCTCTGAAATGCCGCTGCTGACCTCGGCCATTCCGCTGTCCCGGCAGGAGCAGCAGAAGCTCATTGGCTGGCAAGACCCGCCCGCGTGGGACTCACGCGGCGTCGACGTTGAACCTCCGGGCCGGGGAAAGTTCCTGATCAAGGTCGGTGGCCGTCCCGGGATCCCCGTCCAGGTCGGTCTCACGTCCTTGGAGAAGGGCCCGGAAGGCGTCAACGACACCGACGGCAAGTGGCATGCTGCCCCGGAAACCCTGCTGGAGACGGCAGCACCAATTCTGCCCATGGAAGGAGGCGCCCTGTGAGCGCACCAAACCGCAAAGGGATGGGCATGGGTGAAGCACTGCTGGTGTGGCTGGCCATCGGGTTCATCGTCGTCTTCGGCGGCGGAACCTACGGTGCCTTGCATCTCGGGTCGTGGATGGCAGGCATCGCCGCCCCGCCAGCCCATCCCATTGATCTGATCGCCGGATTGGCCAAGGGCCGTGTGCCGTGGCCCACGGAGGCTACGGTTGTGGTCTGCTTGCTGGCTGGCGTGGTTTTGGCCCTGACCATTGTTGTCCTGGTGGCCTGGCGGAAGGGTGCGTCCAAGCGTGCCCGGGTCGATAAGGCCGCCCGGTACCTTGGACGAGGTAAGTCGCTGGCCGCGTTCTCGGAGAAGGGAGCGAAGGCGACCGCTGAGCGTCTGGGTGTCACTGATACTCCCGGCATCGTGGTCGGCAAGGTCGTCTCCACGGGGCAGAAGTTCATCCAGTCCTGGGAAGACCTGTCCCTCGATATCTGGGGTCCCCGTACCGGTAAGTCGACCTCACGGGTCATGCCCGCCATTCTGGACGCACCCGGTGCCGTGGTTTCAACGTCGAACAAGCGCGACGTCGTGGACGGCACCCGTGGCGTCCGCGAGGCCGTCGCCCCGGTGTGGGTGTTCGATCCGCAGAAGATCGCCCAGGAAGAACCGAACTGGTGGTGGAACCCACTCTCTTACGTCACCGACGAGGAGAAGGCGTACAAACTCACCCAGCACTTCTCGGTCGGCTCCCGCGTCCCCGGGTCCAAGCCCGACGCCTACTTCGACCCCAAGGCCGAAGACATTCTGTCCTCGTACTTCCTCGCCGCCGCACTCGGCGACCTGCCCATCACCCAGGTCTACATCTGGGTCACCGAACAGGTGAACCGCGAACCGATCAACATCCTGAAACAGCACGACTACGAGCTGCAGTACAAGGGCCTTGAATCCACACTTGAACTGGCTGACAAGCAACGTGACGGTATCTTCGGCACAGCCGAGAAGATGATCCAATGCCTCAAGAGCCGGAACACGCTGCGCTGGGTCGCTCCGACCGGCGGGACAACCGTGGCCACGGATGCCCGCCGCCAATTCAACCCACATGCTTTCGCTGCGTCGCAGGAGACGATCTACATCCTCTCCAAGGAAGGTGCCGGCTCAGCCGCACCGCTCACCACAGCGCTGACGGTGGCCATAGCTGAGGCCATGGAAGAGCGAGCCGAGCGGAGCGGCGGCCGGCTCCCGAAGCCGGCGCTGTTTGCTCTCGATGAGTTGGCCAACGTCGTCCGCTGGGCATCCCTGCCGGACCAGTTCAGCCACTACGGCTCCAAGGGCCTGATTGTCATGGGGATTTTGCAGTCCTGGTCCCAGGGCGTGGAGCTGTGGGGAGAGGCGAACATGCGGAAAATCTGGTCAGCGGCGAACGTGAAGGTCTACGGCGGCGGCGTCGCAGAAGAAGGCTTCCTCCGTGCTCTCTCGGACCTGATCGGAGACTACAGCTACATCAACGTCTCCACTTCCTCAGGCAAGTCTGGTTCCAGCCGCTCCCGCCAGGAGGGCAAGGAACGCATCTTCGACGTTTCCAACCTCGCCGAACTGGACCGTGGCCGCGCCGTCGTCCTCGCCTCCGGCGCACCCGCCACGCTCGTCCGCACGACGCCCTGGTACACCGGACCCCACAAGGAAACGGTGGAGGCATCCATAAAGAAGTACAGCCCTCGGCCCGAAGAACCCGCCGACCTAGTGCCAGCTGCACCGGCAGCCAATCCCTGGGTCACGAAGTAGGAAAGGGCACCCCACGTGGCAACTGATTTTGACCTCTACGACACGGACACACCGGCCCCGGCTGCAGCTGCAGCTGACCAGAGCGCGGAGAAAGAACCGGAGCTCGTCTACGGCTCAGCCGAAGAATTCCTCCATGAGCAGCTGCTACCCACCTATGTCCGCAGCGTCACGGGAAAGTCCGCCAAGTGGTGCATCGACTGGTATTTCCACCCGGAAGCCGTCTCCCGTGTAGCGGCTCTGTGGCGTTCATGGGAGCACCTGCGCCTGGATCCAGCGACCGGTATGAGTGTCTGGTGGAGGGATCATGCAGATCACCACATGCGCGTCCTTCTGGACCCGCAGGGACCCTTCTACAACTGCGACATGAAAGAACACCGAGACCCCGAACACCTCGAACCCCGCAAAGCACCCCACGGCTGGTTTCCCGACGTCAGAACGACCCAGCCATAACCCTCAAAGCTCCATCGCTGGAAGATGAGCATCCCGTCAGGACAAGGAAGTGATGCGAAGCCCATAGTGCCACAAGCTGCGGCACATTGGCCGAAGCAATCGTCCAAGGAACTTTGGACTATGACGGCAAAAATTGAAGTCGCAGGGGGGCATGGGACGCTGCTGCCGGTCACCGGCTACCAGGGAAAGATCCTGTTGCGGCCCTGCTGTCGACTCGCCCGCCAGGAAAGCTTTTCCAGATAGACAGGATCCCTCGGGGTTACGATGTGCTTGCTGGGACACGAGTCGAGTAAACGGCCGTTGGTTTGAATCATGGGAAAGGTCTCCCGTTTCCCTCCATGATCAAGCGCATCTGACGGCGGCTTACCCGACTCATATTTATTGTGGGCAGTTGCAGGAGCGGACACAACAGAGGGGTCGCTCGGGCAGCTGTTCTTCTCAGCCTTGGGAGGTAGTTGATGAGCAACAAACCAAACCCCTTCATCCGTTGCACGGTTGTCACGTCCTTGAGCCTATGTCTTTGGGCTACAGGCTGCACTAACGGATCCGGCACGTCCCCGCAGACATCGCCGCCGACAAGCACCGTTCAACCCACTCCGCCCACCGAAAGCGCACCGACCACCGCAGCAGCGACAAGCACAAGCGCCGCCCCGTCACCGAGTGCATGGCCTGATGTCGTTGCTGATGTCCAGCCCGGCGTGGGCCAGCTCTCTGTCACGACGTGTGAATCCTGGCGTACAGGAACTGGTTTTCTTATCGAACCTGACTTGGTGGTTACTGCAGCGCACGTTGTCCAGGATGCTACCTCGATCAGCGTAGCCTTCGGGAGAACATCGGTGAATGCCACCGTTGTTGGCACGAATGATGTAGCGGATATCGCTCTTGTCAGAACCGACCGGCCGATCCAAGGCCATCAGTTTCAGCTCAGAAGCAGCGAGCCCCCGGTCGGGACCGATGTAGCAGCCCTGGGGTTCCCGTTGAGCCGCCCGTTCACCTTCACCAAAGGAACAGTCAGCGCCCTCGACACCGAACAGGACATAGGGGACCGGGTTCTCCGAAACCTGATCCAAACAGACACTGCTATCAACCATGGCAACAGCGGAGGACCACTCATCACCCAAGACGGCCAGGTAGCCGGCATTGTTGTAACCATCGAATTTGATGAGTACACCAGGGCCGAAGGCATCGCCTACGCGGTAACCGCACCCCGTGTTGCCGCGGCCGTCAACGAGTGGAAATCCAGGTCCACCCCTGTGGCGTTCAAGGATTGCGGAAACGCTCCGGCGCCAGGTTCCGGATTCTTTCCCTTTACCGTCTCGGCAGACCATGACCAAGCCCGCAGCGTAGGCCAAAGCCTGCTCCTTCACGGTCAAGGCATCAATCGAGCCGCCTACACAGCAGCCTTCAAACTCCTCACGCCCGAGCTGCAGGCCACTTTCGGGGACGCCTCGACATGGAGCAAGGACCTCGGTTCCTCCTACTGGACGAAAGCTGAGGTCATTGATGTCACCGGCACGCCGTCAGCCGACGATCTGAACGCCGATGTGAATCTTCAGACCATCCAGAACGCGGCCGATGCCTACCGCGGGACCGGCCAAACATGTTCGAACTGGAAGATCCGGTACTCAATGCACTGGGACGGAACACATTGGCTCATCGCCGGCACCTCCCTGCCTTTCGGCGACCCAACCGCCTGCTAGAAACCCGTAGGCTCAATTGTCCAGACAGCGTCTGGACAATTGAGTCCACCGTGCCTGTCGGTGGCTCGCATTAGGGTGGAATGATGACAGACTCGCGCGAACTGGACCTGCCCGCTGGCTACGTGGAACTGCTCGAGGACCTAAAAGCGACCGTCAAGGCAGCCAGGACGACGGCGCTCCGAACCATTAACACCCAGCTGATCGAGCTGTATTGGACGATCGGCCAGGGCGTCCGGCGGCAGCAGGAACAGCAGGGCTGGGGGAGCGGAGTTATCAAGAAGCTGTCCGAGGACTTGCGCAGAGAGTTCCCGGAGATGAAAGGCCTTTCGCCGCGCAACATCCAGTACATGACCACGTTCGCCGGAGCCTGGCAAGGCGGACCAATTGCGCAACAAGCTGTTGCGCAATTGCCGTGGGGCCACGTCACTGTCCTGCTGGACAAGGTGGACACACAGGAAAAACGTAATTCGTACGCTGCAGCAGCCGTCCAATACGGGTGGTCCAGGAATGTCCTGCTGAACATGATCATGAACCGAACCCTTGAAAGGACCGGTGCAGCTCCGTCCAACTTCGCGCAACAGCTTGTTGCGCAAGACACCGAGCTTGCCCAACAAATCGCGAAGGACCCTTACAACTTCGAATTTTTGGGCTTGTCGGGGGAGGTCGCTGAACGCGAACTGGAACTGGCTCTGACCAGTCGAATCACCGAAACCCTGCGCGAACTCGGACCAGGATTCGCTTTCGTTGGGCGGCAAGTCCACTTCGACGTCGACGGCGACGACTACTACGTCGACATGCTGTTCTTCCACATGGACCAGAACAGATACGTCGTCATCGAACTCAAGACAGGGAAGTTTCAGCCAGAGTTCGCCGGCAAACTTAACTTCTACGTCGCCCTCGTCGATGACATGCTCCGCCGCGAGCACCACAACGAAACAATCGGCATTCTCATCTGCGGCGCCAAGAACGAACGCAGCGTACGCTACAGCCTCGGCCGCTCAACCTCACCGATGGCGGTCGCTGCCTACACCTACGACAAACTCCCGGCAGACGAGAAGCGTGTCCTGCCCAATGAAGGCCACGTCGTGGCAGCACTCGAATGGGCCGAACCCGGCATAGAACCAGAAGACTGAGCTTTCCGAACGCCCGCAACGCCGATAAGCACCCATATGTTGGGTAGTAGTCTGCGTACGTCAGCAGTCAGAAACGGATGGCAGATCAGGAACGGTCGGCCTGGCGGAGGTATTGATACACCGTTTCCCGGCTGATTCCATAGTCCTTCGCGAGGACCGATTTAGGTGTTCCATCGGCTGCCCTCTGCGCCAGCTCGGTGGCCCGCTCGGGTGTAAGCGTCTTTTTGCGCCCGCGGTAGGCACCTCGCTGCTTGGCTAAGGCAATGCCTTCTCGCTGGCGTTCCTTGATCAGGGAGCGTTCAAATTCAGCGAAGGCCCCCATGACCGAGAGCATGAGATTCGCCATAGGGGAGTCCTCGCCACTGAAGAGCAGGTGCTCCCTGACGAACTCCACCTGCACGCCTTTTCCGGTGAGCGCTTTGACTACGGAACGCAGGTCATCCAGATTCCGTGCCAGCCGGTCCATGCTGTGCACTACAACAGTGTCTCCCTCACGGGCGAAGCGCAACATTTCTGTCAGCGCAGGGCGGGCGGTGTCCTTGCCCGAGGCCTTATCAAGGAAGATCCTGTCGAGAACCGCTCCATCGAGCTGGCGTTGTTCATTCTGGTCCAAGGTGCTGACTCGTACATACCCGATTCGCTGTCCAGCCATGGCATCTCCTACTCCGTGTCAGGTTTGAATCTAAGAACCTCCACACCGAGTGTCAAGAAAAGCGGAACCGTAGCCTATTCTGACGAGTATAAGCCAGCCGTCTGACGTCAGATTGGGGTGTGCACCAACTGGACAAACTCGCGTCCAGCGGCGCTCCAAGGGTGCAGGACGCTGCCCGCACATGGGGCGCATGAGCGCTGGCAGCCCGGGGTAAGAACGCAGCCGGTGGCTGCGTCAGGCCGTTCCCGGTACGGTTTCTTGCCGGTTTCGTGGATGCTTGCCGGTTGGGCTGGGACGCCAGGCGGTGACCATGGCGAAGGCCAGGATCAGTTCGGCGATGTCTCCGGCGTAGTACATCAGCTCTCCCGCCTGGCGCAGTTCGGCGGCAGTGGTGGTGACCTGCACGTACAGGCCGGCGTAGAGCAGCTGGGAAATGATGGCGTGCGCGGCGATCGCCACGCCGAGGATGACGAGTCTGGCCGGGACTGTGGGCCGTCGGGGTGCGGGGTCGGGCCCGGCGATGACCCAGGCGAAGAGGTATCCGGCGAGCAGGAAGTGCACGTGGATGAGCCAGTGCAGGCCCGGCGCCTGCGTTGTTGCGGTGTAGAGCGGGGTGAAGTACAGGGTTGCGAGGCCTCCGATGTTCAGGATGAGTGCGGTTACCGGGTGGGCGAGGAGGTGCAGCGGACGAGACCTGAGTGCCCGGCCGATGGTTTTACCGGTCCGGCGTGGCAGGGAGCGGAGCAGCAGGGTGACCGGCGCCCCCAGGACGAGTCCGATCGGGGCGTACATGCCGATCAGCAGGTGCTGGTACATGTGGGAGGGCAGGCTGCCTTCCGGGTACGGGGCGGTTTGTGGCATCAGGCCCAGGGCGAGGAGCGCTGCGCCGGTGACGAATGCGGTGGTGCGCCAGGGGTTCCAGCCGCGCGGCTCGGTGCTCCGGGCGTAGGCGAGGACCACGTATCCCAGGACGAGGACGGCGAGCAGGACCAGCGGAACCCCTGCCTCGAGTGCCCCCGTGCCCTGATGGGCGTGGGCGTCGTGGACGGCCGTCATCGGCTGTCGGCAGCCGACCGCCGGTCATCCGCGGTCAGGTCCAGGACCTGGCCGGTGCGCTGCAGCGCCCATCCGCCGGCGATCAGGAGGGCCCCGAAGATCAGGAACAGGATGTCCGCCAGGGTCTGGAACTCACCTGTGACGACGTGGTGGATGCCGAGCAGGTGATGGTCCAAGATGCCTTCGGCGATGTTGAAGATCCCCCATCCGACCAGTACCCAGCCCCACAGGACTTTCGAGGCCCAGATCCGCCCCCGTGATTCTGTAATCCGGGAGTACAGGATGCCGAGCCCGATGAGTACTGCGAGCCAGGTGATGGTGTGGAAGAACCCGTCCCAAAGGGTGTTCATCTGGAGCCCGTGGACGGTGGTGACCGGGTATGCGCCTATGTCGACGTTCGCGGTTTCGGAGCTGGAGAGCATGTGGTGCCATTGCAGGATCTGGTGCAGCAGGATCCCGTCAACGAACCCGCCAAGCCCGACCCCGAGAATGATCCCGGGCAGGGTGATCGCCTTGGGCGCAGTGCCCTGGCTCCTGCCGTTAGTTTCCGCTGGGTTGGTCATGGCTGCTCCGTTCTCCTCACCGGGGTTCCATAGGCTTCGGGTTCGCATTCTTTATTTACACAGTATGCTTACTATCTTTCGGCGTCCACGCCTTCGTCGGCCTGACCTGCGGAAATGTTGTGGTCGGTTCCGCGCATCCTGAGGGCGACCAGGACCCCTGAGGCGGCGGTGAGGGCAGCGACTGCTGTGACGGCGGCCGGGATGCCGTAGACATCGGCGATGAGGCCGGAGAGCAGGGCGCCGGCTGCGAAGCCCCCGTCGCGCCAGAGCCGGTAGATCCCGACCGAGCGGGCCCGCCAGGCAGGGTGGGCTACGTCACCGATGGCGGCGAGCAGTGTGGGGTAGACCATGGCCGTTCCGGCGCCGAGCAGGATGACGGCGGCGAGCCAGGTTCCGAAGTCTTCTCCCGCGGCGATCAGGGTCAGGGCCAGGGCTTGAACGAGCATGCCTCCGGCGATGAGTGGTTTGCGGCCGATCCGGTCTGAAAGGGGGCCGGTGATCAGTTGCCCGGCGCCCCAGACCGCAGGGTAGACGGCGGCGAGGATTCCGATGCGTTCGACGCTGAGCCCTGCTGCGGCGAACAGGACGGGGAACAGGCCCCAGGCCAGGCCGTCGTTGAGGTTATTGACCAGGCCGGCCTGGCTGACGGAGGACAGGGATTTGTCGCGGAAGCTGGTCAGGGTGAAGACGTCCCGGTTGCTTAGCCCCGCATGGCTGCCGGCGTGGACCGGGACATGGGTAGCAGCTTCAGCTTTGGCATGGTGGTGAGTTTCCCGGACGGTCAGGACGGACAGTCCGAGGCCGACGGCGATGAATGCGGCACCGAGGAGGAAGGGCCCGGGACGCAGACCGTAGGTAGAGGCGATGTAGCCGGTGGCCAGCGCAGTGCCTGCAACGCCGAGGTAGCCGGCGGCTTCGTTCAGTCCCATGGCCAGGCCGCGGCGTTCGGGACCGACGAGATCCATTTTCATCATGACTGTGGTGGACCAGGTCAGGCCCTGGCTGACGCCCAGGACGACGTTGGCCGCGACGATCCACCCCCAGGAAGGGGCGAAGATCAGCAGCAGCGGCACGGGGAGGGCGATGAGCCAACCAGCGACCAGGACGGGTTTGCGGCCGTAGCGGTCCGAGAAGGTTCCGGCGAAGTAGTTGGTGGCGGCTTTGGCCAGCCCGAACGCCGCAATGTACGTCAGGGCGGCCGTGTACTGGCCCACGCCAAAGACTTGGTCCGCAAGCAGCGGCAGCACGGTGCGCTCCTGGCCCAGCGTGCCGCCCACCAGGGCGTTGACTGCCACCAGCAGCATGAACTGTGCCAGGTTCTGTCGCAGGCCCAGAGCGACAGCGCCGGAGTCCAGGGTGCTTCCCGCCTTTGTTCTGGCCATGCTGGGGTACTCCATTCGTGCCGGAGACATAAAGGCGCCCGGGCAGGAGGGGGTCCTGCCCGGGCGGTCTTAGGGGTTACTTTGCTGAGACGGCGTTCTGTCGGGTCTGCTGGAAGGCGTCCCAGGCTGCGTAGCTGCCGTCGAGTTCGACGACGTCGTACCCGGCCCGGCGCAGGGCGCTTGCCGCGACCGAGTTCCGGACGCCGGACTGGCAGTAGGTCACGATGGTGCCCTCGGCGGGAAGCTTGTCCAGGTGCCACATGACACGTCCGCCGCTGAGCTGGTAGGAGCCGGGGATGTTCCCGGCGATGTGTTCGCTGCGGTTGCGGACGTCCACGACCATGGCGGCGTCAAAGCCCTGCAGCTCTTCCGGCTGGATCAGCTTCGGGGTGGTCATGGGGAGCCCTTCGATGCTGGTGACGTAACCGGCGACGTTGTCGATGCCGACCCGTACCAGGTGGTCCCACATGTCCATGGCCTGTTCCTGATCTGCTGCGAGCAGCACCAGCGGGTTCTTGTCGGTCTCGGGGTTCACTACCCAGGCGCCGTAGCTGGCCACAGACTTCCCGGCCGGTACGTTCAGGGAACGGGCTACCGTGCCTTCATGGACCTCGCTGTTGGGGCGGGTGTCGATGAACGTGACTTTGTTCGCCGCCAGGTCCTTTGCGACGTCGGCGGTGTCCAGTTCCTTGAGCGGAGCGCGTTCTCCAATGACGGCGGGGCCTTCCCGATTTTCGCGCTTCATCCGGCCGAAGTAGGCGTGGGCGTCGGGCTGGCCGTCGAGGAGTTCGGTAATGAAGCCCTGCTCGTCGTTGGCGGCGAGGTAGGGGCCCCACCAGGCGTAGAGGCGTTCGTAGCCGACTGTGGAGGAGGGGATGGCGCCGAGTGCCTTGCCGCAGGCACTGCCTGCGCCGTGGGCGGGGTGGACCTGGACGTAGTCCGGCAGGGTGAGGAACTTATCCCGCAGGCTGGCGAAGAGCTGCTTGGCGCCCTCGAAGCGGGTGTCGATGCCGCCGGCTGCCTCGTCCAGCAGGTCCGGCCGGCCAAGGTCTCCGGAGAAGACGAAGTCACCCGAGAGCAGGTAACCGGGCTGGTCGCTGAACGCGCCGTCGGTGACCAGGAAGGACAGGTGCTCGGGGGTGTGGCCCGGGGTGTGGAGGGCCTTGATGCTGATGTTGCCGATGGTGATTGTGTCGCCGTCGTAGAGGCGTTCGCCGTCGAATTCGTACTGCCAGTCCGGCCCGCCCTCGCCGGAGACGTAGATCTTCGCGCCGGTGGCGGCGGCGAGTTCGCGGGTGCCGGAGAGGTAGTCGGCGTGGATGTGGGTTTCGGTGACGGCGATGATCTTCATGCCGTTCTTCTCCGCCAGCTCCTGGTAGACCGCGATGTCGCGGCGGCCGTCCACAACAACGGCGGTGCCGTTGGCCTGGCAGCCAATCAGGTAGCTGGCCTGGGCGAGGTCTTCATCGTAAATGCGCTCGATAAGCATCTGGTGCTCTCCTTTGGTTGAAAGGGGTCTGGAGGTTTGTTCTGAGTCCAGTATAGATACCCCGGGGGGTATCACGCAAGTGAACTGCGGCCTAGGCCGTATTTCTGTGGAACAGCTTGTGCAGGAGACTGCGCAGGCCTGCCGGGGCATGGCCAGGTTGTTGCCGTGACGGGTTTTCCGGGATGGGTTGATAGGCGACCGGGTGGCCTGCCCGGTACCACTCGGTGATCCCACCGGCCACGTTCGCGGTGGTGTATCCGCGGTCGGTAAGGATCCGCGCGGCCTGGCTGCTGCGTTTTCCTGACCCGCACATGAGGTAAAGCGTGCCGCCGGGCAGGTCTGCGAGCCGGGAGGTTAATTCGCCCAAGGGAATGTTCAGGCTCCCGGGGACGTATGCGGTGGCATGCTCTTCCCGGCTCCGGACGTCCACCAGCGTGGCTCGCGGCCACACCGTGGCGAGTTCGTGTGCCGTGACAGTGCGGTACGCATGGTCGCCTGGCATCGCATCAGGCGTTCTGGGGTCCGGCCTGGGCGCGGAGCTCATTCATGTCGACGTTCTTGACGGCTTGGATGACTTCTTCGAGGCCGGTGGCGTTGAGGGCTCCGGGCTGGGAGAAGACCAGGGTCTTGTCCTTGAAGGCCATGAGGGTGGGGATGGAGGTGATGCTCGCCGCTGCAGCCAGGGCTTGTTCGGCTTCGGTGTCCACCTTGGCGAAGGTAATGTCCGGGTGCCGTTCCGCGGCCGCTCCGTAGGTGGGGGCGAACATGCGGCACGGGCCACACCAGGCTGCCCAGAAGTCAACGAAGACGATCTCGTTGCTCTCCAGGGTCTCGGCGAAGCTCTGTTCGGTGAGGTCAATGGTTGCCATCGTCTTTCATGTTCCTTTCGGGAGTTGGCTGGGTGGAGGGTGGCGGAACCGGAGGTGCTATGTGGTGGGAAGGCCGGCGCGGGTCCAGGCGATCATGCCGCCGGCCATGGTGTCCGCGGTGAAGCCGGCACCGTTGAGGGCATCAGCGACCTTGGCGCTGCGGTTGCCGCTGCGGCAGACCGCGATGACGGGCACGGCGGGGTCCAGTTCGGACAGGCGTGCCTGCAGCTGGCCCATGGGGATGTGCAGGGCGCCGGGGATCATGCCTTCCTCGACCTCGAAGTCCTCACGGACATCGAGGATACGGGCGCTGGTGCGCCGCTGGTCGGCTTCGGTGACGGTGATTTCAGCCATTGGGTTCTCCTTCGGATGTGATGGTTGTTAGCGGACGGGTTCGCCGGCTGCGCGCCAGGCGCCCATGCCGCCGCGCAGGGAGTAGGCCTGGTACCCCTGGGAAGCGAGGAGCCGTGCCGCTGATGCGGAGCGGACCCCGGAGGCGCAGACGGCGATCACGGGCTTGTTCTTGTTGATTCCGGCGGTGCTGGTCTGCAGCCGGTCCAGCGGCACATGCTTGGCCTGGGGAGCCCGTCCGGAGCGCCATTCCTGGGCTGAGCGGACATCAATCAGCGCGGCACCTGAAGACAGAAGGTCCTTGGCCTCAGCTACTGAGACCGTTGTGTAGGGCTTGCTGAAGGCTTTTTTCAGAGAGCTGATGAGGCCCATGATGTTCTCCTTGGTTGGTGGCTGTTCAGACTGGTGAGGGCATGTCGCTGCGCCGGCCGGTGCGGTTGCGCAGGGGGCAGGAGCTGATGAAGAACCAGCAGATGCCGGCGGTGGCCGCGGTGAGGGCTGCGATTCCGGCGGCGATGAACCATCGGAGGTCGGCCGGTGCCTGCTGGATGAGGACAAAGGTTCCCATGGCCAGGACAAACCAGCCGAAGGCCTTGCGCAGGGCCGCTTCCGGGATGCGGCCGGCGAGCTTGGACCCGGCGAGTGTGCCGACGATGGCTGCGGCGGTCACGCCGAGGGTGATGCCCCAGTCAAGCTGGACGGTGGTGAGGTATCCGGCGAGCCCTGCGAAGGACTTCATGGCGATGACCACCAGGGAAGTGCCCACGGCCACGGACATCGGCAGGCCGCCCAGGAGTGCCAGGGCCGGGACCACGAGGAATCCGCCGCCCGCGCCTACCAGTCCGGTCACGAGCCCGACGACGGCGCCGTCCAGCAGCACCCTGCCAAGGGGAAGTTCGTGCTTGACCGGCGCCGCGCCGTCGTCGTTCTTCTTCCTCCGCCCGCGGAGCATGGCCACGGACGTGGCCACCATCATGACGGCGAAGGCGATCAGCAGGATCTGGCCCGGGATATGCCCGCCGAGCAGTCCGCCGACGAACGCACCGGCCATGCCGGCCGCGCCGAAGATCAGCCCGGTCCGCCACATCACCCTGCCCCCGCGGGCGTGGCTGAACACGCTGACCGCGGAGGTGACGCCGACGACGAAGAGCGAGGCTGCGATGGCTTCCTTGGCCTCAAACCCTGCCACGTAGACCAGGATCGGGACGGTCAGGATGGAGCCGCCGCCGCCCAGGACGCCGAGCGAGAGTCCGATGACCACCGACAGGGCCAGAACGAGGATCAGGGTGGTGGTCATTAGGCTGCGGCTTCCGGGCTCTTGCTGGCGTCACCAGGCAGGGTCAGGATGGCGCTTTCGCGGGTGGGCTCCTGGGCAGCCTTGTTCCATGGCATGGCCGAGATGGCCTGGCCCATGGCGCAGGTGTTGGTGGCCGCTGAGAACGTCAGGCCCGTGCCGATGACCCCGGCAAGCGTCCGGATCTTCGGGGAGATGAACTTGCCGCCGGCCAGTCCCAGGACCACCAGGGACCCGGCCACGAGGCGGACCTGCCGCTCCAGGTCCCAGCGGTCCTTGCCCTTGACCACGTCACCGCCGGCAGCGGCGAAACCGGGCGCGCCGCCGGTCAGGACGTAGGCGGTGTCGATCCCGGCCTTGGCAAGGCGCTGCCGGGCCTGCTCGGCGCGAACGCCGGACTGGCAGACCAGGACCACGCGGGAACCCAGCCGGGTGGCGAGCTCATCGGTGTGCTCGGACAAAAGCGGCAGCGGCACGTTGTAAGAGCCGCGGATGTGCAGGGACTCGAACTCAGCGGCGGACCGCACGTCGATCACCACGAGGTCCTGGTGCTCTTTGAACCAGGACTGGAGGGTCTCAGGAGCAAGGGCGGTAACAGCGGGTGCCGTGGAAGGGGAAGTCATGGTTGGCCTCTCGGAAGGGGGGGAAGGGTGGCTACCCCACCGAGTATTACAGATACCCCTGGGGGTAGTCAAAACACCCTAGGGGGTATAGAATTGATGTAAGCCCCCGATATTTGGAGAAACCCTTGGAACTGAACGCCTCAGAACTGACCCCTGTCATCAACCGGCTCAAGCGCGCCCAGGGTCAGCTGGCCGCTGTCACCCGCATGCTTGAAGAAGGCCGGGACTGCAAGGACGTGGTCACCCAGCTCGCGGCCGTGTCCAAGGCGCTCGACCGGGCCGGGTTCGCCATCATCGCCACCGGCCTGGAGCAGTGCATCGTCCAGAAGGATGCAAGCATGGACAAGAAGGACCTGGAAAAGCTTTTCCTCTCCCTCGCCTGACCCGTCCGACTTTCGAGCCTTCGAGGAGAACCATGACATACACTCTCACCGCCACCGTCGACCTTCCGTGGGCTGAAGCCCTGGACCGCACCCGGGACGCCCTGGCAGCCCAGGGGTTCGGAATCCTCACCGAGATCAACGTCCGCTCCACCTTCGAAGCCAAGCTTGGCGCCGAAGCCGCGGACGCTGTCGGCGACTACGTCATCCTCGGCGCCTGCAACCCCGCCCTTGCCAGCCGCGCCCTCGCCGCCGAACCAGAAATCGGTGCGCTGCTGCCGTGCAATGTCGTGGTGCGCCGGAACAAGGATGCAGAGCTGACCACGGTGGAAGCCATCGACCCCCAGACCATGGTCCAGCTCAGCGCCTCCCCGTCAGTCAAAGAAGTAGCCGACGACGCCGGGACCCGCCTCCGGAAAGCCCTCACCGACTTGGGCGAAGCGGCGAAGTAAAGATGTCCATGGAAACAACGGTTCCAGAGACTGAGCAGGCCCGACCCGGCTTGCTGATCCACTCAGCCGGCCCGCTCGAGCAGGATGCCTTGGCCGGTGTCCTGCGCAGTGCCGCCAACGCCCGCGCCGCACTCGGCCAGGGACCTGGCATTGAAGTGGTAATCCAGGGGCCCGGTGTCAAGCTCCTCGCCAAAAGTTCACCCGCCACTGAAGCCATCACCAACGCCGGAGAACTGGACGTGGGCATCCTCGCCTGCGGCAACAGCATGCGCTCGGCAGGCATGGAAGACATAGACCTCGCCCCGGGCGTGGGCACGGTTCCCGCAGCCATCGCCCATCTGGCCTGGCGCCAATGGGATGGCTGGGCCTACGTCAGGCTGTAGCGCCGGCCCCTGACGTCCGCCAGCCTGGGGGCCTGCCCGGCGTGGTAGCCTGCCATCAAATGTATAAACATTGCTCATGGGTGATGGTGATTGCCCTGTCCGCCCCCGCGCTGCTGCTGTTGAGCGCGTGCTCCGGCGGCGGTTCCGGCGCCGGCGCCCGGCAGGTGGAGGTGGGGGATCCGCTGACCCGGGCGGTTTCCAGTGCCGGAGGGGATGGCTACTTTCCCGGGTTCCGCCCCGTCAGTACTGTGTCCGTGGACAGCGCTCCCCAGGGGAGCGGCTCGGCCTTCACCGGCTCCGTCTTTCCTGCCGCCGGCAGGGAGAACTTGAGTTTCTACGGCTTTAATTCCTCCGGCACACGATGGAGGATCGACACGAACCCCTCCTGCGTGGGGACCGTACTGACTTCTGTGAACGGTGAACCTTCCATTGTCATCCTTGATTCGGACGCTCGTACCGACGGGAAGGGTCCCGTCAGCGTCACGGTGGCAACGGCATTCGCCGTTGATGACGGTGAAACACTTTGGGGTCCCACAGAAGTGCCAGGTCCCTCCACCGGCGGACTGATCTTCGCCAACACCCCCAAGGGACTCACCGCTGAGAAAGCGCCAGGCACAGTGCTCGATGCCGATACCGGGGCAGTGGTGGACCTCAACGCCCGGCCGGGAACAGCGCTGTACGAGCATCACGGCACCGTTCTGCTCGGCGACGGTCCGGCACTGACTGCCATCGACGCCGGCTCCGGCCGGCTGTTGTGGAGCTCCAGCGACCTTCGCCGGCCGCCCGCGGCGGACCCGGAAGCGCACGTGGTGTTCCGGGGAAGCTACGGCCCCTCGAGCGGCGGCGTGGTGGTTCTTGAGTGGACGGCGGGCGGAGACTCCAGCGTCCCGGTGGTTTACGACCTCCAAACCGGGAAAGAACTGGCCCAGGCATCCGGGACGCCGGCGGGCATCGCCAGGGTTGATGGAGCAACCGGAACGGTGCTGTTCACTGCCCGGCAGGCAAGCGGCGATCATGTTCTCCAGGCCGTGCGCCCTGGTACGGGGCTGCTCTGGAGCAAAGCCGCCAAGGATGCCGAGGTTTTCGCCGCCGGGCACGGAGCGGTGTATGCGCGGCTTGACGGCACGTCGGCCAGGATGGATCTTGAATCCGGTGCGGTCCTTGAATCCGGGCAGTTTGTCCTTCCCGAGGCCGTATTGGCCGATGGCTCAGCACTCTTTCCCACCCGCGAAAGCAGCACCGGATATGTGCTCGCGAAACCCGAACCATGAGCACGCCCTGACCCAGTGCTGCACGTAGCCGCGCGCTGATTCGGCGCGCGGCCACGCAGCATCCTTCCGATGAGACTCGATGGATGGTGCGTGACCCGCGCCGCCGGGTCAGGCGAACAGGCCCTCGCCAATGAAACCGCCCTCGCGGCTCCCCGGGGGAATGGCAAAAACAGCCGACCCGACCGGCGTCGTCCACTGGTTGAGCATGTCCATCTCATCCAGCCGCCGCTGGATGGGGATGAACTGCCTCTCGACGTCGGCCTGGTAGGACACGAAGATCAGCCCTGAATCCGAGATTTCTCCCCCGCCCGGAGCGGCGTCGTAGTTGTACGCGCGCCGGAAGATGCGCTGGGAATCGTCCTCGGGCCGTGCCCTGCGTACCTCCGGGGGTATGAAAATCGCAGATACGGCAGGCCCGTTGGGGTGAAGACGGGGTACCGGGAAGCCCCCATGCAGTAACGTCAAGATGCCAGCAGCTTTGTGGAACCAACCGTCGGGAGCGGTGTGAAGGATCAGCAGGGACAAGCGGTCGCATCCGTCGCCGAAGGCGCCGCTGGGCGGGCAGGTGGCAGCCCGCTGTGGAAAACCGTCAGCGCCGAGCTCCTGCAGGAGGTCCTGGCCGGAGAGTTCGTAGATGGCTTCCCCGGCGAACTGGAACTGGCCCAGCGCTACGGTGTCAGCCGGGGCACCATCCGGGCAGCGCTGAAGCCCCTGCGCGATGCCGGGCACATCACCGCGCACCCCGGGCGGAAACCGACGGTGGTGGCTGGCAGAAGCACGGCCTACGGGCCGATCTACAGCGTCCTTGCCTCCATCCGCGAATCCGGCATGCGACATGGCAGCGTAGTCCTGGAACAGCACCTGGTGACCAGCCCGGAGGTGGCGGCAAAGCTTTCCCTTCCCGCGGATGCAGAACTTTTCCACCTCTCCCGGATCCGGCTTGCCGATGATGAACCGATCGGCCTGGACCAGGTCTGGCTGCCTGCTGCCATCGCAGGGAAGCTGGTTGAGGCCGACTTCCGTGACGCGTCCCTGTACGGGGAGCTCGACCGGCGGTGCGGCGTGGTCCTTGACGGCGGCACGGAGCAGCTCACAGCGGTCCTCGCCAGCCCCGCCCAGGCGCTTCTGCTCGGGTGTGCGGAGGGCGCCCCGTTGTTGTTGATCGAGCGGACCGGCTGTCACCGGGCCAGCAATCTCGAGTTCCGGCGCAGCTATGTCCTGGGCGACCGCGTGGCCATCGCGACTGCCTTCGGCTGCAAAGCGAACCCGCCCCGGCGGGACTAGGGCGAGAGCTGCTTCCCCCCATGATCCACCGTTGCTGCCGCAGCCGCCTGGCTTCGCGGCAGCGGGCAGCGGTCCTCGGAGGTTGCCCTCTTGACGAACGCCCACAGCAGCAGGGCAATGGAAAGGACTGCCAGCAGCGGCTGGATCGGCTCGAAGTACTGCATGGCCCCGGAGGTGCCCAGCGCCAGCAGCACGAGCTTGTTGCAGACCGGGCAGCCCACGGCAAAAAAGGAAACGATGGCGCCTGCAGCCCCAAATTTGCCTTTGCGGCCCGGCTCGTTGTCGCTTTCGTCAGCGGAGGCCGGATCGCGGGAAACATAGGTGGCCAGCAGCAGTCCTGTCAGTACGGCGGTGACAGCCAGGACCGGGAAGGACCACCAGGTGGGCGGGACCTCGCGGCTGAACAGGGGAGTGTCGATGAGGTCGGTGGGTACTGCCACCACCACGTAAGTGGCCACCGCGGCGACGGCTGCGGCCTGCCAGCGTCGGCCGGGCCATTGGGTCAGAGCTGATGTCAAAGTCACTCGGGGGTTCATCGGTTCTCCTTGTTCATGGCTGCCTCTGACGTCGCCTCAGCGTCGCTGCTGGCGGGACGGTCGTTCCGTTGGCTCTTGAAGTACAGGGCGGCAGCGACTGCCAGTATGGCCGCGGCCAGCAGCGCGAAGACAGTGTTCGGAACACCGGAAGCTGCTCCGCTGACGGTGGATTCGAGCTGAAACTGGTCGGTGACGGTGAGCACTCCGCCGAGCCCGGCAGTGCCGTCTGTGACCAGCAGCAGGACCCCGATGCCGATGGAGAGGGCGCCGGAGATGATCATGACCCAGGAGTTGGACCACCGGCCGATGGTTACCGGCGGTGGCCGCAACCAGCGGCGGCCCGAAATGCCGAGCCTGTCCCACAGCAGGGACAGCGCAAACAGGGGCAGTGCCATCCCGAGCGCGTAGACCGCCAGGAGGATTCCCCCGTACAGGGCGTTGCCGCCCACTGCCGCCACGGTCAGGATGGACCCCAGAATCGGCCCGGTGCATACCCCGGCGATGCCATAGACAGCGCCGAGTGCGAAGACCGAAAGACGGGACGATCCTGCCCGGGCGTTGTTCCGGAGAATGGACGGCATCCGGATCCCGGCGACCTGGGCGAGGCCCAGGGCAATAACAACTCCGGCGCCTGACGCGACCAGGATCCCGCGGTGCTGTGTCACAAGAGACCCGAGCGTCCCGGCAAATACCCCCAGCGGCACCAGGGTGGAAAGCAGGCCCAGATAGAAGAGGGCGGTCCGCGCGACAAGCCGGGTTCTGGTGGAAAATGCGTAGGCGAAGAAGGCTGGCAGTAAAAGCGCCGAGCACGGGCTCAACAGGGTGAGGATACCCCCCAGAAAGGCCCCTGCGTATCCGATGACCATTACTGGGATTCTGCCTTTTTAAGCGCGGCTTGTATGGCCTTTTCGAAGGTTGCCAGGGGCTGCGCACCGACCAGGGGCGTGTCATTGACCAGGAACGTAGGTGTTCCGGTGGCACCCAGGGATGCCGCTTCCTGTGCATCTGTGGCAACGGCCTGCTGCAGTTCCGTGGAGTTCAGGTCCGCTTCGAACTGCGTCACGTCCGGCACTCCGGCCTCTCGTGCGATCTGCACCAGACGCTCCCGCGAAAGATCGGCATGTCCCCGCTCGGGGGCGATGGCGAAAACTGCCTTGTTGAACTCCCAGAACTTGCCTTGGTTCCCGGCTGCGCGGCCGGCGACAGCAGCCATGGTGGACTGCTCGCCGAAAACGGGCAGGTCACGCCATTCAACGCGCAGGTCACCGCTCTTGACGTATTTTTCCACCAACGGCGGCAGGGTATCGCGGGAGAAAAGCCCGCAGAAAGGGCAGCGGTAGTCTGCGTACTCGACCAGCACCACCGGGGCATCAACCGGGCCCAGTGCCGTCGGATCGTCCGCTGTCCTGCGGGACATATCCAGCGGCGCGCTATCGGAACCCGCGGATTCCTGGGCCGCCGCTCCGGTGCTGGCCCCTTGGGATGCCCCTCCCTGATACGCGAAGATCCCCACCAGCAGGATCAGGACTGCCACCGCGAGGGCGGAAATCGCTATGGTCCAGGGTCGGTTACGAGAAGTGCCGGTAGTAGTCGATGGCATGCTGGCTCCTCAGAATGGCCACAAAATTATTAAATGTCTATACATTTCTTCTTGTTGACGGTACGGGTCCGGGCATCGGCGTGTAAAGGCCGGGTCCGAACGGCGCGCCTGCTGCGCCTGGGAAAATTTCAGCTCAGTTATCAGGCGCTGTAAGTCCGCGGCGCCTGGCTGTGGGGCCACGCACCGCGGACTTCAGGAGCTAGGCGTTCACCCGGTAGTAGGAAGGGCCGGAGCCGACGTTCACGCTGAAGACGACGGTCTGGTTGCCGTTCCATCCACTGTGGATGGCCTGCCCGTCACCGAGGTAGACCGCGTTATGCGAGAATCCCATTCCGCCGTCGGCGTAGTAGATAAAGTCGCCGGGTTCCGGCGTTGATACCGGCGTGGCGTAGGCCATCAGAGACTCGGGCGATTCATCGCCGACCCCTTGGATCCCTGCCGATCGCAAGGCTACTTCCCCCAGGACCGTGCAGTCCTGGATGGCGCCCATCTGGGCTTGAGCCGCGGCCAGAATTGCTCCGTTAAGCGAAGACGGTGCCCCCTGTCCGCCATCGACGCTCGCCGGCATTAGCGTCGAAGGCTGGTACGGCGCACCGGCGGATGCTGCGGTCGTGCTCGGTGCCGGAACAGCTGCCGGTTCCGAGGCCGGGCTGCCCGCTGCCCCGGAGAGTGTTATGACATCCCCCGGATAGATGATTGAAGCCATGTGAAGTCCGTTCAGCGACAGAATCGCATCCAGGGAGATGCCGTGCAGCGCTGCTATCTGGCCTAAGGTGTCCCCGGCGACCACGGTGTGGACGGTTGCCCCCAGGGCAGCCGCCTGGCTTGGAATTCCTGCCGGGGAGGAAATGGTGGCTGAACCGGTTCCCCCCTGCGGGTCGGAGGCGGTGGCTCCCGCGTGGGCGGGGACGGCCATGCTCAGCACGAGCCCGGACCCCACGGCGACGAGGGCGGCCTGGCGGCCCACTGCCCCGCCGTGGCTGGAGACGCTGCGTGAAATGGTGGACAGGGTACTGCTGGTGGCGGCCCTGTGGCGGGCGTTTTTCTTTGACATTGCTTTAACCTCTCCCGATACCTGCGAGGTGAGCTGTCGGATGCGGGTGGGAGTCACCCGGCCACCGGACATAAATGCCGGCGTCTTAACCCCAAGGATTCAATTTCGAATCCGCAATTTGGTTCCCCCGCCCCTGCCGGAGTTTCTGGTCTATGAGCCTTGGCGGTCGGCAGGGTTCGGTAACAGGCCAAGGGTGCAGCACCTGGTGGGCGGCACGGGG
This sequence comes from Arthrobacter sp. D5-1, assembly GCF_017357425.1. Lineage (NCBI taxonomy): Bacteria > Bacillati > Actinomycetota > Actinomycetes > Micrococcales > Micrococcaceae > Arthrobacter > Arthrobacter sp. D5-1. Next base: position 150,435 of record NZ_CP014572.1, on the reverse strand, counting down.
CCAATCTACACGGAAAAATCACAAATGTATAAACATTTAGGGGATAAGTGCGGCGCCCTGTACCGGGAACTTATACCCGGTAGTGGACGTTCTGCGACGCTACTGCCAACGCATGGGTGCCGCGCTCGTCCATGGGGAACAAGGCCACTCCGTCGGGGGAGTACGGCCACGAAAAGGGCGTAATCGCCTGAGGCCGGGGGGTGGGCGCCGTCGAGGCAGCCCGCCCGCCCGGCCTGGCTTGGTCCGGCTTCCCGGCCGGTTACTTGCCGAAGCGCCGCAGCCGCAGTGAGTTGGCGACTACCAGTACGGAGCTGGCCGCCATCGCCGCGCCGGCGATCATTGGGTTGAGCAACCCCAGCGCGGCCACCGGAATGCCGACCACGTTGTAAAAGAAGGCCCAGAACAGGTTGGTCTTGATGGTGGCCAGAGTCCGGCGGGACAGCTCGATCGCCTGGGCCACCTGGCCCAGGTCGTTGCCCATCACGGTGAGGTCCGCCGCTTCGATGGCGACGTCGGTGCCGGAACCCATGGCGATGCCCAAATCCGATTGGGCCAGCGCTGCGGCATCGTTCACGCCGTCACCGGCCATCGCCACCGTCGCGCCACCGGCCTGCAGCGACCGAACAGCTTCGACCTTGCCCTCGGGCAGTACACCTGCGAAAACGTCTTCAGAGGGGATTCCGACGGCGGCGGCGACCTGGTTGGCCACCGCGGCGTTGTCTCCGGTCAGCAGGATGGGCCGCAGCCCCAGTTCGCGCAGACGGGCGATGGCCGCGGCGGAGCCGGGTTTGAGGGTGTCGCGCAGGCTGATGATGCCGGCTGGCTGCCCGTTCACGGCCACCCAGACTGCGGTGGCTCCGTCGGCCTCGGCCGCGGCCAGGGCCGCCTGTTGCTGCGCCGAGACGGTGACGCTGTTTTCCTGCAGCCAACTGGCTCGGCCTACTGTAACGTGGCGCCCGTCGACGCTGCCGCGGACGCCGCCGCCTGGTGCTGAGTGAAAGTCGGTGACGGCCGGCAGCCGCGCGGCGCCGCCGGTTCGGTGTTCGGCGGTCAGCGCTGCCGCGGCAATAGCCCGGGCGACGGGATGCTCGGAGGCGGCCTCCGCCGCGCCCGCCAGGCGCAGGACCTCTGCCTCGGTGAACGGGGCAAACGCATGGGTTCCGTCGACATCCAGGTGGCCGGTGGTCACCGTCCCGGTCTTGTCTAGCAGGATGGTGTCCACGGTGCGGGTGTCCTCAAGGACCTGCGGGCCCTTGATCAGGATGCCGAGTTGGGCGCCGCGGCCCGTGCCGGTGAGCAGCCCGACCGGTGTGGCCAGGCCCAGTGCGCAGGGGCAGGCGATAACCAGCACCGCCACTGCTGCGGTGAAGGCGGCGCGCAGTTCCGCGTCGCTGATGGCAGGGCCTGCCGCGAGCAGCCAGCCGACGAAGGTGAGGGCTGCAAGGACGAGAACCACGGGGACGAAGACCGCGCTGATGCGGTCAGCGAGCCGGGCGATCGGTGCCTTCGCGGTTTGCGCCTGGGAGACCAGCCGTCCCATCTGGGCCAGGGTCGTGTCAGCACCGACCCGGGTGGCGCGGACCAGGAGGCGTCCCGAGGTGTTAATTGTTGCGCCCGTTACCGGGCTGTTCGGGCCTACTTCAACCGGCACTGATTCCCCGGTTACAAGTGAGGCGTCCACTGCAGAGGTCCCTTCCAGGACAACGCCGTCGGTGGCGATCTTCTCACCTGGTCGGACCACGATAACGTCACCGGCCCGGAGCTGGCCGGCCGGGATCAGGACCTCCGAGCCGTCCCGCAGCACGGCGGCATCCTTCGCTCCGAGGTTCAGCAGGGCCTTGAGCGCACCGCCGGCCTTACGCCTTGCGTTGGCCTCCAGGTAGCGGCCCAACAGAAGAAATGTGGTGACAACGGATGCCACCTCGAAGTACAGGCCTCCGGTTTCCATGCCCTCCATCGCCTGCGAATGTTCGGTCATCGCGGGGTCGGCAAAGAGTTGCCACGCGGAGAACAGGTAGGCTGCCGTCACCCCGATCGACACCAGCGTGTCCATGGTGGACCCGAGGTGCCGGGCGTTTATGGCGGCGGCCCGGTGGAAAGGCCATGCCGCCCAGCTCACCACCGGCAGGGCCAGCGCACCCACCACCCAGCCCCAGTTGGAAAACTGCAGCGCCGGGACCATGGAAACCATGAAAACCGGGACGGTAAGGACGGCCGCCACAATCAGTCGGGGACGCAGCTTGCCGGCCGGGTGCGACGGCGGCCCTTCCGGCGGCGACGCGGGGGTTGACCCTGCCAGTCCCGTCGGCGCCGGATCCGCCATTGTCCCGATCGTGCGCACTGGATGTGCCGCCCGCCGGACCGTCGCCTTGTACCCGACGGCAGCCACCGTGGCGGTGATCTGCTCGTCTGTAACGTTTGCGGGAACTGTCACTTGGGCGGATTCCAGCGGCAGGTTGACGAGGGCTTCCACACCGTCAATCTTTCCAAGCTTGCGCTCGACCCGGCCGACACAGGACGAACAGGTCATGCCTTCAATATCGAGCTCAATGACCCGGCTTTCGGGCTGGTGAAGAATTTGCTCATTAAGCACAGTACTGGCTCCTTGGTCGGTTGGAATGGTGCAGGGGCGCCGTGGCCGCACCGGGTGCAATTCACCACAAATCATGCTCGTGACGGGTACCCGGCAGTTGCGGAGGCGGTGTCGATTTACGCCCTGCCCGCGCCCTAACGGATGGCAGGCACAACCGCACAGGCGGCGCCTTCCACAGGCCAATATATACCCCCTGGGGGTATAGTCAGCAATTCGTGGCTGGTCTGCCCCTCTCTGGAAACGTCGTGGTTTTTTAGCCTTCACGTCTCTCAAGGGGCCCTACAAGGACCGCGGCGGGGAGTGACGCTGACCTCTTGCGGACCGCGCTCCGCAGCACGCCCTCCCGTCGGGGCGGAAGGATCCCGCAAGCCGATGGGGGCATGTCCTGCGCAAGACCGGGAAGCGGCCGTTCAGCACCCTGCGGAGATGGCCTCCGCCTCGCGGTGCCGCCGATTTCGCGCATTGCGTACTACAATACCCCTGAGGGTATATTGGGGTTCTGCGCGGTGCGCGGGGGAGTACGCCAGGAGGACAGGCATGGACACGGAGGAGCGGTCGGAAGGCTTGAGACCTGATGGGAGTTCCAGCCATCGCCTGGGTGTTCTTTCCGGCGAGCCCGGGAGTGGGAACCAGCGGCTCCAGCGTCGTGTCATTCCTGTTCTGGTCGGTGGGCAGATTCTCGGTGGCATCGGCATGGGCGCCACGCTGTCCCTGGGTTCCCTGTTGGCCTCGCAGCTCTCCGGGTCCAACGCCTGGTCCGGCATGGCCGCCACGATGAGTACTTTGGGCGCCGCTCTCGCCGCCATCCCGTTGGCCCGGCTGGCTAGCGCCCGCGGCCGCCGGGTTTCGCTGTCCTTGGGTGCACTGATTGCGGGCACCGGCGCCATAGCCGCCATCGCCTCCGCGGCCCTGGGTCTCTTTCCTTTGTTGCTGCTGGGCCTGATGTTCCTTGGTGCAGGTTCCGCAGTGAATCTGCAGGCCCGGTTCGCCGCAACTGACCTTTCCCGGCCCGGGTCCGGGGGCCGGGACCTCTCCATAGTGGTGTGGTCCACTACGATCGGCGCTGTCCTGGGTCCGAACCTCTTCGATCCGGGAGAGAGCGTCGGCGCCGCCCTTGGCCTGCCCCCTCTCACTGGGGCTTTTGCCTTTTCCGTGGCCGCCCAGATTTCAGCCGCCGCCGTCTATGCGGCGGGCCTGCGGCCGGACCCCCTCCTGACCGCGATGTCCGCACGGGTGCCGGACCCTGCCGCGCCCCGGCCCCGGAGCGGCTTGCGGATTCTGTACACCACCCCCCGGGCCCGCTACGCGGTAGCGGCAGTCGCCCTCAGCCACGCCACAATGGTGGCCCTCATGTCGATGACCCCAGTGCACCTGCGCGACCATGGGGCCAGCCTCACCGTGGTGGGACTGACCATCAGTCTGCACATTGCAGGCATGTACGCGCTGTCTCCCGTCTTTGGCTGGATGTCTGACAAGGTCGGGCCCCTGCGCACCATTCTTGCGGGTCAGGGGATGCTGCTGGTTTCGCTGGTGCTGGCCGGCATCGCCGCCAACTCCCGCAGCGCCGTGACCGCGAGCCTGATTTTGCTGGGGCTCGGCTGGTCCGCGTCCGTGGTCGGCGGATCGGCCCTGGTCGCTGATTCGGCGCAGCTGCAGGACCGGCCCGCACTTCAGGGCATCTCGGACCTGGGCATGAACGCCGCCGGAGCCGCAGGCGGGGCTTTGGCCGGTCCCGTGCTGGCCGCCGCCGGATACTCGGGTCTAGGGTTCATCTCTCTGACTTTGGTAGCCATTGTCATCATCTGGTCTGCCCTGCAGCCACGGCAGTCCACCCGGAACCAGGAGCAGCCATGACACCAAACAGACAGCACAGGATGAGCGTCCGCCGCGATCGCCTGCGGCAGTTGCCCGAGGTGCTCGCCAACTGGTCGCGGAAGCGGGTAACGGTGACCGTCATCACGGCGGCTGCCTCCGCAGTCTTCCTGACGGCCGCAACGGGCATGATCTTCGGCGCCGGAACCGGCTGGGCGGGCTATGCCCTGGTAAGCGCAGGGTCAATCCTGGCCGGCTTCCTGGCAGGCAGCTATACGGACGCACCGATTGGCGCGGTGCCCACCTTTTGCGATTTGCGGTGGCCTGTTATGGGCATGTTCGGCATGGTTTGGGCGGGCTCGCCCCGGGAAGCCCTGCCGCCAGTCCAGGGCATAGTCGGCACGCTGGCCCTGGCCCTGATGGCCTTGGCCCTGCACGCCCGACTGGAGCACGAGCGCAAGGTTACTTTGGCCCGCCGACCGCAGGATTCCGACGTCGAGGTCTGCACCGATTGTCGCCCGCTGTTTTCCGCCAAGCTGCCACCGCGCTGAAGGGGTGGATACCGCAAGCAGCGGCCCTCACGTGCGCCTGCCCCAGCGCCCGACCCTCACGTCTTCTCAGCGACCTTGCAGCCACGCTCCGCCGGACACGGCAGGGGAGCGAGGTGGCCGTGCTCTAGCTGCGGGGTCGCGCTTGCCTACCGGCAGCATCCCCGTCACTGGGACAGGAATTCAAGAGTCCGTCAAGCGGCTGCCGCTGTCAGGTTCAGGTGTGCCCAATTGGACCGCCGTTCCGGCATGAACCGCTTGGTTCTGTTCGCGCCACAGGGTCGGCTCTTGAGTAGGGCTTTCGCCGGGCTTCTCCTAAGACGATCGCGATAGGTGATGGGTACGTCTGCTGGAGCTGGGGCGATTTATAGGGCGCGTAGACTGGCTGAAAGGTGAGCCGGGAAGTCTGGTCGGCATGTTCTTTGTCGACCCAATGTTTAGGACACTCATGAGTAAAGACCCGTCCGCTCCTTCACGCTCCTCTGTTTTAGGACGGGGAAGCTACGGCGAAGTGCTGCGCATTGGCGAGATCCTGCGGAAGGAAACCGTCGGCGGCATCCTGCTCGTCGCAGCAGCAATCATCGCCCTGATTTGGGCAAACTCCCCGGCGTCCGACAGCTACTTCGCGCTCCGCGATTTCCGCATCGGGTACGAGCCCTGGCACTTGGAACTCAGTCTCGGGGCCTGGGCTGCCGACGGATTGCTGGCGATCTTCTTCTTCCTCGTGGGGCTCGAACTCAAACGAGAGTTCGTGGCCGGAGACCTTCGCCAATTCAGTAAATCCGTGGTGCCCATCGCAGCGGCCGTCGGAGGCGTCGTAGTCCCTGCAGCTATCTATGCCTTGATCAATCTGACCAGCCCTGAAACCCTGCGGGGCTGGGCGATCCCTACAGCAACGGACATCGCCTTCGCCGTGGCCGTGTTGGCGATCATCGGCTCGCACCTGCCCAGTGCGCTGCGGATCTTCCTGCTGACCTTGGCCGTGGTCGATGACCTTATGGCCATCAGCATCATCGCGGTGTTCTATTCGTCCGACATCCAGGCCGGACCGCTGCTGCTGGCCCTTATTCCGCTGGCGGTTTACACCTTCCTGGCCCAGAAGTACCGCAGGTTTTTCGGCACCAAACCCGTTGCCGCGTGGGTGATCCTTCTTCCCCTGGGCGTGATCACGTGGGCGTTGGTGCATGCTTCCGGGATTCATGCCACGGTCGCCGGTGTGCTGTTGGGATTCGCCATCCCTGTGATCCGGTCACAGGCCAGCGGAGGGCCTTCCGCTGGTCCTGGGCTCTCCGAGATCTTCGAACACCGGTTTCGGCCGATTTCCGCCGGCATCGCGGTGCCCGTTTTTGCTTTCTTTTCCGCCGGTGTCGCCGTGGGCGGCTGGGACGGCCTGATCTCGGCCGTCACTGACCCTGTCGCGATCGGCATCATCGTGGCTTTGGTGCTGGGTAAGCCAGTCGGGATCGTGGGCACGACTTGGCTCCTGACAAAGGTCACCAGGGCGTCCCTGGACCGGTCCTTGAAGTGGATCGATGTGTTCGGGGTGTCCCTTTTGGCCGGGATCGGCTTCACTGTTTCGCTTCTGGTGGCGGAGCTGAGTTTCGGGCAGGGCAGCGCCCATGACGACCACGCCAAGGTGGGGATTCTCGCCGCGTCGCTGCTGGCCGCACTGTTGGCGGCGGCAGTGCTGGGCGTCCGGAACCGTCAGTACCGTGCCGTGGAGGCTGAAGAGGCCATCGATACCGACCAGGACGGGATCCCGGACGTTTACGAAGAAGACCGCCGCCTGTGACCTAATCCGGCCCACAACGTGGAAGTCCCCTACCGATTGTGCGGTAGGGGACTTTCCTCATGAAGGCGGTCGCCGATGGACAGGCCGGGACAGGATCAGTGTCCCGCGCCGAGTTTCCCCCCGAGGCGTTCGCGCATGGTGATGCTGGCCTCGTTAAGGCCGACGATCTTCACGTCTTTGCCGTGGTGGTGGTACTTCTCGGTTATGGCGTCCAGGGCCGCGATCGTGGAGGCGTCCCAGAGGTGGGATGCGTGCATGTCGATGACGACGTGGTCCGGGTCCAGGGCGTATTCGAACTGGGTGTAGAGATCGTTGGAGGAGGCGAAGAACAGCTCGCCGTCCACCACGTAGGTGGCGGTCTCGTGGCCGTCCACCTCTCGCACCGTCCGTTCGACGGTGACGAAGTGCGCGACGCGGCGGGCGAACATCACCATGGCCACGAGGACACCGACGCCGACGCCAATGGCCAGGTTGTGCGTAGCGACGGTGACGATGACGGTGGCGACCATGACCAGGGTTTCGCTCTTGGGCATCATCTTCAGGGTCCGGGGGTGGATGCTGTGCCAGTCAAAGGTGGCCCAGGAAACGAAGATCATCACCGCAACGAGCGCGGCCATCGGGATGACAGACACGACACCGCCGAGCGCCACCACGAGGATGAGGAGGAAGACGCCGGCGAGGAACGTGGAGATCCGGGTGCGTGCGCCGGAAGCCTTGACGTTGATCATGGTCTGGCCGATCATCGCGCAGCCGCCCATGCCACCAGTGAAGCCAGTAATGATGTTGGCCACGCCCTGGCCCCAGGCTTCGCGGGTCTTGTGGGAGCGGGTGTCCGTGACGTCGTCAACAAGTTTGGCGGTCATCAGGGATTCAAGGAGTCCGACGAACGCCATGGCAAGGGCGTAGGGGAAGAGGACTTGCAATGTGTCGAGGGTGAACGGGACGTTGGGGATGAACAGTGTCGGCAGGGATTCGGGCAGGTCACCCTTGTCTCCCACGGTCGGAACAGCGACCGAGGCCAGGACGGTGATGAGGGTCAGGACGACGATCGCGACCAGCGGGGCGGGAACGACGTTAGTGAGTTTGGGCAGGCCGAACACGATCAGCAGGGCCAGCGCCACCAGCGGGTAGACCAGCCAAGGGACGCCGAGCAGTTCCGGGACCTGGGACATAAAGATCAGGATGGCCAGTGCGTTCACGAAGCCCACCATCACCGAGCGGGGGATGAAGCGCATCAGTTTCGCCACGCCGGACAGGCCCAGGATGATCTGGAAGATCCCGGCAAGGATCACGGCGGCGATGAAGTAGTCCACGCCGTGGGACTTCACCAGCGGGGCGATCACCAGGGCGATGGCACCGGTGGCGGCGGAGATCATCGCGGGCCGGCCTCCGACGAAGGCGATGGTGACGGCCATGGTGAAGGATGCGAAGAGTCCAAGCCGCGGATCGACACCGGCGATGATGGAGAAGGCGATCGCCTCCGGGATCAATGCCAGTGCGACAACGAGCCCGGCGAGGACTTCGGTCTTGAGCCTGCGCGGGGACTTCAGGGTTTCCCGGACAGATTGCAGCTGCTCGGGCGTGAATGCCGGGGCATTCGTGGCTGGTTTAACGGCCAATGCTGGCTCCGTTTCATGCTCAAGAAGACACGCGGCAGCGGCTTCAAATGTTCGAGGGAAAGGTGGGGCGCATCAACGCACCGGGAATGAGAACGCCAGCCACTAGGCTTGGACGTCTACACCCATTTCCCCCAAGTCTACCCTAACGTGGTGGTAGAGTTTAGGGCGGACATACGCAGGAGGTCTTTGATGACGGAACGGACCAGCAGCCGCACCATGCATATCGGTGAACTCGCTGAAAGGACCGGGCTGTCCCTGAGGACCATCCGCCACTATGACGAGGTCGGGCTTTTGCCGGCCACCGGACGTACTGAGGGCGGGTTCAGGGTCTACGCCGAGAATGATGTCGAGCGGCTGACACTGATCAAGCAGATGAAGCCGCTGGGATTCTCGCTGGAGGAGATGGGGGAGATCCTGGACATGCTCTCCGCTCTGGAATCCGGCAGCGAAAGCGTTGGGGCCAGGGGGGAAAAGCTCGCCTTGTTCATGGAGCGGGCGAAAAACCAGCGAGACAAGATTGCCCGGAATCTGTCCCAGGCCGATGAGTTCATTGAGCGGATGGGCAAAAACACCTGAAGGCTTAGGCGGTCAACCAGGTGTAGCGGTTGGTCAGCGCGTGGATCAGATCCTGTTTTGATACCTGCTGTTCCGTCGTGACAACAGGCCGGCGCTGGAGCGCTTCGGCGAACAGTCCGAGCCGTACACGGTAGCGTGCGCCAATCTCGGAGGCGGGGTAGCGATCGAGGGTGTCCATGACGGAGACCATGTCGCGTATTTCCTCGACCCGGAAGTTCAGGACGCTCATCGTGCTGAGGATTTCAAGTACCGGAGTTTGCTCCGCTCCGAACAAGGGCCCGTGCTCCGGATCGTTTTCGAGGGGTTTGATGATCCTGAGGGTGACCAGGTGCTGGATGGTCTCGGCGGGAACACCGGCGGCCGCGGCAGCGCCGCCGACATCGAGCAGGTTGTTGTGGGAAACGGTCTCAAACGGTGTCACGGTGCTCTCCTGGTTTTGTTCGTGGTGGAGGTAGGGCTGAGGCATGCCGGCCCGGTCATCCGCCCCAGCCTGTCGCGGCCAGGAGGCTGCGCTTGAAGGCAGGGGTCATGGTCTCGACATAGGTTTTGTTGAGGTGGTCGTGGTCGCGGTAGACGTACACGTTGCCCACCACTGCCGGGCACACGGTGTCGGTGCAGATGCTGTCGGTGACGTCCACGGAGTGCAGCAGGGGTTCGCGCGTTGCCAGCTCCTGCAGTGGGTTCACCTTCAGCAGGACGTCGTCCCTGGCGGGGTTGCATTCGGGGGAGTCCTGGCCGTGCAGCCCGACGCAGGCGAACATGTGGAACGGGAACCGCGGGTTGTCGCGGACGGCAACCACTTCGATGCCGGCGTCAAGGAATGGCCGGATGCCGTCCTCGTAGTCCGGGACAAGTCCTTCGCGCGGGGCTTCCTGGTAGCTCAGGGTGCCGTGGGTGAGGACGGCGTCGGGTGAGAGTGCAAGCACATAGTCCATGGCGGCCTCGTTCCGTTCGTTGCACTCGCGGTCGCGGGAGGATGATTCCGCGCCGTACCGGCAGGCGTTTTTGAGCAGGGAGATCATCCTCCAGTTGTGCTCCTGGGCAGTCGGAATCAGGGCCGGCATGAGCTGTTGCGCGTGCGAGTCGCCGATCACGACGACGGTTTTTGTGGCGGCAGTGTCGGGCTCGATCTGCTGGCAGGACTCCAGTGCGGAGTGCTGAGGAGCATAATCGGTGGTGCAGGCGGGTCCGGCGTTGCCCCATTCCTTATCCAGTGCGGTTTTGGCAGGGATGAGCGGCGCGTCGGGAAGCTCCTGCAGGTCGTATCCGGGTTCCAGTGCGGCGGCGCCGGGGTTGAGGTGGTTGGCCTGCGTTTGCAGTTCTCGTTCGGTGAGTCCTATGCGGGTTTCCCAGCCGCTGAGGGGGATGGCGACGGCGATGGCCAGGGCGATGGTGATCCCGGCGCTGCGGCGTTTGCGCCGGTGCATCCAGCCCCATGACCGGAGGGGGCGTTCAACGAGCCGGGTGGTCAGCCAGGCCAGGACCACCGAGATGCCGATGATGAAGGCCCCTGCCACTGCCGTGACTTCGCCTGCTGTACTGAGGATCAGGTAGCCGATTAATACGGGCCAGTGCCACAGGTACAGGGCGTAGGAGATTCCGCCGAGTCGCCGGACCGGCGCGGCTGTCAGGAACCGGTCTGCTCCCATGCGGTGGCCGGTCCGGCCGGCGGTGATGACCATGGCTGCGCCGAGGGTGGGGATGAGGGCGACCCATCCGGGGAATTGGTTGTCGACCTGGATCACTGCCCCGCAGAGCAGGATCGCGGCCAGCCCCACCCATCCCAGCGCGATCCGCACGGCCTTTGCCGGCCGGAGGTAGGGCAGTGCCAGGGCCAGCAAGGATCCCAGCGCAAATTCCCACAGGCGGGCCCGGGTGTCGAAGTAGGCAAAGGACTGGTTTGCCGCTGTTTCGTGGATCGAAAAGGCCAGTGAGAGGGCGAAGATTGTCCCGAACAGGGCGGTGGCGAGGGCCCGGAACGATACCCCTGACAGGCGTGCTGCTACCGCAGCACCGAGCAGCAGGAGGGGCCAGAGGATGAACACCTGGCCCTGGATGGAGAGTGACCAGAAATGCTGGAAGGGGCTTGCGGTGGCTGCCTGGGCTGCCTGGTAGTCCACGGCGCTGAAGGCCATCGCCCAGTTCTGCACGTAGAACAGCGATGCCCACGCGTGTTCGATCAGTTGCGCCCAGCGGACCGGCGGGAAGAATGCAGCCCCTGCAGCCACGGTGGCCAGCAGCACAATCGCCGCGGGAGGGACCAGCCGGCTGAAGACCCTTACCCAGTACCGCCGCAGTGCGAACGGCTCCCCGGTGCGCACGCGCTCTGAAAATGACAGTGTCAGCAGGAAGGCCGAGACCAGCAGGAAGACGTCGACGCCACCGGAAACCCGCCCGAGCCAGACGTGGTAGAGCACGACGATGAGCAGCGCGATGGCCCGCAGCCCGTCAACCTCGGGCCGGAATCGCGTGCCGGCCTTCGGTGTAGCCGCCTGCGCCCTTTCGGTGGTGATCGTCAAAGTACTCCCTGCATGGCCGGTAGATCAGAATCAAGTTGCAACTACACTCTACCCTAACGTTAGGGTAGAGTGTAGTTGGCGCGGGAACACCGAGAGCGAAGCGGCCGGAAGGTACAGAAATGCCCAGGACAGCGAACATCCCCACCACGCACAGCCCGTCCCTCCGGGATGAGGCGGGCAGGCGGCGGACGTTCGCGGTCATCTCCCATCCCGACGCGGGGAAGTCCACCCTGACTGAGGCGCTGGCGCTCTATGCCCGTGTGATCAAGGACGCCGGCGTCACGCACGGCAAGTCCAGCCGGCACGGGACAGTATCGGACTGGATGGGCCTGGAGCAGGAACGGGGCATCTCGATCAGCTCCGCGGCCCTTCAGCTGAACCACAATGGCGCGGTCCTGAATGTGGTGGACACCCCGGGCCACGCCGATTTCTCTGAGGACACGTACCGGGTCCTGGCCGCGGTGGACTTCGCCGTGATGCTGATCGACGCCGCCAAAGGCTTCGAGCCCCAGACCCTCAAACTCCTTGCAGTGTGCCGCCGCCGGGGACTTCCCATCATCACGGTGATCAACAAGTGGGATCGGCCCGGCCTTGAATCCCTTGGCCTCATCGACGGGATCGCCGAGCAGACGGGCATGGCTCCGGTTCCACTGACCTGGCCGGCCGGCAGGGCCGGCGCCTTCACCGGACTGTTCGACCTCCGCCGGGGCGAGGCGGTGCGGCTTGAAGCTGTCCGGGGCGGTGCGCTGCCCAGCCTGGAGACACCGGTGACAGGCGGGCCCGGGACGCTGAATGCTCAGTGGCAGGCGGAACTGGAGGAGGCAGAACTCGTCTCCGCCGCCAGCGGAGCATTTGACGCCGCCGCCTTTCATGCCGCCCAGCAGACTCCGGTGCTGTTCACCGCTGCTGCCAAAAACTTCGGCGTGCGGCAACTGCTTGACGTGCTCGCCGAACTCGGTCCTGCCCCGTCGGACCGCAGCACAGAAGCCGGCGGCTATCGGCCGGTGGATGCGGGGTTCTCCGGGTTCGTCTTCAAGGTCCAGGCCGGGCAGGACGCCGCCCACCGCGACCACATCGCCTTCCTCCGGGTCTGTTCCGGGGTTTTCGAGCGCGGCATGACACTGACGAACGCCAGGCTGGGGCGGCCGTTCGCCACCAAGTACGCCCACCGGGTCATTGGCCGCAGCCGCGAAGTCATCGATCTCGCCTGGCCCGGGGACATTGTCGGGCTCGTCAACGCGGCCAGCCTGCGGGTGGGGGACAGCCTGTACGCCGAAGAAGAGGTACGGTTTCCGGAGATTCCGCACTTTGCCCCGGAACTCTTCACCGTCGCCCGCGCCGCGGATCCGGGCCGGTACAAACAGTTCCGGCGCGGCATCGCCCAGCTGGAACACGAAGGCGTCGTCCAGGTCCTGCGCTCGGACCGGCGCGGGGAACAGGCCCCCGTCCTGGCAGCCGTGGGAGCCCTGCAGTTTGAAGTGGCGCAGCACCGCATGGCCGAGGAATTCCACGCCCCGGCAACCTTCGAACCCTTGCCCTATAGCCTGGCCATGCGGCTGGAGACGACAGGCGCCCGCCCACCGGAAACCTTCCGCGGCGGGGAAGTCCTGCACCGCTCCGACGGGGAGACATTGGCGCTGTTCACGGACCGGTACAAGCTCGAGCACTTCCGCGAGGACAACCCCGGGCTGACCCTCACCGCGATCGGCGCCTGACCGGGCTGCGCGGCCTGGCGCTCAGCCGGCCATCCGGTTGCTGATGACGGCAATGAACTGGTCCGCACGCCCCAGGTCCGAGGCCAGCGCCTCCCTCCTGGCCATGGCCTCACGCAGCATCGATGCGAGTTCGGCTTTGGCGGCCTCCGGGGTCCCGGGGCTCCGGGAGGTCAGGACGTCGAGCATCTCCGCGATTTCCTCCAGGCCAAAACCGAGGGACCGTGCCTGCCGGATCAACAGCAGGCGTTCGTAGTCCTCCTCGGAGTAGACCCGGAACCCGCCTTCGGTCCGGGCGCTCGGATGCAGCAGTCCCACAGAGTCATAGTGCCTGATGGTCCTCAGCGACAGGGCGGTACGTTCGGCCAGTTCCCCAATGTGCACAGTTTCCTCCCGGATGGTTAGGGCTCCTGATTGGAAGTCTACCATTACGTTAGGGTACAGTTTGTGGTGGGCCTGGAGGTCCTCCCTACTTTTACCGGCGCAGCGCGGCGCCCACTCACACTCGCACCACCCGGGGCACTCATCTGCCCCACAACCCATGAAATGGAGCCCGCATGACTGTTGCCGCCCACGCGCCAACCCTGACACCGGAGCAACGCCAGTCCGTCTGGCGAACCCTCCGGTCCCCCCGCCTGCTGCGCACGGAGGTCCTCGCGGGCCTGGTGGTCGCCCTGGCCCTGATCCCTGAGGCGATCGCCTTTTCCCTGATCGCCGGAGTAGACCCCCGGCTGGGGCTGTTTGCCTCCTTCACCATGGCCGTCACCATTGCTTTCCTGGGCGGGCGTCCGGCGATGATCTCGGCCGCTACAGCAGCCACGGCGCTGGTCATCGCCCCGCTGGTGAAGTCCCACGGTGTGGACTACTTCATCGCCGCCGTGATCCTGGCCGGCATCTTCCAGATCATTTTGGGTGTGCTGGGTGTCGCGAAACTGATGCGGTTCATCCCGCGCTCGGTCATGGTTGGGTTTGTTAACGCCCTGGCTATCCTGATTTTCACCTCGCAGCTGCCTGAGCTGCTCGGCGTTCCGTGGCTGGTCTACCCCTTGGTCGCCGTCGGACTTGTGATCATTTTCCTGCTGCCGCGGATCACCAAGGTGGTACCGGCTCCGCTGGTCGCCATCGTGGTCCTGACTGCCGCTGCGGTCCTCTTCGCGATCAACGTTCCCACCGTGGGCGGGAAGGGCGAACTCCCTGAGAGCCTCCCCTCGCTGTTCCTCCCCAACGTTCCGCTGAACTTCGAGACCTTCCAGATCCTCGCGCCGTTCGCCGCCGGCATGGCCGTCGTGGGTCTGATGGAATCGCTCATGACCGCCAAACTGGTCGACGACGTGACCGATACCCACTCGATGAAAGTACGGGAATCCTGGGGCCAGGGCGTCGCCAATGTCATTTCCGGCTTCACCGGCGGCATGGGCGGCTGCGCCATGGTCGGCCAGACCATGATCAACGTCAAGGCCTCCGGCGCCCGCACCCGCATCTCAACCTTCATGGCCGGCGTCTTCGTCCTGATCCTGGTCGTGTCCCTGGGGGACATCGTGTCGCTGATCCCCATGGCCGCCCTGGTCGCCGTAATGATCTTCGTCTCGATCGCCACCTTCGACTGGCACAGCATCAAGCTCAGCACCCTCAAGCGGATGCCCAAGAGTGAAACCACCGTCATGCTCGCCACCGTGGTTCTAACGGTCTGGACGCACAACCTGGCCATCGGTGTGATCTTCGGCGTGATCGTCGCCATGGTCGCCTTCGCCCGCAGGGTCGCCCACTTCATGAGCGTGGAGCGCACCATCGAGGAGCACTTCGGGGAAACGTTCGCCAAGTACAAGGTCAGCGGGGAGCTGTTCTTCGCCTCCTCCAACGACCTGTACATGCAGTTCGAATATGCCGAGGACCCGGACCGGATCGTCATCGACCTCTATGATTCCCACCTGTGGGATGCTTCCACCATCGCGGCGCTTGATTCCATCGCCGCCAAGTACCACAGCTACGGCAAAGAGGTTGAAGTTGAAGGGCTCAATACGGCCAGCGCAGCCATCCGCGAACGCCTCGGCGGGATGCTCAACGGCGCCCACTGACGCCATTACCGCCGTCACCGTCACGGCCGTCCGCCCGGATCTGGGCGGACGGCCGTGACGTCTCAACAGCAGGGCGGTGCC
The DNA here is from genome assembly GCF_017357425.1 of Arthrobacter sp. D5-1. Classification (NCBI taxonomy): domain Bacteria; kingdom Bacillati; phylum Actinomycetota; class Actinomycetes; order Micrococcales; family Micrococcaceae; genus Arthrobacter; species Arthrobacter sp. D5-1. The sequence continues at coordinate 135,108 of NZ_CP014572.1, read as the reverse complement.
GGCGGCACACGGAAGTCCTGGGCCGGCACCGTCACCGCCGCCGCACTGATCACGGCCGCCAGCGCACCAGGACAGACTGCCGGGCTCTCGCCCTTCACCGATCCGCTCATCGACCAGCTCGGGATCAGCCGGACCGACATCTCCCTCAGCTACCTGGTCGGCACCCTCGCCGGCGCCCTGGCCCTGCCGTTCATCGGCAGGGCGCTGGACCGGTGGGGCGCCCGGCTGGTCATCACCGCAGCTGCCCTGGTTTTCTCCTCGGCACTGTTGGCGATGAGCTTTGTCAGCGAGATCCTGGGCCTGACCGCCGGGTTTGTCTTCCTGCGCATGGCAGGCCAGGGTGCGCTCACCCTCGCGGCCACGACGGCGGTCGTCAAGGCCGTGACCTACCGGCGGGGACTTGCGGTGGGCATCACCGCCGCCGTCGGATCGGCAGGTATCTCACTCACGCCGGTGCTCGTGGAGCGCCTGATCAGTGCCGGCGGCGTGCAACTGGCCTGGCGGCTGGAAGCCGTGGCCGTCCTGGTGATCATCCTCCCCATGGTTCTTCTGCTTCCGCGGCACCGGCCAGTGGCCGTCCACAAAAATCCCGCACCCCAGGACCACGCTCCTGCAGCGGGGCACGACGGAGAGCACGGGAATGGACACGTCCGCGAGCGGTTGTGGAGCGGAAAACAGGCCGCCCGGACGCCGATCTTCTGGGCCATCGCCGCGGCCCTGGCCGCCACCGGAATGCTCTCCACCGCCCTGGCATTCCACCAGGTGTCCATCCTCACCGCCCAGGGGCTCTCAACCACGGAAGCGGCAGCGAACTTCATCCCGCAGACAGTGACGGGGATCCTCGCCACCATCATCCTCGGTGCGGTCTCGCACCGCTTGGACCCCCGCCTTGCACTGGCCGGCTCCATGGGGCTGCTTGCCGCGGCGCTGCTGTTCCTGCCCCTGATCACCGGAACACTCCCGGGCATCTTTTATGGCCTGCTGCTGGGCGGGGCCGGGGGAGCGGTGCGGGCTGTCGAGCCGATCGCCCTGGCGCACTATTTTGGGACCGCCAGCATCGGGGGAATAAGGGGAGTCATCTCAGCCATCAACGTCGGTTCCACGGCGCTGGGCCCGATCCTGTTTTCCCTCGGCCGGGACGCCAGCGGCGGCTACGTGATGCCGAGTCTGCTCGCCTCGGCCATCCCTCTGGGGGTCGCGGTGTTTGCGCTGCTGTGCCCCGCGCCGGGCAGCACCGGCGGAATACTCCGGCGCAGCACTCCCGCCAAAGTTTAAACAATTGAAGGCCAGGCCCCTTTGCAGGGGCCTGGCCTTCAGCTGTGGCGTGGTTTATTAGGCGTCCACGACGATGGCGGTCACGACCGGGGCCCGGTTGTAGAATCGGCGCATCCACTCACTGGTGGCCCGCTCGATCACGGCTTCCGGGTCCTGGGCCGGTCCGCGGCCGCGGCGGGATGCATGTGCCTGCCCCACCGCTTTGCCGACGGCGGCCGCGGCCTTGTCCAGGTCCGCGTCGGTGCAGGCGAACCCGCGGGTGAAGAATTCCGCGGGTTCGGCCAGTTTCCCGGTGTCTGCGTCGAGGATGGCCAGGACGGTTACCGATCCTTCCTCGGCGAGCTGGCGGCGTTCACGCAGGGTGTCTTCGGTGGTGCCGCCGACGTTCTCGCCGTCGACGAAGACCAGGCCGGCGGTGACCCTCCCGGAAATCGTTGCCCGTCCCTTGTGCAGGTCCACGGTGACGCCGTCTTCGGCCAGGACGATGCGGGCCGGGTCGATCCCGGTGCTTTCGGCCACGGCTGCGTTGGCCTTCAGGTGCCGCCACTCGCCGTGGACGGGCATGACGTTGCGGGGCTTGACGAGGTTGTAGCAGTAGGCCAGTTCACCGGCGCTGGCGTGGCCAGAGACGTGGACCTTGGCGTTGCCCTTGTGGACCACGTTCGCGCCGAGCTGGGTGAGGGCGTTGATCACCCCGTAGATGGCGTTTTCGTTCCCCGGGATCAGCGAGCTGGCCAGCAGGACGGTGTCGCCCTCGGCGATGCTGATCGCGTGGTCCTTGTTCGCCATCCGGGACAGGGCGGCCAGGGGTTCGCCCTGGGAGCCGGTGCAGATCAGGACCACTTTGGGGTCATCGCTTTTCTGCAGGCGGCGGAAATCCACCAGGGTGTTGCGGGGGATGGTGAGGTAGCCCAGGCTTTGGGCGATGGTCATGTTCCGGACCATGGACCGGCCTACGAAGGCGACCTTGCGTTTGTGGCGGTGCGCGGCGTCGATGACCTGCTGGATGCGGTGGACGTGGCTGGCGAAGCTGGAGACGATGATCCGCCGCGGAGCGGTCCGGAACACGGTGTCGATGGCCGGGGCCAGGTCCTTCTCCGAGGTGGTGAACCCGGGGACGTCGGCGTTGGTCGAGTCGACCAGGAAAAGGTCCACACCCTCGGTCCCCAGCCGGGCGAACCCGGCCAGGTCGGTGATCCGCCGGTCCAGCGGGAACTGGTCCATCTTGAAGTCCCCGGTGTGCAGGACCAGCCCGGCGCCGGTCCGGACGGCGATGGCCAGCCCGTCAGGGATCGAGTGGTTGACGGCGAGGAACTCCAGATCGAACGGACCCATGGTGAGGTTTTGCCCTTCGGCCACCTGGAGGGTCTTGGGGGTGATCCGGTGTTCCTTGAGCTTGGCCTCGATGAAGGCGATGGTGAGCTTGGAACCGACGACGGGAATGTCGGGCCGTTCCCGCAACAGGTACGGTACGCCTCCGATGTGGTCTTCGTGGCCATGTGTGAGCACCACGCCAACCACATCGTGGAGGCGGTCCCGGATGGCCGAGAAATCAGGCAGGATGAGGTTCACCCCGGGCTGGTGGTCCTCGGGGAACAGCACCCCGCAGTCGATAATGAGCAGCTTGCCTCCGTATTCGAAGACGGTCATGTTCCTGCCGATCTCCCCGATGCCTCCCAGGGCCACGACGCGCAGGGCATCATGGGCGAGTTTGGGCGGCGTCTTGTGTTCGATGTGGGCATGGTTCATGTGTTTTGCTGCTTCCTTTAGCTGGACGGCGGGGTACTGCTTCCCGCACTGTGCGGGACGGGGTGGTTAGCGGCGTGGCGGTTCGGTCGTGATGTAGGACCCGCCCTGGCCTGAGGCGCACTGGCAGTTAACATCCACCTCGAAATGTACCGTCACTTCATCCAAGTGTGCGGTGTTCTCAACAGTCACTGTCTTACGGATGCTCTGGGTTGCAGACATGGTATTCCTTCTTCCTTTGTGATGCGCGGTGGCTCCGCGCAGGTCTTTCGAACGTTGGTGAAGCGGCGGGCTGCGCATAAGGCCGCGCCTATGGCGGCGACGTTAGCGCCCAAAGTGTTCAAACTGACTTCGGCGGCAATGCGTCCCCTATGCCGGGTCCGGCTGCTGCGGGCCCAGGGCACACAGCAGGCTGGAACCAGGCAAATTCATCTCCTTGGCCTGGGTGATGTGTGGAGAACGGAGAACAGGGGCCAAAAAACCGGGCCGTACAACCCTAACTCTACCCTGACGTTAGGTTAGGGTCCAAATTGTTGCCCGGTTCATAGAGCCGCGAATCTACTCTCACGTTATGGTAGAGATTATCGGAGCGGCTTAAAGTAATCGCGATGGTTCCGGCCACCGGCTGCCTTCGAAAACGTAGCGTGATACGCCAACAAGAACCGGGGAGGGCCCATGCCAGAGTGTTCGGTGCACCGCTGCACAGCACTAGGGAATGATGTTTTCTATGTTGAGGGTCCGGGCGAACAGGCCTTGCCTGTTTGTGGCGCTCATAAGGATGCCATGGACGGTGGAGAGGACTGGGTCCTTAAGCATCCGGAGGGGCAGGAGTCCCGTTCCGCTGGCGTCCTGATGTCACAGGATGTCCCTTGGCGGGTGCTGGCGACCAGTGCCATAAAGGTGGGGGGCAACAAGCCGGGACTGGTTTTGCACCTTACTCTCAGCCACGCGGGTGACTCCAAAGAATTGCAGGTGCTGGTGCCCTGGGATGAGGCTGAGGTCCTGAAAGGAATACTGGACTCTTGAGTCCCCGGCCGATCAGGGGCATCCATCCGGCGCGCCGCGCGCTGATGGGCGACTGTTCCTCAAGTCTTCCTGCAGCCTTGATGCAGAAGACCGGCTGAACGTACGGGATCATGCGGACAAGGAGCCTCTGATGACTGCACCATCACTTATCGGCCGGACAACGGCAAAAGCTGGTGCCGACATACCGGCTCCGATGCGCCTTTTGACCCGGCTTTTCTGGACATTCTAGCCGTGAACCGGGCGCTGGCTGAGTAGTTCTGACTTCCGGAATCTGGGGAGAGAACGCCACGAAGTGGCGCCTGAAAACAACCCCTTTCGCAGCCACTCCCCCGCTTATTTCAAAGGGCCGATAATGGATATTCGGTCAAGTAGCCATCGAGTTATGCCAACGGGAGCAGAAATTTTAGGAGATCTCGTTGGTGTCAGAACAGTGCGATGTTCCGTTTTATTGACAGTGGCTCATGATGTTCTCAGATCCCACCCTGACAGTCGGAGGGGCAGCGAACCGGGGTGCGGTAGCCCGAGAATCATCGAAATAGTCCAAAGAATCGGGACTCGATAAAAATTGCTTCGTGCAGGGGCTGCGATGTTACCTCTTGCGGGTCGGCAAGTGTCTGAGTACACGATCAGAGCTCCACCGACAGGCGAATCCTGCCTGGCCAGACGCCCCCGACGTCAGGTTGGGGTGTGCCCTACATTACGTGGGCGTGTGCGGCCCATTGGCCTTTCGTGACCTGATGCCGGGCACCGAGGGCTATGGACCTACGCCCTTGGGGGGCAGGCTCAGATGCCAATCAGGCAGCTTTGCGTCGAGCTGCGCTTCCCGGTCCGGGCGCAGCCGACCGTGGCGATGATTGGTTCGTTGGGTGCGCAGCCAAGCCCCGAGCCAGCGTTCCTCTTCGTTGCCGGCGCCCTTATCCGATGGCCACTCGTGCCTGGAGGTCCGGTACCCGATGACTTCGGCTAACCGCTCGTTCCAGAGCGTTTCGTATTTCTCTCTTTTTTAGGCGGCGCGTCCCACCCCGGGATCTCCTGAAGCCCGTTCCTGTATAGGGTGGGCAGGGTCCCGGCCTCCGACTCCCGACGCCGTTTTGAAAGCCAAGACCGCAGTGCCCGTTCCCGCGCTGACTTAGCGTTGCCGCTAGGCAGCCGGCCCTCTGCCCGATAAAGGGCAACAACTTCCTCCAGGCTTCTCAGAGCTGGGCTATTTTGCTTCTTCCCAGACTGAATCGCTGCCTTCAAATGCTCTTCCTGAAGGGACGGATCCGACCTTACCACCATCTGCAAGTGGTTGTGGACGGTGGTTTCGGCAGCACTAACCAGTGCGGCAATCCTGGAGACGGACAGCCCGTTCCGGTACATCTTCACCCATCCAATCGAGTTTTGCGCCCGACGCCTTGCCCCTGCCATAATCCTCGATACGTCCCTTCGTTGACCCCATTTTAGTGGTCGAGATGACAAGCCCGAGCAATAGAATATCGGGATGGTTTTCTTGAGACGCCGCCAGTGAGGTGGGGAACTTTCCTCGAGTCGTTGGAATCTGTTGGAGTGACGGCGCCTTGCCTGCCTTGTGCGCGGTCGACCGGGGGGTATTTCTCTACACCACACCCACGCGGAGTAAGGCGCCGGCGCGTAATCCGTTTCGCCGGCCGCGCGTGAGCCTGAATGGTCTGTTCCTAGCTCTGAGTCGCCTTCGGCTTGTTATTGACATTCCGGCCACCGTCGCCAACTATTGCGGACATAGTGCGCCTCGACACTGTGGCCAACTACGGCATCGCTGGCGAGATGATTTGCTCCGAACAGTGCCCGGGATTGTTAGCGGCAGGGCAGAGAAGGCCGGGCATCGTCCGGGGTCCACGCCTCCGCCGCAAACAACGTAGCCAATACTCCGGTTCAAGGAAAGCTCGTGCGGCATCTCGCGTCGACACCTCGGATTATTAAGCATTCTCACGTACTCTTTCTCCATCGGAAGCTGGGGCTAGCTTTCATGAGAAGGTCATATGAAGCATGTCCTGAAACGTTGGGTGCGCCGCTATCGGCGATGGCAATGGAGAGTCTCCATCCGACCTTGGTGGCAGTATGGTCAGAACGTTGCGCTGCTCCTTTTACTTGTCTTCACGTTTGCTGCGGTTCAGTGGGCCGTTGACATCCAGGCCAAACCGTAAAATGCCGGCTGTCGTTCTTTGAATCCAGCCCTTTGAATCCAGCCCGTAGGTGCCGCGACGAGCCGGCTTCGGGACAACCTCGTGGACGCGTCATCCGCTCCGGCAGGGCCGTCTCGGAGACAAGCCGCCAGGTTTGCCGTGTCCTGGTGGATGGTCCGCGCTGCGCTGAATGAGGCCTGCCTGCTGGAGCTTCCTGACGTGGACAAGCTCAGCCCGGCTGCTGGGCATCAATGAACACCGGTTCCGGTCCCTGCGCTATTTTCAGGACCCGGGATTGAAGGTGTGGATCTGGTTCGAACCGTGGATGACAACGATCGTTGATCTGGCCACCGGTCAGGGTCTGGGCGTGGTCGACGGCCACGACCATAAGCTCTACCGCACCGTCTGCACATGGTGGAAAGAGATCGAGGTGCTGATCATCACCGGCGCCACCACCGGCAAGGTCGAGGCGATCAACACCGCGATCAAGAACATCAAGCGAACGGCACGCGGATAGCGCAATGCCGCCAACTACAAATCAGTTTTTCTCTTGAGAAGTGCCGTCCGGACGGCAGCATTACTCATTCCATGGATCCATTTCCCCACCAACCGTGAAGAGATTCCCTAACGCTTGTCAACCGTTTTTTGGCTCTGGACGGCAGGCAGGCTGAGTGCACCGTCACCGATGCTGTGCGGGTGCGGTGGTGCTGGTCTGTCCGGGGAAAAGCCGGGGCGTCGGCCCTGGGCTGGTGGAGGGGGCGGAGGGGGGCCCTGTGGCTCGGCCTGAACGGTATCGCGTGTTGCCTATCGTGTCAGGCGGGCCCGTTTCGCTTCAACCGTGTGGGACCGGGATTGGCTGCGCTGCTTGGTGGTGACGGTATAGCGTGAGGCGATGAGCTCTTTCGCGGCCCGTTTGGTGACCAGGTGACCTTCGACGTCGCGCAGCTCATACATTTGCCCTGTGGTGAGGGTTTTCCAGGTCCTTTCAGCAAGTTTCCTGGCGACCGCGATGGTGGCCTGGGTGTGGCAGTGTCCGTGTTCAGTCATGAGCCGGTGATAGAACGCGGCCAGCTGCGGGTCCATGGTCCGGGCGACACTGCCGGCCTGGTAGAAAGCAAGGCGCAGGGGCGCCGGCCCTTCCTTGCTGACGCCGGGTAGGGACAGGATCAAAGGGTCATCGCCGTAGAGGTGCTCCCACCAATGCCGTGCATGGGAGGTGAAGCGCTCCACCCTGGCCCGGGATTCCTGCAGGTCAGGTGTTCGGTGACGTCGACTGCCAGTGCGTCCAAGTCCAGGTGACCGTCCCAGAAGTCCGCCCATCCCCCGGGCTGCGGTCCTGATTGCCGCCGACACGGGCGGGTGTGTCGGCGACATCGCGGGTATGGTGGGCGACCACAGCCGTCAGGGTCGCCGCGCGTGCCGACGCCAGGGAACGGATGTGGGGCCAGCGGCCCAGCACGGCGAGGGCTGTTGATTCGCATCCGGCGAACGCGGTCCACACATCGGGAAAGGCCCACCGTGCCAGCGACAACAGCCGCCGCCAGTACCGGTTACCGTCAACCACAGCGCCGGCCCGGCGGACCACGGCCCGCCGCAGCGCCAGCTGTCCCGGAGACGCCAGTATCAAGGGCGGCGGATCGAAGATCTCCCCGGCATGAGTGAGGACTTCGGAATCGATGACGTCGGATTTGTTCTTGCCCATGATGGCTCCGCGCAGCCGTGAGGAGTGGCGGGCGCCGATCATTTTCCATCTGGCCGCCGGCCCGTTCAACCGCGAGAGCCAGCGCCAGCCAGGTCATCGAGGTCGGTTCCACGACCGCTGTCAGGGGCGCCGGAACTGCGGCCAGCCGCTGTGAGAGTTTCTCCAGCCCAGCCAGTGTCGGGTCAACCGTGAAACGGCTCAGATGTTCTGTTCCGTCGTCGAAAAACTCCCGCACCGCGATATGGTGCCGTGCCGTGATGGCAGCGTCGATACCTGCCACTGCACGCACGACTCCCGCGGGTTTATCCTGATTCTGCATGATGGTTCTCCTCCTCGCATCGAATACGTGCGATGGGACAACCCGTCGTTGCCGGTCCACCAGCCGAGTCACCAGGGGCCGGGCTTCCCCATCCCTGGGGAGAACCGTCATGCGCTAATCTAAGCGCCGCCGGCGACCTCCCGCACACGCCCGCAACTGCTGAGGAAGCGTCGGATACAGCTCCCGCACTTGTAAGTGATTCGGTGCCCGCCCGGACGAAACCCGATGCTGCGCACCGTTCTCTTCCGGCCACCAATTCCCTCAATCGGGTCTGCTTGGAAGACAGGCCGGGGCGACGATCTCTTTCACGAGCCATGACGCCCAGCCGAAAACCGGAACCACCCCGACCCCTCCCAAGGCCACCGTAAACGACGACCACCCAACCTCGACAGGGGGTATTTAAGAGATACAAGCCCCTAACTGGTCTCCTCTGACGGAACCCGATGGTTGGTTATCCGGGCACCGCGTCCAGCGGTACATATTTAAGGTTCGATGATGTGCTGCCCGTATTAGTCTCGTCGTGAACTACGAGGAGCCCGTTCTCGAACCCAGGACCGGCATTCAGGGGGGTGACGTCGAGACCATCCGTGCGGGTCACCGCGTCTATGGTTCCGTTGGCCCCTACGCTGAATTTCGTAAGGAAGGCGTTGGTTCCAGCACGGTCATAGACCGCGATTTTGGAATCGCCTTGGCTGGAGACGAAGAGTCGACCCGTGCCGTTTGGGCCGTACTCGATAGTCAGCCCTTCAATATCCGCTACTAGTCGGCCACCGCCGGCAGTATCGACGGCCACACGGCCTCCGCCAGAGCCTGGTTCGGCTCCGTACTTCCAGAGGGCCACGTCTTCCTGGGCCACATACAGATGGCCGAGTCCATCATCGGCGACGCAGCTTTCAGTGATGCTGCTGATGGGCAAGGTCCTGACAAGGGTGGCGTCGACCATGCCAGCTCCATTATCGAAAAGTTCGAACTGTTGGATGTTGCCTGAGACATAGGGTGTGATGAAAGCATAAAACTTGCCGGTGGCACTGCTGCGGTAGAGGCAGAAACCGTAGTTTGGTGAAAAGGTTGCAATGCTCCGGGCGACGACCGATGTGAGGTTTCTGGTTGCGGTATTTAGCGTGTAAAGCGCGATCGTATTGTTCGTGCGGTTATTTGCCCCGACCAGCACGGTCGATTGTCCAGCCAGTGGGAATCCGGTTCTGATATCGACGTTGCCAATCATTCCGTCGCCACGGAACTGGATGAGTTTTCCATCCATTCCGAACACGCCAATGCCGCCGCCTGAGGACGACTTCTTGTCAGCAATCACTACGCTATTGGCGGGATTTGTCTGGTCAACCCAAATGGCGGAGTCATCTGCAATGTCCCCCGAGCCTGAGAAACTCTCAGTTTCGAGGGCCGGCAGCACAACAGGCTCTGTCGGTGTCGGGGTTGGTGTTGTTCCGGCTGTGGTGAAGCTGAAGGGGGCGGACTTGTACTCTACGCCGCCGACGAAGGCGCCGACGGTAAACGTGTATGCCGTTCCTGGCTGGAGGTTCTCGACCGTTTCGCTGGTACTGGTGTCATCTTCATTGGCGATGGGCGCATCGTTGAGGTAATGGCGGTACTTTGTGGAGTTCGGCACCGCATCCCAGAGGAACCGGGCACTGTGCTGAAGATCCGTGGTGTAACCAGGATCAAGACGAACATTCTTGGGCGCGTTGGCGTCTGATGGCGGCGGCGTCGGTGTCGGGGTTGGTGTTGTTCCGGCTGTGGTGAAGCTGAAGGGGGCGGACTTGTACTCTACGCCGCCGACGAAGGCGCCGACGGTAAACGTGTATGCCGTTCCTGGCTGGAGGTTCTCGACCGTTTCGCTGGTACTGGTGTCATCTTCATTGGCGATGGGCGCATCGTTGAGGTAATGGCGGTACTTTGTGGAGTTCGGCACCGCATCCCAGAGGAACCGGGCACTGTGCTGAAGATCCGTGGTGTAACCAGGATCAAGACGAACATTCTTGGGCGCGTTGGCGTCTGATGGCGGCGGCGTCGGTGTCGGGGTTGGCGTGGGCGTTGCTGTCTCCGTGGGCGTGGGAGTTGGCGTAGGCGTCGCTGTCTCCGTAGGGGTCGGCGTGGGGGCGGCTGGCGGATCGTAGGTTATGACAAGCTGGGGCCGCTGCGTCGCCTCCCGAGAGGCCAAGCTTGCCTTAACCCCTGAAGTTGTGTTGAGCCCGAAACTAACGCTGCCAGAACTGCTGACGGCGCCCGTCAGCAAGGTCGCACTTGCGTATTGCTTAGAGCGCAGCACGCCCGTCCTGCCCAGTTCAGCTGTCTGCCAGGGGGGCTGGTTTGCTGATGTCACGGTCGTCTCACCCCAGTCGTTACTGGCCGGGTGCACGATCAGGCTCCCGCTCACCGAGGTATTCGAATAGAGCCGGAGGCTCACGTTGGTGATGGTGCTGCCCGCCGGGAGCGAAACGTCGAACCGCACCAACGCCCGGTAGGTGCTCTGTGTAACCGTTAAAGATGTTGCGCGGCCATAGTTGCTGTTAGGCGACTTGGCGTAAACATAGGTGTCAGCTACCGGGTTGAGTGTGACAGTCGTGGGGGCGGCGACTGCCGTATTAAGTCCGAGAGTGATCAAAGCCAATGCACCAATAGTCACCAATGCGAGCAGCGTCACAAGAAAAAGTCGGGAGTGACGGAGCATGCGCATTCCTAAAGCGAGCCCCTGGCACATTCGTGGCTCGCATCGAGGTCGGACCCGGCCGGCCAAATTCAGCCGTCTCGGTGACGACGATTACAGACGATGAGCGATCGGTGCCGCAGCGCGTAAAACGACGTCATTTGAATTCTGAATGAAATAAACAGGCACTCGATTAAGGGCCCTGATTTAGATCAAGCCAGTGTCCCAGCCCAGCAAGCTAAGTTTTAGTATCCTCTGACCGTTGAGACCGGTCAATGACCAAGTCCCCCTCTTTTTTGCGGTCCGCCTAGCTGCACTTCGTTGTCAGGCGCCTTCTTTGGATGCTGGATTACGAGCGCTTTGCCCGGTCATTCGGAAGCTAAATGAGCCAGGAGACGGTGTGACCAGCACCGGAGCAGCAGACCCCAAAACTAGCTTTTCTCCGCAGGTTCAGAGTAGCAAGGAAGCCCTCAACTCCCTATTGACTCTTCGCCCCGAAAACCCCATTGCCCCCGGCAAGAAGCAAGGACTACCTTGTCCTCATCTTGACGGTCAACAATGACCGTCCGGCACAGTTGGGGTGCCGCCAGTGCATGTTTCTTCAGCAAGGACTCCGGAGATGCCAAGAGCTAAAGCGCCTATGGCTTTGATCGCCCAGGCTTTGGCCTTGACAGTTGCCCTTTTTGTCAGCCTGATCGCAGTAGTTAGCAGTGCCCAGGCCGCAGAGAATTACGGGTACCAGAGCATCAGCTACTCCGGTCTGGCTAACCCCCCTACCGCTGATAAGCCACAGAGCAAGCTGTGGTGGAATGACGGGTCGTGGTGGGCGGATATGTGGACCACCGGGACCGGTTGGCAGATCTACCGGCTGGATCGGGCTACCAAGGCTTGGGTGAGCACCGGGGTTACGAACGATACCCGCAGCACTGCCTCGGCGGATACGTTGTGGGACGGGAACAAGCTGTACATCGCTTCCCATGTGGTGACGGTGTCCTCAAGCAGCCCAAAACCTTCGCTTTCGGGCCAGCCGGCCAAGCTGTACAGGTACAGCTACGCCGCCGGCAAGTACACGCTCGACACGGGCTTCCCCGCAAACATCAACAACAACAGCAGCGAGTCTCTGACCATCGACAAGGACACCACCGGTGCTGTATGGGCGACCTGGACTCAGGTGTCCGGGAGTTCAACCAGTGGTTACACCAGCAGCGTGTACGTGAACTCCTCCGCCCCGGGCGGGACCAGCTGGGGGACCCCGTTCGTCCTGCCTGTTGCAGACCCGAACCCCGCCCCGGATGACATCTCGGCCGTTGTTGCCTATGGCAGCAAGAAGATCGGCGTGATGTGGAGCGACCAATCAGCGGGAACCGTGTATTGGGCCACCCGCACCGACGGGACTTCCCCCACTGCAGCATCCTCATGGAAGGTCCAGCCCGCCGTCCAGGGCAAAGGCCAGGCAGATGACCATTTGAACCTCAAAGCACTCCTGGCTGATTCGGCAGGACGCGTCTACGCCGCGGTCAAGACCAGCCTCGATGAAACCTCCTCGGATAAGACGCTGCCCCAGCTGCAGCTGCTGGTCTTCAAACCCGGAACAGGTGCATTCACGAAGTCCCCCATCGCAACCATTGCTGACTGCGTTTCCCGGCCGCAAATCCTGCTCGATACGGCCAACAACCAGGTGAGGGCGTTCTACACGGCGCCGTCGACCTCCGTATCAGGCTGCGCGTATTCGGGCATGCCCGGCAGTATCTACGAGAAGACCGCGTCCATGGACAACCCTGTCTTCGGCAGCGGCCGCGGAACGCCGGTGATCCAGGACGGCGCATCGGCCGGCATGAACAATGTCACCACCACCAAACAGAGCGTCAACGCCACCACGGGCGTTGTGGTCATGGCCTCCAACAAGAGCACTTCGCGCTACTGGTACTCGGACCGGCCGCTCGGAACGGCCCCACCGCCGCCACCGCCGGGTGATACGGCTGCTCCGACGGTGACGGCCACGTCACCGGCTGCCGGGGCTACCGGTGTGGCGGTGGGCACGGATGTGACGGGGTCGTTCTCGGAGGCGATGAATGCCTCGACGATCACCCCGGCCACCTTCACGTTGACGACGGGGACCACGACGGTGCCGGCCGCTGTGACCTACAACGGCACGGACAAGGTGGCGACGTTGAACCCGGGCACGGATCTGGCTGCTGGCACGACGTACACGGCCACGATCAAGGGCGGTGCCGGCGGGGTGAAGGATGCTGCCGGCAACGCGTTGGCCTCGGACAAGACCTGGACGTTCACCACCGCCTCCGCCGGCACCGGCACCTCCCAAACCGTAACGCTTACGGCCACCGCTGACAGCTTCGTCTCGGGCGGGTCGACGACGACGGGGACCAACTATGGCACGAGGACCGTCCTGGGTGTGGATGCCAACACGGTGGAGATCTCGTACTTGAAGTTCGACCTGTCAGCGTATGCGGGCAGGACGGTCGAAAGTGCGACGCTGCAGCTGCGCAGCGCCGGAAGCGGGTCAACGGGGAAGCAGAACGTCAAGCTGGTCGCAGATGACAGCTGGACCGAAGGCGGAATCACCTACACCAACCGGCCGGTGCTCGGGGCCATCATCGGCACGCTCGGCCCGACCACGACCAACACCAACTACAACGTCCCACTGACCACCAGCGCCCTGGCCGGGGAGCTCGGCCAACAGCTCTCACTGGGTATGGACTCCAGCAGCACCGACGGCGTGGACCTCAACTCCAAGGAAGCCGGCAGCACCGTCGCACCCAAACTCGTCCTCACCATCAGCAGTGGCGGTGGGGGTGGTACGGCCCCACCGCCGCCACCGCCGGGTGATACGGCTGCTCCGACGGTGACGGCCACGTCACCGGCTGCCGGGGCTACCGGTGTGGCGGTGGGCACGGATGTGACGGGGTCGTTCTCGGAGGCGATGAATGCCTCGACGATCACCCCGGCCACCTTCACGTTGACGACGGGGACCACGACGGTGCCGGCCGCTGTGACCTACAACGGCACGGACAAGGTGGCGACGTTGAACCCGGGCACGGATCTGGCTGCTGGCACGACGTACACGGCCACGATCAAGGGCGGTGCCGGCGGGGTGAAGGATGCTGCCGGCAACGCGTTGGCCTCGGACAAGACCTGGACGTTCACCACCGCCTCCGCCGGCACCGGCACCTCCCAAACCGTAACGCTTACGGCCACCGCTGACAGCTTCGTCTCGGGCGGGTCGACGACGACGGGGACCAACTATGGCACGAGGACCGTCCTGGGTGTGGATGCCAACACGGTGGAGATCTCGTACTTGAAGTTCGACCTGTCAGCGTATGCGGGCAGGACGGTCGAAAGTGCGACGCTGCAGCTGCGCAGCGCCGGAAGCGGGTCAACGGGGAAGCAGAACGTCAAGCTGGTCGCAGATGACAGCTGGACCGAAGGCGGAATCACCTACACCAACCGGCCGGTGCTCGGGGCCATCATCGGCACGCTCGGCCCGACCACGACCAACACCAACTACAACGTCCCACTGACCACCAGCGCCCTGGCCGGGGAGCTCGGCCAACAGCTCTCACTGGGTATGGACTCCAGCAGCACCGACGGCGTGGACCTCAACTCCAAGGAAGCCGGCAGCACCGTCGCACCCAAACTCGTCCTCACCATCAAATAGGTACTAACTGTGGGTGTCGCCGATCCTGGGCCGGGTCATCACGGCGCTTATCCTCGCCAGCAGATCTTTGGGACGGAAAGGCTTAGTCACATAGCCGTCAGCCCCCAGCGACAAAGCAGTGAGTTGCGCCGTGCTTCCCGTGCGCCCGCTGAGGATAAGGATGGGACTGGCGGTTATTGGCCGGATGCGGCTCAAGACCTCGAGTCCGTCAAGATCGGGCAGCCCAAGGTCGAGAATAACAAGGTCGGGGCCAGCGTCGGACACGAGATCGATCCCGCCGCTCCCGGTCGCCGCGGCATGGACCAGGTACCCGGCCTGTACGAGCATGCCCGTGAGTAGATTACGGATATCGGCATCATCTTCTATGAGCACCACAACGCTAGGCCTGCCCACCCTGCTTCCTCTCTCCAACTGGTGCTCTTTCCGGGACCGGACTACTTGCGCCCCTCATCGGCCGTGCCGACCAACTGCCCGGCAATAATCGCACCCGATGGGATTTTGTGAGGGTCCAGCATTTGAGCCAACGTGGTGAAGCCGTGGCGACAGCCCGGTGGTCCCTTGCCTAAGGCAATCCCTTGTTCGACTATGAACATGGCGGTGTTTGAGGCGTGCTGGGGGGAACCACCGTTCGGTCTGGCTCTTGGCCCGGGGGAGGCCGAGGGCCAGCCCCTGTTCCGGTGACAGTCCACGATGCAGCAAAGCGGCCTGCTCCCGGCGCCTGCTGCGCCCGTCCCATATTGTCCGCGCCCGTGTTGGTTCAAGAGAGTGCCTGTGTATCTGGAGGTTCCGGGGCGATCAGGGACAAGGTGGGAATAGCGGTGGCAGCGAAGATGCCCGCTGCAGCAGAGCTGACGGCGCGGATCACTCCGGATGTCGTCGTTATCTTCGATAACCAGGCAGATATGCTGGCGTTCCATCAAGCCCCCCGGCTGCTCAGTCTCCGCTCAGTGTAGGGCCGGGAAGGACACTACGGTCAGTAGGTCCGGACATTTCCACCCGAGCGCTGCCGGCATCGCAACGGGCCGGAACCTTCCCCGCCGCTGCGCGGAGCGCCGGTTTCTTAGTCGGTTAGATCCAGTCGCGGTTCCTAAAGATCCGGTGGAGTCCGATTGATTGGGCCCCCGTTAGGAGTCCAGCGCTTATGCGATAGCTAATTGGTTTTCTTGCGTCCAGTTTTCCCAGTAGCGTTTCGGCGTCATGCCGTTCAGGGATCCGTGGGGCCATTCATGACGGTAGATAGCTTTCCATTCCTCGGCCAAGTACTTCGCTTCGGCCATGGTGTCCATGATTTCTCCGGCGAGTTGTTCCCTTCTGAATTGGGCGTTGAAGGACTCTATGAAGCCGTTCTGCCATGGTGAGCCCGGGTCGATGAAGGCGGTGTCGACCCCGGCGGTGTTGCACCACTCGATGAGGGCGGCAGCGGTGAATTTCGGTCCGTTGTCGCAGCGGACGTAGGTCGGGGCGGTGCCGATTTCGGCGATGATGTCCTCCAGCACCGCGACCACGTCGATGGCTTTGAAGGACCGGCGCGGGATGATCGCCAGCGCGGTGCGGGTGTATTCGTCGACGACGTTGAAGAAGCGGATGTGCCGGCCGCAGGAGGTCACATCGGACTGGAAATCGAAGCTGACCACGTGCATCGGGTACTTGGCAGTGAGGCGCTTCTGTTCCCCGGCGCCGGGCCCTGTCCGGCGCTTCTTCCGCGCCCCGGGCTTACAGACCAGGCCTTCGTCGCGCCAGAGCCGTCGCACCCGCTTCCTGTTCAGTGCCACGCCGTCCCACTCGGGCTGGGCCAGCAGATGCCAGCGCACCTTCCGCCAGCCCCACGCCGGGTGCTGCCCGGCGACGGCGCGCAGGGCTGCGCGGAGCTGGGCTTCCTCGAAGCCCAGCTCGGGCTTCTTCTTGCGGAACGCCGACCGGTTCTGCCCCAGAAGCGCGCACGCGAAGCGTTCGGACGCCCCGAACTTCTTCACCGCCATGCCCACAGCACGGCGACGGGGTTCGGGGCTCAGAATTTTCCCTTGGCCACCTCATTGAGGATGTCGATGGCCAGTTCCTTCTCCGCCAGCAGCCGCTTGAGCCGGGCGTTCTCCTTCTCCAGTTCCTTGGTCCGCTTGGATGCCTCGGCGTTCTTCTCGGACCCGTACTGGTTCAGCCAGCGATACCAGGTCGCCTCGGTGACCTGGAGCTCTTTGATGACATCGACCATCGGGCGGCCGTCATTGAGCATTTTCTGGCCCTGCCGGACCTTGGTGATGACCTGCTCGGGGGTGTGTCTGCGTACCATAATTCGTGAATTTCCTCCTGTGTCCATTCTCGGACACGAAACTCACACAAACACTGGACTTCTACCTGGGGACCCAACCACGATGCTGACCGCGGCCATCAACAGCAGGGCGAACGGATAGCCGTACTCCCATTGGAGTTCCGGGATGTAATCGAAGTTCATGCCATACACGGTGCCCACCAGTGGTGGTGCGAACAGGATCGGCGCCAGGCTGAGATCTTTTTGATTTCCTCGTTCTGGGCGTGGCTGGACTGGGCAAGGTGCTTCATCGCCTGGTTCTGGCGCTGGGCGACGAGGGTGGCGTTGACGGTGAGGATGTCCCGGAGCAAGTGACGGAACCCGTCGATCCGTTCATTGACCTGGGCTGTGTGGTCAGCGACGTCCCGAAGGTATTGCTGCACAGGTCATCGGGGACACCGTATTTGGTGAACCCACCCGCCAAGGCTGCGAGGATGCCGGTCAGGGGGCGGGCGGAGCGTTGGAACTGGATGACTTCGCGGGACGGTTCATAGATACGTCAGGACACACGGCAGGGACACCACTGAAGACCTCCGTTTCGATCTCATCGATATCATTGTCCAGCCCCGAAACCTCCGGTGCATAACCGTCGACAACGGCGACCAGGATGGCGTAGAGGACCGCTTCAGGGCCAAAACCCAGCAGTGTCCGGTTACACGTGTCGCTCCTGGTCTGCATTTTTCGGTGCTGGGTCGAGTTGGCAACTCCAGAGACGACGATTATCTGTCACAGCCAAGCTCTCCGATGCCGGTGACGCGATTTCCGCCGCCCCGTCCCAGGTGAAGGCCAAGGCCCAGGGCAACCCGATGGCCGCGGGCCTGATCGCTTTCGGCGCCGGAATGCTGCTCTCCTCCCTGATCCCCGCCAGCACCAAGGAACGCGAGGCAGCGCGGCAGCTCAAAACCGCCGCCGAACCCCTCGCCACCCAGGTCACTTACGCGGCCAAGGACATGGTTCAGGATTTGAAGGAACCGGCCCAGGAAGCCATTGACAACGTCAAAACCACCGCCGCCGAGGGTGCCCAGAACGTCAAGGCCGAAAGCCAGGGCGCCGTCACGGACGTCAAAGACCGCGCGGCAGAGGCCAAGGACACCGTCCAAAGCACGTGAGCGCCCGGGACAGGGTACGCAGCCGCCCCGCGACTCGGCGGGGCGGGCTTCGGACCCGGACCAGCAACCACTTGTGGGCGGGCCGCGGCACATGAAGGCCCGACCCGGCCCGTTTCCTGACCAGTGGGCCACATACCGGCTCGTCAGCGTCGCTGCCCGGCTCAATGAGCGGCGGCTCAACCGTCGGCTTGCCCGGCTCGGGCTGACTACAGGATCACTGGACGCACTGGAGACCGCGGCCGAGCTGGAGCCCACCACCGCCGCCGATCTCGCCGCTATCCTCTGCGTGAGCAGGCAAAGCCTGGGCAAGGTCGTGCGGCGCCTGCAAAGCCTGGGGCTGCTGATCAAAGAGCCGGCCAGGGACGGCAGGAGCGCCGACATCCGCCTCACCGGAAAGGGGCGCAACGTCCTCTCAGCAGCTGAGGCCCTCGTCCGCGAAGGGGAACAAACCGAAGCCGAAGACGAAGCACTGTTCCGCCACCAGCTGGAGCAACACATCCGCCACCTCAGGAACACCGAGCCCAGCGGTTTTGTCCCGCACGGACCCAGACAGCGCCGGTCAGCAACATCCTCAAATTCGACCAACACGCAGGATCCAACCCAGGTACTTCACGTTGAAAAAGGAGCAGATACGTGGCGATGACGAACCGGACTTCCGGACCCAAAACCTCCCTCCAACGAGCAGCCCAGGCAGTAGGGGCCGTCTTCCTGCTGGCCGGAGTCCTCGGTTTCATCCCCGGCATCACCAGCAACTACCAAGCGCTTTCCTTCGCCGGCCACCGGGGCGTGCAGAAGGAAACCGTCCCCCGTCGAACACGTCCGCCTCGACAAGGACACCGTAACCGAAAACGTCACCGTCAACGAAGAAATCCGCAAGGAAAACATCGAACTCGACGACGACGGCCGCACCAACCGATAACTACAGCCCGGTTCCGGAGCGCCTCCGGGACAGTGCACCTAACCGCCCATGGCCCGGCCTCCATTTTTCGGAGGGCGGGCCATGCGCTGTCAGGCAGTACTTTCACATCGACCAGCACCGTTGACCTCAGGTCCTCGTGAAGTGTGCTGTTACCCGCCCCCAAGGGGACGCCGCGCATCTACCTCCGGCATTGGTGGGACGGCAACGCCCGAGGCCGGGTGAACGGCTTTCCTCTCTCCGACAGGAAGGCCGGCTGAATCCGTCCGTGTCCAGGGAGCGCACCTTCCGCTGTCCGCTCTGGGCAGTGATCCCTTCAATGGCTTGGCCATCCAGCGTGTTTGCACATCGGCCAATCAGGGTACGATGCATGGTCAGGCCCCGAACGGATCGTGTCGACGCTCCAGCACCCAGATAGCGCCCCTTCGCAGGAGCCCAGATGTGCAACTGGCAGGGAAGGACATGATGTCTCCTCCACCGCCCGTCGCCCCGACAGCCCACATCGAACTCAGAGACGGCGTCGTGTTCCTGCGCTGGAGCACCGGAGCAGTGATTCTGGAGAGGCATGCCCTTGAGGCGATGCAAAACATCAACAGGCTCTGCAACGGGCGCGAGCATCCGCTCCTGCTTGAAAGCCCCGAAGTCCAGTGGGTGGACCTTAGGGCCATGAGCGTCTTTGCCGGCCCATGGCCGCTCACCCGTGTCGCCATCCTTGGAACCTCACCGCTGGATCATATCTTCATGAGCTACTACCAGGCCCGGCACACCCTGCCGTGCCCCACACGGATGTTTGGCTCGATGCATGAGGCCCTCACATGGCTCAAGACCCCCGAAGAAACTTGAGGAGAGAATCTAAACCGTCATCCGGGTGCATACCAAAAACATCAAGCGCGGATGGAACGCCAGTGCCGTCTCGGACCCCTTCGGCGGCCGCAAGAGCATAACGAGGCCAGAAGGTCAAGGCAGAGATCGACCATTCGTTGTTCTCTAATTCCCGCTAAGTCCTTGCTTCTGCGAGGGTTTTTCCTGTGCATCGTCGCCACGAAAGAGCTCTTCTCGACAGATACTGCCACCTGAGACGCGTGTCTGGTGGGCACTTACCCGCCCGCGGTCAGATCCATGTCCCGGCGAAGCCAGGTCATGGCCTTCCTTGAGGAGGTGAAGTACGCGACCGGGCAAGGCAGCGGGCTTACCCTCAGTAGGAAGAGGGCAATGGCATAATCCACCGGAGACGAACCCAGGAGCGCAATGCGTGAAACGCTTCCCGGCGTCGGAAATACTTTGCGGGCTTCCCGTGTGAAGCTCACTTTTTCAACGTGTATGAGCATCGGAAGGCTACCTCCCTGGCCGAGCGCGTCTACTGCCGCGGCAGCACAGTGAGCCTCATCCACTCCAATGGTCTGACCTGCGCTCCAGCGCAAGCGCAAAAATCCATGTGCGAGTTCAAGAGTGCCTTTGTCCGTGATCTCAATACTGCCCATAGGATCCTTGCCACGTAAGTTGCGGTCCCCAACCTATTGACCCTAGCCCATGTTGCACCGGGCGCACCGACTCTATACGGGGCGGGCACTTCGTTCAGCACGCTGGTCAGGCGCCATCGAGGACATCCTTCGGGGGCAGCTCAAAATTGCCTTCATCCTTGGGAAAAGTCATGACCAATCTTGAGGATCAGAAGTGAAGATTTCAGGGGCCCTCAAGCAAACGGGCGGTAAACGGCATTCCGAGGCCGCTGTAGCAGAGCTGAGGTTGGCCCGGATGCTCGAACGCAGCTGTGTGCTGCTATACCAGCCACACAGGGTCGGGTCTCAGAGGTAGACCGACCAGCTTGCGGGTCGAGAGATGGGGGCTGACTCCATAGATTCCTGAGACCAAGAGCGAGCCCACGTGGCGGAGCCCGATGCCAGCTGGGATCAGCCACCAACCTACGGCAAGGCCTGTTCCGCGTTCATGCACGGGAGTTTTTGCAGCTACTTCTGCTCCAGTTATTTAAGAGCCGATAATGGAGATTCCGTCAACCTGCCTTCAGGGCAGGTTGACGATCACGTGACTAACTGATGGCGCCTTTGATCCGTCTATGGGTGGAGTCAATTCGGGTTATCCACGGCTGGGATTGGGGGCCGTTAGAGTGGCTCCCTCGCAGCAGTAGCGTTGGATATCCTATGACAAGCGTCCCTGGCTGTGGGCGGGCAGACCATGTGCTCGTAGGGTCCCTCGTCTTCATTTATGGTTGAACAGGCCGGGGACAGCCGAGGTCCCTCTCGGGTTAGTGGAGTTTGTGTTGAGTTGGCAGAAGGCTTTTGAAAGCTGCCTAACTCAGACGATCGGGACTGCCTCTTCAGTGGTTTCTGGGCAGGAGACGCGCAGCCGGTTGCCCGTTAGCCTGGCCACTAATTTCGTCTTCTATTGCGGCGGTCTAAAGGCCAGTATTGAACTTTAGAGCGCTGCGATTCGGATCGGAGTTGGCCATGATCCAGGCTCTGCTGTGCAAGCTGAATCTCCGGCATCATTGGCACGTTGAACATGCCGAGGATGGAGGTTTGTATAAGCGTTGCTTGCGCTGCGGTAAGGATGGCGACGGCGGAAACGGCGCACAAAATGGCTGGGCGCTGACGAAGTGGTGGTAAGCCTGCCGTCTTCGCCTTCCTCTGGAGACAGCCCAGGAATGGCACTCGACCGGGCAAGGGCACAGTACTTAAACTTGAAGCGCTGGGACTAATGCGCCGGGGAGCCCTTGACCGGGAGCGGCGTAGTGTGCGGCCCGCCCCCTTCAGCCCTTTCATTTATCAGGCGGCGTCATGAAAACGTCCTTCATTCCTTTTCTTAGCGCAGTGGCCACAACTGCGCTGGCACTGGGTGCGTGCACTTACTCCGAACCCGTACCCGCGCCGGCCTCCTTTGGCACCGCGCCTCCGCCGACCAGATCTATCGATAACACCATGCGCGCTTTTGTGGACCAGGGCTCTGTTGCAGTGGTGGCGGAAGTCAGGTGGCCGGGAGGAACGTGGTCCCGGGCATATGGCGTCCGGAACCTGGAGTCGAAGGAAGCGACGACGCCGGACGACCAGGTGTTCATCGCGAGTATCACCAAGTCAATGACAGCCGTCTCGGTCATGAAGCTGGTGGAAGACGGCCTCATCGGTCTGGACGATCCGGTGAACGGCATCCTGGACAGCTTCACCAATGTCCTCAAACCACCCGGCCCCATCACCGTCCGGCAGCTTCTGGGACACACCTCGGGCATGCGCACCTTCCGGGACGCCACCGAGAAAACCGACGCCGACGTCCCGAGTGTTATTGCAGAAGACATCACTACACAACGGGCCCTGGAACTTACGGCGCAACTGCCGTGGGAGGCTCGGGACGTAGGCTCTTTCCGCTATTCCGATTCCGGTTATATGGCCTTGGGGCAGCTCGTGGAGAAGTTGCGGGGCCGCCCGTTTACCGAGGTGCTGCGCGAGGACGTTATTGATCCGCTGAAACTGGAGGATACAGCCCTAGATCAGGCTGCAGCTGCTGAACCCGGAGTGATCCGGGGCTACATCACCTACGGCGGAGAACGCCTTGATGTCACTGAATCACCGGGTGTTCTAGGATCGCCTGCTTACGGAGCAATTTCCACCATGTCCGATATCAACGACTTCTACGCAGCATTGTTTCGCGGGGACCTGTTGTCCAAAGACTCACTCCGGGAAATGACCAAGACCGAGGCCTTCCCGCTGTACGGTCTCGGGCTCTGGAAGTGGAACCAGGACTGCGACGATAAGCACCGGTTCGGCGGTACTGGCGGGTTCTGGACCTACCGCACCGCGTCAGTCGCGAGCACCGATGGCCAGTACCAGGCCACGATGACCCTGATACCACCTCCGATGCCCGCACCCGTTGAGGATCCGAGAACGGATGACAAGTTCAACCTATGGGATGACCAAATGGTCTCTGCCCTCCAAGAGACCCTGGACCGGCTCTGCCCATAAACCGCGCCAATCGACGGGCAGGATGGGCATGATCGCGGCAGACGTGTTCCCATCTTGGTGCCCCTTCCGCGTAGCAGTGATCTGTTCAACGCTTCTCTTGACCGCCAAAACCGGAGGGCTTCATAGCCTTGCCAACACCGTGGCTTGGTCGTGGTTTGTTGCTGGAAGTATGTATTTGTCGGAGGATGTGCAGCGGCGAGTGCTCTCTGTCCTTGTTGGGGAGCTCCATGTGACTTCGCCCGAGAGTACTTGCCGGGCGTGGGGCCGGTTCACGGTTTCAGCACGTCTAGAGTCAGCCCCTCTTGACGGTCCGGGATCCCTGATGACCCGGGGCCAACCGCAGGCTCTGCGCTATGTCTTTCGCTCCGCCATGTCCCGCAAGATGGCTTTTAGGTCCACCGCTACGCCAAAGATTTCCGGCTTTATTTCTACGTAACTGGCGATTCGGGCAAGCAACCCTGTGCCGCGCTCCACAACATCAAGGGCGCTTGTGCGTCGTTCCTTCTCGGCGACCTCCTGTAGGTAAGCGATTATGTCATCCCCCCTGGCAGTTCGCATTGCTAGCTCGGAAAGCAACGGACGTACAGCAGCTGGGTCATCCTGGAAGTCGGAAACCCAAATGATTCCATAAGGATGTTCCCTAGGATCAAAATCCGCCCAGTCCCGGTCGAATATCAGGATGATGGGCTCCTGGTCCGTCATGAACCTCTCGGCAATTTCGGCTGGCCATTGCTTATCCATCACTTCTTCAACGACGGCGTCAGTCGATCGTTCGAATGCCCTGATAAATACCCCGTTGGTACGCATGGCCTGTCCAAAAGCGTCCGCTTGGCGGTGCAGCTCTTCCTTGACTCCATGGGCGAAGTCATTCCATTCGACCAGGAGGAAAACATAACGTCCATCGACAGGACTTACGTTTAGGAGCGAAGACAGCCGGTAACTCATGTCTGGAGGTTACGACGTGAGGGCCACAGCGTCTATACGTAGATCCACCCTTCTGTCAATCTACTCGCGGAGGTATTGGCGGAGCCCGGGGATTGCGAAGTCCACTTTGCCGTAGCCGGCAGACTCAATCAGGCCCGCGGCGATGAGCCTGTTGCGGTATTTGGACACGACGTTGGGTTTGGCTTTGAGGATGGCGCCGATTTGACCGGCGGCAGAGGGGCCGTCCTGGCCGGCCATTGCGTTCAGGAACTCGCGGTCTTTGTCTGAGATGTCCGACAGTGCCGACTCGACGACTACTAAGGTGTTTCGTCGTTGGGCGGCAGCGATTCCACGCTGAACGTTGGTCACGTCGAGTTTCCATCCTGCCCTGTCGGCTTCCAGCCAGAGATAGTAGCCCACCAGTTGGATCAGGAAGGGATACCCTTCGGTTGCTTCGGCGGCCTGGTTGATGAGGTCGGGGGAGATGCTGATGCCTCCCTGGCTGAAGAGCTCGCTGTACGAGGCGGTGACTTCGGCGATAGCTGCCTCATGAAGATTGATCCTGTCGGCCCGACGCAGGAAGGTGGCAACGCCTTCATTGAGAAGGTCCGACACGGCTGATGGCAGGCCGGCGAAGATCAGGCCGATGGGCAGCCCGTCGCGGATGAAGTGCTGGACGTCGGCGGCCAGCTGGGCGATCTCCGCCCTGTCGACGGCATGGATCTCATCGATGGTGATGACGAGTCCTGTGCCTTTCGCGTCCAGCAGGCGCAGCAGGTCGTTCCCGGTCCGGCGCCAGTCCACGGCACGTTCCGGCGGAAGCTGGGTCGTCAGTCCGAACCCTGCCGCTGAAAAAGCGGTGATCTTCCGGGACGGAGGCCCGTCCCCGAGTTCATCAAGGAGGCGGAGCATGTCATCACCAACCCCGGCGAGGAAGCCCGGCGTGGCCGTCCGGGAAATCACAGCCCACCCGTGATTCCGGGCGATACCTTCGGCTTCGCTCAACATGACCGTCTTGCCGATGCCCCGGGAGCCGGTGATGATAGTCAAGAGCCCAGGGGCTCCGGAACCCTGCTGCAGGCCATACTCGAAATCGTCCAGCAGCCCGGCCCGTCCGACCAGCTCAGGAGGCGTCGCTCCGGCCGTCGGCTTGAAGGGATTCTGCACCATACCCTCCTCGGGTGAAACTAGGTGAAACCGGTGAAAGTGGTGAAACTCCTGCCACCATAGACCGCCCCCTCGACCTGAAGCAAGACGGGCCCGGGGGAGGCGGTAGCATCGGGGCCATGACCGGGGACGAGAACTACATCGAGCACGCGCTCCACGTCGGCGAGGACCTGACCGGCCTAAGCCTAGAGCAGCTGGGTTTCGAACCCCGGCTGGAGGACCTGACAGAGGACCAACGGAACCGACTGGACGCTGAGGACCTCGAATGGATAAGTTCAATCACGCCGGAGCAGCGCGACCAGAGCCTGTTCCAGGCAACGCTCCTGGCCGGATCCCTCTGGGAGGCATCGGCCGTCCTAATAGACCAGCTCTTCGAGGATCTCAACGGCCTGCTGAAGCTCGACCGGATCGACCGCCAGGACATCGCCACCACCTTCGTCCTGTCCGGACTTCCACCCCGGCACGCCGATAAATACGACGTCCGGTTCACCCAACAGTTCCTCGTCATCGCCGTGGACATGACCGGGGCACTGATCCGGGGATGGACCCACCCGTCCTGCGTGGCCCAGGAACTGGCGCTCCGCTGCCTTTTTGACCAAGTCGAAGTCATTCAGGACCTGTACGACCTGGACCTTCCGGGCGACTGGCGGGGCATGCTGGAACAAAACATGCTCGAAGACATAGACAGCGAAATGCTCTACCAGAACGCCATGGACGGCTTCGAAGGCGACATCGAGCTGAACATGCAGCTGGGCCTTGCACCGATGAAAGTCGAGGACTGGTTCGAGCCCTTCAACGACGCCTCCGTCCCGCCCTACGTGCGCTGAAACCCCGGAAATACCCACCGTCTGCAACGGTTTTCTTAGACGGTGATAATCGAGATTCCCTCTCCAGCCTCACAGGTAATCCTCAGGTTTACCGGCACATAATGGACCGAAGCTCCGGTCAACCGCTATTTGACTGGAGCTTCGCCAATTTCAGGCCTCGGCAGGGTTGAGGCCCCGCCCGAACACATGGTGAATTCCTGCGATAGATGAAGTCCTGAAGGGTCGTCCGCCCCGTGACAGGATTCCAGAAGACGTCCGGTGGCTTCACTCAGGTAGCGTCGGCTTTCTCGCGTCGCTTAGTCATCTTCGCGGCCACCCACCAGACGATGGCTAGGGCGAGGCCGGCGATCACGGCTTTTTGAAGGATTCCGGCGTACTGCTCGACCAGATGCCAGTTCTCGCCCAGGTAGAAACCCGCGAGGACAAATACCGTATTCCAGATCAAACTTCCCCCGAGCGTCAGCAGCAGGAATTTCCACACGCTCATCCGCCCGATCCCTGCCGGAATGGAGATCAGGGACCGGAACAAGGGGACCATTCGGCCGAAAAAAACCGCACGGTAC
The DNA here is from genome assembly GCF_017357425.1 of Arthrobacter sp. D5-1. Classification (NCBI taxonomy): domain Bacteria; kingdom Bacillati; phylum Actinomycetota; class Actinomycetes; order Micrococcales; family Micrococcaceae; genus Arthrobacter; species Arthrobacter sp. D5-1. Next base: position 108,773 of record NZ_CP014572.1, on the reverse strand, counting down.
CCGTAGCGGTGGAACCAGTTTTCGGCTTTGTCCACATCTTCGACATCCACCAGGGGCAGTCTGCGCGCGATGGCCCGCATCCGGTCCCGGCCTAAGAGGGCGCCTATCCCGTAGAGCAGCCATGCTCCGAGCACTGAGCCGATGGTGGTCCATAGCAGCGCCTCGACCAGGCTGAAGCTACCCCGGCTGGCTGTGAAGCCGGCCAGCGGGAGAATGATCTCGCTGGGCAGCGGCGGGAAAAGGTTCTCCAGTGCCACGATCAGTCCGGCACCGGGCGCGCCGATTCCCTCCATCAGCTCCACAGCCCATTGGGAGACGCCAGTCAGACCTGCTGCTGCAGATGAGTGTTCGGGCACAGAAAAAGGCAAAACGACGGTTGTCATCATTGGTCTCCAATCTGCCTCAGCGGGCAGTTATAGGGCGGATTTTCGCCGGGGAGGGCCGGCCGCCGCGGCGGCGCGGGGTTGCGGCTCAGGACGTGCCACCCTGCCGGTGGCAGGGTGCCTGTTTTTTGTAGCCTTCGCCGGGGGCAGGCTGACGCGGGTGGATATAGCTTTGGTCCCGCGTCAGCGTGGCTTTCCTAAGCCGTTCTGGGCGCGGCGGTCCTGGATGCCCGGCTGTTGTCGCGGATCTGGCCCACGAGTTCCTCGAGCATGTCCTCCAGGGTGACGATGCCGTAGGGTCTCCCGCCCTCGTCGGTGGCGAGGGCCAGGTGGGCTCCTTCGCGCTGCATGCGGCGCAGGGAGACGCGGAGGCCGTCGTCCAGATGCACGCGGGGCAGATCCCGGATGCGGTGTGTCGGCAGTGGATGATTGCGGTCCGCGGCGCCCAGGCCGAGGAGGTCCTTGACATGCACGTAGCCTGTGAGTTCACCGGTCAGTGCCTGGACGGGGAAACGGGAGAAGCCGTTGGCGGCAATCTGTTCGATCTGGTCCGGGGTGCACCCGTGCGGCAGCGTGGTGACCTTATCCAGGGGAATCACGATACTTTCCACGGAGCGTTCCTCGAAGGTGAGGGCTCCGAGGAGGAGGCGTTCGTCCTGTTTGTCCAGCAGGCCGCCTTCGCGGGATTCCTCGACCAGGCCCGCTACTTCGTCCCGTGTGAAGGCGCTGGCCACTTCGTTCTTCGGTTCGACCTTGAACAGGCGCAGAATCCCGTTACCCATGGAGTTCATCAGCCACAGGAGCGGCTGCAGGATGCGCACGACGACGACCAGGACCGGTCCGAGGACCAGAGCCATTCGTTCCGGGCCGGCCAGGGCGATGTTCTTCGGCACCATCTCGCCGAGCACGACATGCAGGTAGGTCACCACGGACAGGGCGACGGCGTACGCGATCGGGTCGATCCAGCCATCCGGGACGCCCCATGCTTCGAAGGGCCCCTCCAGGGCGTAGACGACCATGGGTTTGGTGACGTAGCCCAGGGCGAGGGAACAGACGGTGATTCCGAGCTGGGCGCCGGCCATCATCAGAGAAACGTTTTCGATGGCCCACAGGGTGATCCGGGCGGACCGCCCGCCCTGTTGGGCCAACGGTTCGATGATGCTTCGCCGCGCGGCGATGAGGGAAAACTCGGCCCCGACGAAGAAGAAGTTCGCGGCGAGCAGGACGATGGTCAGAATAATCCCGGCGGTATCCACTAGCGTTCCTCTGTTTCGTCGTTGCGGGGGCTGGCGGTGGCCAGGATTTTGGCGATGCGTGCCCCGTCCATTTCCTCCACGCGCAGTTCAACGGTTGCCGCCGGGTGGCCGTGGGACTGCTCCGTGGCGATCTGAATGGCATCGCCGGGCCGGGCGATATGCCCCAGCTCAAGCGTGACCAGGCCGGCCAGAGTGTCGTACTCCGTCCCCTCGGGCACCGTGTGGCCCAGGATCGCTGTCGCCTCGTCGGGGCGCAGCGCGCCGTCGAGACGCCAGAGACCGAAGGGTAGCCGTTCGCTCGTGCCGTCCTGAGGGTCGTGTTCGTCCACGACCTCGCCGACCAGTTCCTCGACGAGGTCCTCGAGGGTGATCAGCCCGGCGATGTCGCCTGTTTCATCGATCAGGACCGCCATCTGCAGCCCGCCGGCTCGAAGCGTGTCCATCAGGTCATCGAGCTCGACGGTGTCGGGTATGAGGGTGGGTTTGTCCATGACATCGGCGAGAGCTGTCTGCTCGCGGTCGGAAAAGGCCACTGCCAGTCCCCGTCGGACGTGCACGATGCCCAGCACCTCATGGGAGCCGGACTTCATCACCGGGAACCGTGAATGTCCGGTTTCGGCGGCGGTCTGCAGCATTTCCTGGACGCTTTGCTCCGGCGCCAGCGTGACCATCCGGGTGCGCGGTGTCATGGCATCGTGAGCGCGGCGGGACCCGAAGGCGAATGACCGCTGGACCAGGTCGGCGGTCTCCTCGGGGAGGATGCCCTGCCGGGCCGAGTGCCGCACGAGGAAGGCGAGTTCCTCGGGGGAGCGCGCCGAAGCGAGTTCTTCCTGAGGTTCGATGCCGAGGGCGCGGACCAGCTTGTTCGCGGTGCCGTTGAAAAAGCGCAGCAGCGGTCCCGTCGCGGTACTGAAGCCCCGCTGGAAGCCGGCGGTGGCCCGCGCGGTCGCCAAGGGCTTTGCGATGGCCAGGTTTTTCGGTACGAGTTCGCCGAAGACCATGGTCAGCAGTGTTGCCAGGATCAGGGCGAGGACCACCGAGGCAGAGCGTGCCACCGGGGCCGCGAGGCCGGCGTCCATCAGCGGACCGACGATGAGGGCGGCAATTGCGGGCTCGGCCAGAAAACCGATGCCGAGGTTTGTAAGTGTGATTCCCAGCTGGGCACCCGATAACTGGGTCGAGAGCGTGTTCATCGCCTTGAGCACGCCCACGGACTTCTTGTCGCCGGAATCGGCGGCTTCCCTGACCGTGTTCCGGTTAACGGTGATCAGCGAGAATTCTGCGGCGACAAACAAACCGCAGCCGACGATCAGTAATAGGCCGACGAGGATTGAGGCTACTTCCACTTGCCACACCCCCCGTTGCTGTTCAAGGCGCTCTCACGCATCAACGGGGGGCACGGACTGTGCCCCGGACTGTCACCGGGAGTAGACATCGGTTCCTCTCAAGGGATCCAGATACAGAAAATGTCCGCGGCCTGCCGCCGTGGACACCATCAATTCTGCCAGCAGATGGCGTCACCTCAAAAAATGCCAGCGCCTGAGTTCCCCCTTGCCCGCGAGTTTTTCCTGCCGGGCGGGCGGTGGCAGTACGCATCAAACAACCCCAATGGGTAGGGAAAAGTCACGATCTGAACTTGATGCCTTGCGAGCTCTCAGAAACGACCAATTCTGCGGTCACTTCCGTACGGATGGAACGCCGTCCGGTCAGGGCTGAGCTTGTCTGCCGAGTCCAGCTGATCAGCCTAACCGGCCGGTCAGATGGCCCCATCGGGTCATCCCAGCCCGGCAGGTTCCTGGTGTCCGTCCTCGTCGATGATGCGGCCGGTGACCGGTTTGCGGGACAGGTGGACGTCGCCGGCTTCGGGCCCGCGGGCTGTTGCGGCGGCGATGGCGGCGCGGTCATCTGCTTTTGTGTAGGCGTGGCGCAGATGGACAGGGTCGATGGGCTTGCCCATGCGTTTTTCCTGCCGCCGCTTGGCTGCCAGGTTCAGTGCTTCCACGGCGATGGCGAACGCCATCGGGCCGTAGATGAGCGCCTTGTCGATCTTGACCTCGAACCCGTCGGCGATCAGGAACACCCCGATCAGCACCAGGAAGGCCAGCGCGAGCATCTTCACGGTGGGATGCCGGTTGACGAAGGCGAAGATGTACTTCGCGGAGAAGAGCATGATGGTAAAGGAGGACAACACCGCGACGATGATGACCAGCAGATTGTCCACCATCCCGACGGCGGTGATCACCGAGTCAAAGGAGAAGACCATGTCCAGGATAATGATCTGCCCCAGCACGGCACCGAACGTGGCGGCCTTCGCCCCACCCATGCCATGGGATTCGGTACCCTCGAGCTTCTCGTGGATCTCCCGTACCGCTTTATAGACCAGGAACAAACCGCCGAACAGCAGGATCAGATCCCGTCCGGAAAACCCCATCCCGAAGAGTTCGAAGAGATCCTCGGTGAGGGAGATGATCCAGGAGGCTGCGAACAACAGGACGACCCGCATCAGCATGCCGAGCGTCAACCCGAGGTTGCGGGCCTTGGCCTGCTGCTCCACCGGAAGCTTGCTCGCCAGGATGGAGATGAAGATGACGTTGTCCACGCCCAGGACGATCTCCAGGATGAACAGGGTCACAAACGCAATGGCCAAATCGGGTGTCAGCTCGAATGCCAGTTCCATCCGGCCAGCTTAACCAATATGCACGGCAAAGTTCATGGGGTTTGTGTTTTCGCGTCTTCGCGCCCAAGACCCGAGCTAAGGAAGACCGGAGCAGTCCCGGGTGCTACCGGCGGCATGATCTGTGGGTTTGGACGACGGTTTTGGTCCGGCTATGATTTTCCTATCAAGGGGAGTACTCCCGTCTGTGATCGGCCCGTCAATACGGATGCACTGAAGCATCTCGGGCCGACAGTTCCGGTGTCATCCGGGCGGAGGAGACCTTGGCGTTCTTGTTCAACGCCTACCCCTTGGGAGCCCCCCTTATGCAGGTCACACCTATGATCTGGCTCATCACGATTGCCGTGACGATCCTGTTCTTCGTCTACGAGTTCTTCGCCCACGTCCGTAAACCCCACGAGCCGTCCATCGCAGAATCGGCCCGCTGGTCCGCGTTCTACATCGGCCTCGCACTACTGTTCGGGGTGGGGATCGGCACGGTCTCGGGATGGACGTTCGGCGGCGAGTACTTCGCCGGCTACCTCACCGAGAAGGCACTGTCGATCGACAACCTGTTCGTCTTCCTCATCGTAATGGCCGGATTCGCAGTACCGAAGAAGTACCAGCAGAAGGTCCTGATGATCGGGATCATCATCGCACTGATCCTGCGCGGCGGGTTCATCGCCGTCGGAGCGGCCCTGATCGAAAACTTCTCCTGGGTCTTCTACATCTTCGGCGCCCTCCTCCTCGTCCTGGCCTACCGGCAAGCCTTCAGCAGCCACGAGTCCAACCCCGCTGACGGTAAGTTCATGACACTTGTCCGCCGGGTCCTGCCCGTCACTGACGAGTATCACCAGGACAAGCTCACCGTCATGCAGGGCGGGAAGCGTTTCATCACGCCGATGCTGCTCACAATCATTGCGATCGGTTTCGTGGACCTCATCTTCGCCGTCGACTCAATCCCTGCGATCTACGGCCTGACCAACGAGGCCTACATCGTCTTCACCGCCAACGCGTTCGCGCTGATGGGTCTGCGTCAGTTGTTCTTCCTCATCGGAGGCCTGCTCGAGCGTCTGGTCTACCTCGCCCAGGGGCTGGCCGTTATCCTCGCCTTCATCGGCGTGAAGCTCGTCTTCCACGCCCTGCACGTCAACGAGCTCCCCTTCATCAACGACGGGCAACCGCTCCTGTGGGTGCCGGAGATCCCCATCTGGCTCTCGCTGCTCTTCATCACCGCCACCATCGTCGTAGCGACCGCCGCGAGTCTGCTCAAGACCCGAGGCAACGAGAACAAGGAAGACCGCAGACAGATGCACGGCGAACCGGTGACCACCGCTGGCCCGCACGACCGGGACGAGGATCCCGATAAGACGTTCACTGCAAACATCTCAAAATGAATTACCACCAAGCAACTGTGAAGTCAGCGTTCCGCTGTGGCCTCAGATTCATACGGGAGTGGCGTTGCGCAAGATAGGAGAACGCGTGGAACCGGCGCTTGGCATCGTACTCATCGGTGTGTTGATCATTAACATCGGGGTTGCCCTGCTTGTCGTTTGGGCCTTCGCAGCTACCAAGAGCCAGCGCGGAATGCAAATGCCCGGGCAGACGGAAGACGCGCAGGAGGGCGCTCGGACAGCTAAGACCCGCAAGTGGGCCGGAATGACTGGATTAGCCGGAACGGCTTTTGGTGTCCTACTGATCGTCGGAGCAGTCGCCGCTTCGGATACCTGACAGCCGTTGTCACCGACAAAACCCAGAGCCTCGATGACCGGCTCAGCCTGCCGCCCCTACACTTAGGACGATAACTTCCGCGATCGCCGCCGTCACCGCTGAGGAGGCCGAAGTGGGAGACTAGCTTGTCGCGATTGGCGGACCGCTCTGATAACCGACCATTACGCTCATCCGTAGTCCGCCGGGCTGATAACTGGAGGAGGAACCCTTGGTCCGTTTCCTGCTGGATAAATGGTTCGTAGCGGTTCCGATCCTTGCATGCATTCTGCTTCTGTTGACCTGGGGACAGGCATTGGCTCCGTTGCTTGTCGTGGCTGTGGCGGTGGTGTTGATCGGAGCGGTCCTTTCCGCTGTTCATCATGCTGAAGTCATCGCACACCGCGTGGGGGAACCTTTCGGGTCCCTGATTCTGGCCGTTGCGGTGACGGTTATCGAGGTCGCACTGATCCTTACCCTGATGCTCTCGGGTGGACCGGAAAGCCGTTCGCTTGCGAGGGACACAGTTTTCGCAGCCGTGATGATTACCGTCAACGGCATTGTAGGTTTGTCACTTCTGGTTGGGGCGCTGCGGCACGGGTTGGCCCGGTTCAATCCCGAAGGCACCGGCGCAGCATTGGCGGTCGTCGCGACGTTATCAACGATGACCCTGGTGCTTCCCGCATTCACTACCGCCCAGCCCGGTCCGACATTTTCGGCCGCGCAACTCGGTTTCGCCGCCGTCGCCTCACTGGTTCTCTACGCGTCATTCGTGATGACACAGACAGTGCGCCACCGCGATTTCTTCCTTCCCGTGACCACTGTCCCAGGAGCGCCCCCCGACCAGGAACATGCAACGCCCCCGTCAAAACGGTCGGCCCTGACAAGCCTCATCCTGCTCGTCGCAGCACTGGTGGCGGTTGTTGGCCTCGCCAAGACAATCTCACCGGTGATCGAAGCTGCAGTGTCGGCGGCCGGCATCCCCCAATCATTCGTCGGGGTGGTCATTGCCCTGCTGGTGCTGCTGCCCGAGGGGCTGGCCGCCACCCGCGCTGCGCTGCGGGACCGAATGCAGATTAGCCTCAACCTCGGCTACGGTTCGGCGATCGCCAGCATCGGTCTGACCATCCCGGCGATCGCCGTGGCAATGATCTGGTTGGAAGGACCCCTCACACTCGGGCTCGAACCGACACAAATGGTTCTGCTTGCCCTCACCATCATCGTGGGGGCACTGACAGTGGCACCAGGCCGCGCCACAAGACTCCAAGGCACCATACATCTGATCCTCTTCGCCGCCTTTATCTTCCTCTCCATAAACCCCTGACACCCTAAAAAAGGCATCGCGACCGGTCACGAGCCCTGACGGTTGTTACTTGCGATTGCGTCGGCTTCGTCCGTGGACGGGAGCTTCCCGCAGCTACTTCTGCTCCCGTTGTTCAGAGGCCGATAATAAATATTATGTCAACTACTAGTCTGCGTATTGCATCGGATGAATCAATCGCGGGCGGCTGACTCACTGCCCCGCTGGCCGTACTTAACCCAGCTCTGACCAGCGGAAACGCAGCACCGAACGTCGTCGTAACGGCGTCAAACCGTGTGTGGCGGCGGAACGATCAGGCGTTGCGCGGCCACCGCGACACGCCGTTGACCTGCGCAAACACAGATGGCGTCTCATCAGATGCATCATGGAATCACTGGATGAAACCGGATTCTCGGGAGGATTTGATGCAGGTTGATGGCTCCGGACGGGTCCGCCTGGTCGAGTCGGTGCCGGTCCTCCGGCCCGACGAGCAGGTGCTCCAGAAGATGCTCGAGGGCTGGCGGAACCAGCAGCTGTCACGCAACCTGCAGTTCGCGACCATCGACCAACGGCTCCGGATGGTCGAGCGCTTCATCAGCCACGTCAACGAAGACCCGTGGAACTGGACGCCCGCGCTTGTCGAGGAGTTCTCGGCGGACCTACGCACCCAGAAGCAGATCGGGCCGTCGCAGCCGCCGCCGGCAAGGTCGGTGCCGGCGTGGAGTCGCTGCGTGCCGTAGATCGGGTGCACGCGGATGCCGTAGGGGCTGCTGACCGGGCCGGCGCCGGGGGAGGCCCAGCCTTCGGCGCTGACTTCGCCGGGAAGCAGGCCCTCGCATGCGCCGCCGCTGGCGCTGCCGTCGCCGGAGTCGAGGCCGGTGCGGACACCACTCAGGCCCTCGACGATCTGCACCGCGCCGTCCCAGAACTTCGTGTAGTGGTACGGGTCGGCGTTCACCTGAGTGCGGTGGGCGACGATCGTCGGTTCCAGCGACTCGCGGTCGGGAACCTTCGTGGTCATCGCGTTGAAGAACTTCGTCGACGAGATGTAGGGGTCCAGCCGCTCCTCGCGGGTGCCCCATCCGTCCTGCTGCTGGAACAGGCCGATCGACGTCGTGCGGGTGCCGTCGGGGTTGGTGACCCCGCCGGTTTCCCAGTCGCCGTAGTCGATGTTCCGGAGGCTGGATTCACCCATCGCAGTCATGACGCCGATGGTCTGATCCCGCGCGTTCAGGCCGAGGTCTTTGCCCGCCTGCATGACATATGCGGCGTTCACAAGCTGCTCGTGGCCGTAGCCGGCAATCTCCGTCTCGGGGACGGATGCGGGGTCGATCGAGACGCTCGATCCGCCGTTGCCGGCGCTCGGGCCGCACTCGTCCTCGCCCATGAGGAGGAGCCCGAACAGGGAGCCGACGATGAGGAGCGGCACCGCCGCGATCGCGTAGGCGGCGCTGCCCTTGGGCGCTGCCATCAGTTCACCCCTTCGGGGAGGATGAAGCGCCCCGCGAGCCAGGGGGAGTCAGCGTCGGCACGGCTGAGCACGACGCCGTAGGTGCCGGCGTTGGTGGGGACGTCGACGAACGCGACGTAAGCGCTCGTGTCGTCGGTGATGACGGCGGGGCCGGTGACGCTCGTCGCGACGATGCGTGCCGGGTCCATGTAGGCGTAGTCCTGGGTGGCCTTGTTGTCGAGGAGGGGCTGCAAGCCGGCCCACCACTGCTCGAACGGAAGATCGGGGCGCGCGTAGGCGGTCATCACGGCGACCGCGGCCGCCGTTGCGCTCTCGCGCGATTCGTCATCCCACGTGGGCACGGGCCGCGGGCCGTGCGTCTCTCCGCTGTCCTCGTCGATGAGGCCTTCGGGGGCGGGGGTGAACTGGTCGAGGTCGGGATAGATCGGGCCGGTGCTACTGGCGCTGGGGGTCGGCGCTGGCGCGTTGTTCTGGCCGGTGCAGGCGGTCAGGGCCGCCGCGGTGACGACTATGAGTAGCGCCGTCCCGATCTTCCGCATGTCAGTCCCCTTCGTGCCGTTCTGAGTTGATGACGACGACCGGGCCGGTGTCGCGAGGGACATTCGCACCCCGGCGCAAGGTGTCTTTCAGCTCGTCGCGGATGATGAACCACGTCGAGCCGACCTTGTAGCCGGGGATCAGTCCCTCGCGGAGCCACGTGTACACGCTCTTGTTAGAGACTCCGAGTCGTTCTGCTACTTCGGTGGGGCCGAGGGTCGGAGGGCTCTGCTCGAATAGGCGATCGAGCGCGTCACACGCACCGCTGTCGCTGCTCACGGTGAGACCTCCTGTTGGCTCCACGGTCCTAGTGTACCGGTTAGGGCATGTTTGTATAGGTTCGGGTTCATTCGGGTTCACCCTTCCTTGTTTGGGCGCTTGGGCGTAGGATTCCCTTATTAGGGTGAATCTCACTGTACCTAGGGGGGCAACATGAGCGACCCGCTCAACCCGTGGCTTTCTCGGCCGACGACGCCGCCGCCTACCGAGGCGGCCCCGATCGCGGCCGTGCCCGACACGTTCGGCCCGGTGGCTCCGCAGCGAGGAATCCCCGCACCGGATCGCGTCGACCAGCTGCCGATCTACGACCGCAACACCACGGCTGCGCTGTGGTGGGTAGGCGCACACGGCGGCGCGGGAGAGTCCACGCTGGCGGCGCTGATGCCGGGCTCGCAGGCGGCGGGCCACTCGTGGCCGCGCACCGCCTCCACGACGCCCGCACGGACGGTTCTCGTCGCCCGCTCAGACGCTCGCGGGTTGCGCGCGGCGCAGGCCGCGATGCGGCAGTGGGCCGCGGGCCTCGTCCCGTCTGTTGAAGTCTTGGGCCTGGTCGTCATGGCTGACGCACCTGGTCGACTGCCTCGCTCGTTGCGCGACCTGATGCAGGTCGTCAGCGGGGGAGTCCCGCGCACCTGGTCGGTGCCGTGGGTCGATGCATGGCGCGTGGGAGAGCCGCCGGCTCTCTCATCTTCTCCGCGCGAAGCTCAGCGTCTCGTCGACGAGCTGACCGCAATCCTCGGTGCCGCCGGCACCTCGAACTGAAAGGCAACAGCATGTCCGTTATCGACGTGTTCCACGCGGCGGCCGACACCGCCGTGAACCTCGCCGGCGTCATTCCTGACCCGGACCCCGTACAGCCTCCGGGCACCGAAGGCGTGACCATCATCCTGTCCTGGCTGAAGTGGATCGGCTACGTCGTCGTCGGCGGCGCGATCATCGTCGGCGGCATCCTCATCGCCGTCAGCTTCCGCCGCGGTGAGGGTCACGATGCTCTGCCGAAGATCCTTTGGCCGATGGCCGGAGCGATCGTGATCGGTGGTGGTGCCGCTCTCGTCGGCATCCTCGCCGGGGCCTGAGAGGAGCCGTCATGGCTGAGGACGACGACACGCAGCAGAACCCGTTCACGCGCCCCGGCTTCATCGTCGGGGCGGTCGTGGTGGTCGCGCTCATCGTGGCGGGCATCGTTCTGACGGTTCTCAACCTGAACCGAGACGACGACGCCGCGCCGCCGGCTCCCGACCCGTCGTCCAGTGCCACAAGCAGCGCCGCCCCTTCCCCGGAGCCTTCCGGGGTCGCGGGCGGCGCGAGCGTTTGTGGCCTGGCGGGCGAGGAGCTATCCGGGACGGTGACGACAGCTCCCGCCGCCGAATGGCGGTTCCAGGACGTCTACGCCTTCCCGACCTCTTCCACGGCGGGGCCGGGGGACACGGCCCCAGAGGGCTACCCGTACTGCTTCCAGCACTCGCCTGAGGGTGCACTGTTCGCAGCCGCGAACGTGACGATCATCGGTTTCGGACCCGCCGAGCAGCGACAGGCATTTCTCGAGTACGCCCTGACGGATGGCCCGTACCGTGACACCCTGCTCAACGCTCAGGGAGCGGCTGCGCCATCCGACGTGCGGGCATCTATCGCCGGCTTTCGCATGCTCGCGTACGACGGCGAGTCCGCTCGTGTCGACATCGCGTTCCGCGGCAGCAGCAACGGCCAGAGCGTCAACGGCTCCGCCGTTCTCGAACTCGTCTGGGCGGACGGGGACTGGAAGCTCGACGCCTCGAACCCTGAGCCTGCACGCCTCGCTGAGTTGCCGGACCTCTCGGGTTATGTGAGCTGGACGGAGGGGTAGAACATGGCCGCGAGTGAATGTGCGCCGCTCGACTTCGGCTGCAAGGCCGGCGAGTGGGCAAACAGTGTCGTCGGCGATGCCATCCAGAACATGGCGGATGCCGTCATGGAAGCGTTCGGGAAGGCTGTCGCCTCGCTCGGCACGCTCTGGGTGAACGTCGGCACGCCGAACCTGACCGGGACGGGCGGTGGCTCGTCGATCGCTGCGGGTGCGACCGCTCCGAACTCTGACGGCATCATTCAGGTGCTCGGCTGGGTGACCTGGATTGCGATCGTGCTCGCGGCTATCTCGATCATCCTCCTCGGTGCTCTCATCGCTACGCGGATGCGCAGCGGTGAGGGCTTCCAGGCCGCGGGCCGACTGGGGATCGTGCTCGGTGCGATCTTCCTCATCAGCGGCGCGACCGCGCTGGTGTCTGGTCTGCTCCCGAACGGGCCGCAGGGCGCGGGCGGTGCCGTGCTGTTTCTGCAGTCGTCGCTGTGGTGGTACATGGGCGCGGCCGCCGTCGTGTCCGTCATCATCGGCGGCGTTCGGATGGCGTGGGAACAGCGCGCCGAGCCCGGCAAGGAGACGGTCAAGAGTCTGTTGACTCTGATCGTCGTGGCGGGTATATTGCATCCAACTTCGGATGTCGTCTAGGGTCCATCGCTCAGTGGGGTGACGCACCGCACACAAGACCTCCGCGAGGGAACATGACGCAAGTAGCACCGGACCTAGGACGGACCGAAGACCGCCACGCGCCGTTGCTCGAGGTCGACGCCGTCAGCAAGTCGTACCCGGGCGTAAGAGCCCTGCACGAAGGAGAGAGAATGATCCTGATCCGCGGACTGACACGTGTCATCACTTTCGACGATCAAGAACGCGAGTTGGAAGACGCCGACATTCTGATCGACGGGCCGAAGATCGTCGCCGTCGGAAAGGACCTGTCGGATCGCAGCGTTTCACGGACAATCGACGGGCGTGGAATGATTGCGCTGCCAGGTCTCATCAACTCGCACCAGCACCTGTTCGAAGGCGCAATGCGGGCGATTCCCCAACTCGAGCGGGTCACGATGGCCAGTTGGCTCGAAGGCGTCCTGACCAGAAGCACAGGATGGTGGCGCGACGGGAAGTTCGGTCCAGATGTCATCCGGGAGGTTGCGCGCGCCGTCCTCCTCCAGTCGCTCCTCGGTGGCATCACCACGGTCGCCGACCAGCACCCATTCTTCCCCGGTGCCACGGCCGATAGCTATGTCGATAGCTATATCGACGCAACCATCGAGGCCGCCACCGACCTCGGGATCCGGTTCCATGCGGCAAGGTCATCGATGACGCTCGGCAAGAGCGAAGGTGGCTTCTGCGACGACCTGTTCGTCGAGCCCGTCGACAGAGTCGTCCAGCACTGTCTGGGTCTCATCGACCAGTACCACGAGCCGGAACCGTTTGGAATGGTTCGAATCGCTCTTGGACCCTGCGGCGTCCCCTACGACAAGCCCGAACTCTTCGAAGCGTTCGCACAGATGGCGGCGGACTACGACGTGCGCCTCCACACCCACTTCTACGAACCGCTCGACGCGGGAATGAGCGACCACCTCTACGGTATGACGCCGTGGCGTTTCCTTGAGAAGCACGGCTGGGCCAGCGACCGAGTATGGCTGGCTCACGCTGTGGTACCTCCACGGGAGGAGATCCCCGAGTTCGCCGACGCAGGCGTCGCGATCGCGCATCTCATTGCGCCGGACCTTCGGTTGGGCTGGGGACTCGCGCCTATCCGGGAATACCTCGACGCCGGAATCACGGTTGGGTTTGGAACGACCGGGTCCGCCAGCAACGATGGCGGGAACCTGCTTGGCGATCTGCGCCTGGCTGCGCTGGCGCACCGCCCCGCTGACCCCAACGAGCCCGAGAAGTGGCTGTCGGCACGCGAGCTGCTCCGAATGGCAACCAGGGGATCAGCGGAGTGCCTCGGCAGGCCCGACCTGGGCGTCCTCGAGGAGGGTCGTGCTGCGGACATCGCCTGTTGGCGCCTCGATGGAGTCGACCGGGTTGGTGTGCACGACCCGGCGATCGGCCTGATCATGACTGGTCTTTCAGACCGGGCAAGCCTGGTGGTCGTGAATGGTCAGGTGCTCGTCGAGAACGAACGACCCGTTCTGGCAGATCTCGAACGCATCGTCGCGAATACGACAGCACTCATTCCCAAGAACTTGTAGTGCCCTGCGCCCCCTGCAGTAGGGGTCACGGCGGTACTGGACGCCGAGCATCTGTGCTCCCAAGTTCCTTGCCACACGCACGTCATCGACGCTCTTGCTCGCCGTCGATGCCCGCTCGGGCGAATTGATACGGATTTCCCACTTGAAAGGATCGATATCGATGGCAGTTCGACGGGTTTCAGCCGCGCTCGCGGTCGCACTCCTGATCATTGCCTCCATCGCGGGATGCGGCAAGGACAGCGAAGGCGGCACCACCACATCAAACGGCGCGCCGACGAGGCTACGGATGCAGCTGAGCTGGGTGGCGAACGCACAGTTCGCTGGATACATGATGGCTAAGGAGCAGGGCTTCTACGAGGACGCAAACCTGGATGTAGACCTTCTCTACGGCGGGCCGAACGTCAACAACGTTCAGCAACTGACCAGCGGTCAGGCCGACCTCACCGTCGACCGCGTCAGCACCCTCTTCCTGTCGCGTGACAAGGGCATCCCGATCAAGGGCATCGCGGAGTTCGATCAGAAGTCCGGATTCTGGCTCGTGGCCAAGAAGAGCAGCGGAATCAACTCACCTGATGACCTTGTCGGGCAGAAGGTAGGAATCTTCGCAGACGACGAGTTCCAGGCCGACGCCCTCCTCACAGCGATGGGCGTCGACCCCAGCGATGTTAAGACGTTCTACCAGGGATTCACGATGGATCCGTGGCTCAACGACGAGTACCCCGTCGCAGAGATGACATCGTTTGGGCAGCTCCAGGAGGTCTATCACGCTGGTTACACAGACAAGGACCTTGTCTTCTTCAAGCCTTCTGACTATGACGTCGGCATTCTCCACGGGTGCCTGATCGCCAACGAGAGCGCCATCCAGTCCAGCCCCGACGCGCTCACCGCTTTCGTCGAGGCAACGATGAAGGGGTGGACCTACGCCTTCGCGCATCCCGACGAGGCTGTTGACGCCATCCTCGCAGAGGAGCCCAGCGCCAGCCGACCAGTCGAAACCTCTGCGCTGGACGCGATGAAGGACGTCCTCTGGGATGGAGACACGCCTCCAGACAACTGGGGCCAGATTCCCATGGACAACTACGAGGAAACGGCCAAGATTCTTGAGGACGGCGACTACGTCGACCACCCGATCGACGTCGAGAAGTCGGTGGATCTGACCATCGCGCCGTGAGGACTGTCCGTCGGCTCGGCGGCTCCTGCAGGAGGCGCTCTGGATTGGGGAGCCCGCACGACGGCAGGCAGGCGCAACTGCCTGCGGGACGTGCCATCGGCTGAGCCGATCGCTCAAACGACCAGCGCCCCAGACAATCTGACTGGGGCGCTGGTCTTTCGTGGGTATGGCCTGTGAAGGTAGGCACCGAACCGCAGAGCCGATGCCTAGTTTGGTTCCGGCAAGCCGGACGGACCATACATTGGTCCGGTGGCGGCTAGCCGATGATGGCGTCTGCCTCGATTTCGACGAGTAGGTCGGGAAGAGCCAGTGCGCCAACCTCAACAAGCGCATTCGCTGGCCGTACCTCCCCGAACACCTCACCATGGACGGCGGCCACCGCCTCGAAGTCCGAGATATTCGTGACGAAGATCCGAGTCCGGACCACGTCCGCGATCGACGCGCCCGCTTCTTTCAGCGCGGACTCGACTCGCGTAAGAGTCTCACGCGTCTGTGCGACGACGTCGTCGCCGCCAACGGCTCCCTCACTCGACCCTGCGGTCATCCCACCAACAAACACAAACGGCCCCTTGCAGACGGCCCGCGAGTAGCCCCGGAGGCTCTCGAGGTGAGACCCAGACGAGATATTCTGCCGAGTCATCGACTCCATGTTGACCCTTTCGGTCGGTCTCGGGCCATCCGACCCGGTGATTTGGGCGGCGGAGTTGCCCGCCATCCGTCGTCGGCCGCGCACCTTGGGACGGCACGGCTTACGCTGTGTGAAAGTCTAACTCCAATGAACGAAGTTCTCAGATGGGGTCTGCGCTTGCCGTGACTCCCAATCGACAGCAAAGGCTGAGGTGAGTCGTGGTAGCGTGTCAAGGGACAGTAGGAACTGCCCAGGGGCGGACATGAAACCTGCCCGCTGACGGCCACGAGAACTGCCCGGTGGTGGCCACGGGATCTGCCCAAGGGGGCGGTGGCCACCACCGACCGGGGTGCTCAGCTCAACGGGCTCACCCCCTGGCCGGCGAGTGCCTGGGTCAGGCGCACGCTGTCGCCGCTGGTCTGGCAGACGTGGGCGTGGTGGAGCAGCCGGTCGACTGTGGCGGTGGCCAGCGTCTTGGGCATGAGCTCGTCGAACCCGGACGGGTGCAGGTTCGAGCTGATCGCGACCGAGCGCTTCTCATAGGCGGCGTCGACGAGGCGGTAGAGGCCTTCGGCGGCGTCGGCGGCGACGGCCAGGAGCCCGATGTCATCGACGATGACCAGGTCGGCCCGCAGGATTCGGGCGATGGCCTTGGTGACGGTGTCGTCCGCACGGTGCCGGCGCAGCAGGACGCCGAGGTCTTCCAGGGTGAACCAGGCGACCTTGAGTCCCTGCTCGACGGCTTGTTGTCCGAGCGCTTCGAGCAGGAACGTCTTCCCGGTCCCGGATGGCCCGCAGACCACGAGGTTCTCTCGCCGGTGGACCCACTCCAAGGTCCGCAGCGCCTGCTGGGTCGGGGCCGGGATCGAGGAGATCTCGGGCTGCCACGCATCGAACGTCTTGCCGGTCGGGAACCCTGCGGCCGCCCGCCTCGTGGCCAAGGCGGAGCGTTCCCGGCCGGCGACCTCCTCAGCGAACAGGGCCTTGAGGACCTCGGCGGGCTCCCAGCGTTGGGCCTTCGCGGTCGCGACCACCTCGGGCGCGTGGCGACGGATGTGCGGCAGCCGCAGCTTGCGCAGCAGCTCCTCCAACTCGACCGGCAACGGCGGCGCGGTGCTGATGGGGCTCCTCGTCGTCATCGGGTCACCTCGCCGTCGCCGTCCGCGGTGGACCGCTGGCCGAGCCGTGCCCACGCGGCGGTGCCCTGGGTCAGCGAGGAGTCCTCGCTGGCACGATGCTCACCTGTGCCGGGCTGCCGGGCGTGGTGGTCCAGGATCGAAGAGAGGTCGGCCTCGGCGAACCGGCCATGGACCGCGGCGTGGCCCAGTGCCCAGTCGACCTCGACGGGGTCGAACAACTTGGCCAACGCGAGCGCCTCGGTCATCTTGACCCGCATCCGCGGCGTGCCCGCGGCAGCCGCCTCGACCAACCACAGCCGGGCCCCCTCACCCAGGTCGAGGAACTCCGACTCCGCGGCGTTCTTCGCTCGGGGCTGGCGGTCCAGCGGGCCGGACGGCTGGGGCGGGAAGTGCCCGTCATCGATCTTCGGCGTTCCCGGCGTGGCGCGACGGTGGCGGGCGACCTCGATCGGACCGTCGTCGCCGACATGAACGATGACGACCCACTCGTCCTCACCGACCCCGTGGGTGCGGACCCACACTGTTGCACCGAGCAGGGTGTGTGGGACCGAGTACTGGCCGGACTCGAACATCACCATCGGGGTGTTCGCCGGCACCATGCGGGTGGTGCCGAACGCGACCGTGTGCGCTCGCGCCGGAACGGGGTGCAGCCGAGCTCGTTCCTCGGCGAGCATCTCGATCGGCGGCCGCTTCGTCGTCCGGTGGGCACGGGTGTTGACCTTCTCGCAGAACGCCTCGCAGGCCGCCTCGAGCTCAGCGAAACTCGCGTACTCCTCCCGCAGGTTGGTGTCCTTGGGGACGAGGTCGGCCTTGCTGATCTTCACCGACGCCTCGGTGCCGCCCTTGGACGCCGGATCCGCGGGCACACAGGTGTGCACCACGACCGAGTAGTGCTCGGCGAAGGTGACCAACTGCTGGTTCCTGACCGGGATCCCGGCGATGTGCTCGACCGTGACGGTCTTCTCGTTGTCGGTCAGCACGTAGGTCGGCACTCCACCGAGTCGGCGGAACGTGACGTCCAGCGCGGCGAACACGGACGGCATCGTCTTGTCACGCAACGGCAGCACGACCCGGAACCGCGACCACGCCAGCCACGCCACGAACAGCACCGTCTTGACGCCGTCGACGACCGGGCCGTCGCCGTAGTCGTACTGCAGCCACATCCCCGGCTCGGTGACCCAGGGCCGGTGCACCCGCACCCGACCAGAGCGATAGGACGCCTTGACTTTAGCGACCGCGCGGCGTGTGGTGCGTTCCGAACCCTTGTAGCCCAACGCCACGAGCTTCTCGTGGGCGACATCGGCACGGACCTTCCCGAACGACCGCTCGACCCACTCCTCGACCTTGGGCAGGTACTCATCGATCAACTGCAGCCGGGCTGCGGTCTGGTCCAGCTCCCCGCCGGCAGCGCGGCGGTCCACGTAGTGCTTCACCGTGTGGTGCGAACAGCCGGCCAACTCACCGGCATCACGAAACGACCCAGTCAGGTCGTAGGCATCCAAGATTTCCATGATCTCCTCGGCAGACTTCACATGTCCCTCCTCAGGGGCGAACGGCGCATCAGCACGCCAACCGCACCTGAGGAGGGGCCTCAACCGTGGGAACCGGTGAGGCAGACGACGTCGTGTCGGGCAGATCCCATGACCGTCAGTGGGCAGTTCTCATGTCCGCCACCGGGCAGCTTCGTGGCCGTCTCCGGGCAGTTTCTCGTGGCCGCCGACAGCGGGCGACGTATCTCGGACTCGCGAGCTGGGCCCTCCAACCGGGGTACTCGATGCCGAGAGGCGCGGCCGGAGGGTTGGCGAGGTAGTCGGCAAATCGGCAGCCCGACAGGTGTCGACACAGGTCGACCACCGTGTTACAGGCTCCGCATAGGTAGCCACGGACCAGTCCGGTCAGGTGGTCATGATCGATCTTGGTCGCCCATGGATCCGGACACGTCGCGCACCCACACCCGAGCTCTTCGACAAGCCGGCGTCGGATCTTTGCGCGCGGCCCTTTGCCGTCGATCTGGGGCGGCCAGCGGCCAGCTGCGCGATCGCAGCGAAGCTCGAGCGGGATATTGGCCACATTGGAGACGGGCTCTGCGCCTGATCGCGAGACTTGCGCCTCGCACCAGCGTGACTCGGTGAACCGTCCGAGGCAGGCCGCGCGTGAGCCAGCGAAGAGATGGTAGATGCCGGATCGGTCCGCGACAGCGCGATCAAACGGCGGCAATTGCTCGAACTGCAGCAGGCTCGCCTCACAGGTGTCCTCCAGGTGGTCGAGTGCCTGAGCCAGGTGGAAGCCATCGCGATCGCTGAGGCGCCACGCGAGCGTCTCGCGCCGGCCGGGCGGAAGATCGGCGGCGGTCCGAGCAACGGGGGGCGTGTCCCTGCGCGCCCACTCGTAATGCCCCTGGACGCGCCCCATGCCGCCGAACTGTAGTTGCTGTTGGCCCGCGCGAATTCGGCGATCTGGGGGCGCGTGTGTGTGAGTGCTACGGGGAGGTCGCGGGTCACCGACTCCATGGGACGGGCTCTCTCATCTGCTTCGACTCGTCCCGATTGACCGCCGATAACAATGCTTATGTAAGGTACTAGTCTGCGTATTGCATCGGATGAATCAATCGCGGGCGGCTGACTCACTGCCCCGCTGGCCGTACTTAACCCAGCTCTGACCAGCGGAAACGCAGCACCGAACGTCGTCGTAACGGCGTCAAACCGTGTGTGGCGGCGGAACGATCAGGCGTTGCGCGGCCACCGCGACACGCCGTTGACCTGCGCAAACACAGATGGCGTCTCATCAGATGCATCATGGAATCACTGGATGAAACCGGATTCTCGGGAGGATTTGATGCAGGTTGATGGCTCCGGACGGGTCCGCCTGGTCGAGTCGGTGCCGGTCCTCCGGCCCGACGAGCAGGTGCTCCAGAAGATGCTCGAGGGCTGGCGGAACCAGCAGCTGTCACGCAACCTGCAGTTCGCGACCATCGACCAACGGCTCCGGATGGTCGAGCGCTTCATCAGCCACGTCAACGAAGACCCGTGGAACTGGACGCCCGCGCTTGTCGAGGAGTTCTCGGCGGACCTACGCACCCAGAAGCAGATCGGGCCGTCGCAGCCGCCGCCGGCAAGGTCGGTGCCGGCGTGGAGTCGCTGCGTGCCGTAGATCGGGTGCACGCGGATGCCGTAGGGGCTGCTGACCGGGCCGGCGCCGGGGGAGGCCCAGCCTTCGGCGCTGACTTCGCCGGGAAGCAGGCCCTCGCATGCGCCGCCGCTGGCGCTGCCGTCGCCGGAGTCGAGGCCGGTGCGGACACCACTCAGGCCCTCGACGATCTGCACCGCGCCGTCCCAGAACTTCGTGTAGTGGTACGGGTCGGCGTTCACCTGAGTGCGGTGGGCGACGATCGTCGGTTCCAGCGACTCGCGGTCGGGAACCTTCGTGGTCATCGCGTTGAAGAACTTCGTCGACGAGATGTAGGGGTCCAGCCGCTCCTCGCGGGTGCCCCATCCGTCCTGCTGCTGGAACAGGCCGATCGACGTCGTGCGGGTGCCGTCGGGGTTGGTGACCCCGCCGGTTTCCCAGTCGCCGTAGTCGATGTTCCGGAGGCTGGATTCACCCATCGCAGTCATGACGCCGATGGTCTGATCCCGCGCGTTCAGGCCGAGGTCTTTGCCCGCCTGCATGACATATGCGGCGTTCACAAGCTGCTCGTGGCCGTAGCCGGCAATCTCCGTCTCGGGGACGGATGCGGGGTCGATCGAGACGCTCGATCCGCCGTTGCCGGCGCTCGGGCCGCACTCGTCCTCGCCCATGAGGAGGAGCCCGAACAGGGAGCCGACGATGAGGAGCGGCACCGCCGCGATCGCGTAGGCGGCGCTGCCCTTGGGCGCTGCCATCAGTTCACCCCTTCGGGGAGGATGAAGCGCCCCGCGAGCCAGGGGGAGTCAGCGTCGGCACGGCTGAGCACGACGCCGTAGGTGCCGGCGTTGGTGGGGACGTCGACGAACGCGACGTAAGCGCTCGTGTCGTCGGTGATGACGGCGGGGCCGGTGACGCTCGTCGCGACGATGCGTGCCGGGTCCATGTAGGCGTAGTCCTGGGTGGCCTTGTTGTCGAGGAGGGGCTGCAAGCCGGCCCACCACTGCTCGAACGGAAGATCGGGGCGCGCGTAGGCGGTCATCACGGCGACCGCGGCCGCCGTTGCGCTCTCGCGCGATTCGTCATCCCACGTGGGCACGGGCCGCGGGCCGTGCGTCTCTCCGCTGTCCTCGTCGATGAGGCCTTCGGGGGCGGGGGTGAACTGGTCGAGGTCGGGATAGATCGGGCCGGTGCTACTGGCGCTGGGGGTCGGCGCTGGCGCGTTGTTCTGGCCGGTGCAGGCGGTCAGGGCCGCCGCGGTGACGACTATGAGTAGCGCCGTCCCGATCTTCCGCATGTCAGTCCCCTTCGTGCCGTTCTGAGTTGATGACGACGACCGGGCCGGTGTCGCGAGGGACATTCGCACCCCGGCGCAAGGTGTCTTTCAGCTCGTCGCGGATGATGAACCACGTCGAGCCGACCTTGTAGCCGGGGATCAGTCCCTCGCGGAGCCACGTGTACACGCTCTTGTTAGAGACTCCGAGTCGTTCTGCTACTTCGGTGGGGCCGAGGGTCGGAGGGCTCTGCTCGAATAGGCGATCGAGCGCGTCACACGCACCGCTGTCGCTGCTCACGGTGAGACCTCCTGTTGGCTCCACGGTCCTAGTGTACCGGTTAGGGCATGTTTGTATAGGTTCGGGTTCATTCGGGTTCACCCTTCCTTGTTTGGGCGCTTGGGCGTAGGATTCCCTTATTAGGGTGAATCTCACTGTACCTAGGGGGGCAACATGAGCGACCCGCTCAACCCGTGGCTTTCTCGGCCGACGACGCCGCCGCCTACCGAGGCGGCCCCGATCGCGGCCGTGCCCGACACGTTCGGCCCGGTGGCTCCGCAGCGAGGAATCCCCGCACCGGATCGCGTCGACCAGCTGCCGATCTACGACCGCAACACCACGGCTGCGCTGTGGTGGGTAGGCGCACACGGCGGCGCGGGAGAGTCCACGCTGGCGGCGCTGATGCCGGGCTCGCAGGCGGCGGGCCACTCGTGGCCGCGCACCGCCTCCACGACGCCCGCACGGACGGTTCTCGTCGCCCGCTCAGACGCTCGCGGGTTGCGCGCGGCGCAGGCCGCGATGCGGCAGTGGGCCGCGGGCCTCGTCCCGTCTGTTGAAGTCTTGGGCCTGGTCGTCATGGCTGACGCACCTGGTCGACTGCCTCGCTCGTTGCGCGACCTGATGCAGGTCGTCAGCGGGGGAGTCCCGCGCACCTGGTCGGTGCCGTGGGTCGATGCATGGCGCGTGGGAGAGCCGCCGGCTCTCTCATCTTCTCCGCGCGAAGCTCAGCGTCTCGTCGACGAGCTGACCGCAATCCTCGGTGCCGCCGGCACCTCGAACTGAAAGGCAACAGCATGTCCGTTATCGACGTGTTCCACGCGGCGGCCGACACCGCCGTGAACCTCGCCGGCGTCATTCCTGACCCGGACCCCGTACAGCCTCCGGGCACCGAAGGCGTGACCATCATCCTGTCCTGGCTGAAGTGGATCGGCTACGTCGTCGTCGGCGGCGCGATCATCGTCGGCGGCATCCTCATCGCCGTCAGCTTCCGCCGCGGTGAGGGTCACGATGCTCTGCCGAAGATCCTTTGGCCGATGGCCGGAGCGATCGTGATCGGTGGTGGTGCCGCTCTCGTCGGCATCCTCGCCGGGGCCTGAGAGGAGCCGTCATGGCTGAGGACGACGACACGCAGCAGAACCCGTTCACGCGCCCCGGCTTCATCGTCGGGGCGGTCGTGGTGGTCGCGCTCATCGTGGCGGGCATCGTTCTGACGGTTCTCAACCTGAACCGAGACGACGACGCCGCGCCGCCGGCTCCCGACCCGTCGTCCAGTGCCACAAGCAGCGCCGCCCCTTCCCCGGAGCCTTCCGGGGTCGCGGGCGGCGCGAGCGTTTGTGGCCTGGCGGGCGAGGAGCTATCCGGGACGGTGACGACAGCTCCCGCCGCCGAATGGCGGTTCCAGGACGTCTACGCCTTCCCGACCTCTTCCACGGCGGGGCCGGGGGACACGGCCCCAGAGGGCTACCCGTACTGCTTCCAGCACTCGCCTGAGGGTGCACTGTTCGCAGCCGCGAACGTGACGATCATCGGTTTCGGACCCG
This sequence comes from Arthrobacter sp. D5-1, assembly GCF_017357425.1. Lineage (NCBI taxonomy): Bacteria > Bacillati > Actinomycetota > Actinomycetes > Micrococcales > Micrococcaceae > Arthrobacter > Arthrobacter sp. D5-1. The sequence continues at coordinate 85,997 of NZ_CP014572.1, read as the reverse complement.
CCGAGCAGCGACAGGCATTTCTCGAGTACGCCCTGACGGATGGCCCGTACCGTGACACCCTGCTCAACGCTCAGGGAGCGGCTGCGCCATCCGACGTGCGGGCATCTATCGCCGGCTTTCGCATGCTCGCGTACGACGGCGAGTCCGCTCGTGTCGACATCGCGTTCCGCGGCAGCAGCAACGGCCAGAGCGTCAACGGCTCCGCCGTTCTCGAACTCGTCTGGGCGGACGGGGACTGGAAGCTCGACGCCTCGAACCCTGAGCCTGCACGCCTCGCTGAGTTGCCGGACCTCTCGGGTTATGTGAGCTGGACGGAGGGGTAGAACATGGCCGCGAGTGAATGTGCGCCGCTCGACTTCGGCTGCAAGGCCGGCGAGTGGGCAAACAGTGTCGTCGGCGATGCCATCCAGAACATGGCGGATGCCGTCATGGAAGCGTTCGGGAAGGCTGTCGCCTCGCTCGGCACGCTCTGGGTGAACGTCGGCACGCCGAACCTGACCGGGACGGGCGGTGGCTCGTCGATCGCTGCGGGTGCGACCGCTCCGAACTCTGACGGCATCATTCAGGTGCTCGGCTGGGTGACCTGGATTGCGATCGTGCTCGCGGCTATCTCGATCATCCTCCTCGGTGCTCTCATCGCTACGCGGATGCGCAGCGGTGAGGGCTTCCAGGCCGCGGGCCGACTGGGGATCGTGCTCGGTGCGATCTTCCTCATCAGCGGCGCGACCGCGCTGGTGTCTGGTCTGCTCCCGAACGGGCCGCAGGGCGCGGGCGGTGCCGTGCTGTTTCTGCAGTCGTCGCTGTGGTGGTACATGGGCGCGGCCGCCGTCGTGTCCGTCATCATCGGCGGCGTTCGGATGGCGTGGGAACAGCGCGCCGAGCCCGGCAAGGAGACGGTCAAGAGTCTGTTGACTCTGATCGTCGTGGCGGGTGCCGGCGTGACTATCGTCGGGCTGCTCGTGTCGGCGTTCGACTCGTTCTCCGTGTGGATTCTCAACGGGGCGCTGAACTGCGACGTCGGCACGGATACGGCGTGCTTCGGCAACAACATCGCGACCCTGCTCGCCCTGACGACGAACCCGGCGACGGGTGGCCTCGGCGCTCTGCTCATCATCATCCTGGGGCTGATCGCGATCCTCGCGACGGCCTTCCAAATCGTGCTGATGATCGCGCGCGGCGGCATGCTCGTCATCCTGACGGCATCCTCCCGCTGTCCGCGGCGGCCACCAACACCGAAATGGGTAAGGGCTGGTTCAAGAAGAACGTCGGGTGGCTCGTGGCGTTCATCCTCTACAAGCCCGCCGCCGCGATCGTCTACGCCGCGGCGTTCCAGCTCGCGGGAACGAACGTGTTCCAGGACGACGGGACCGGCTTCATCGCCGTTCTCACGGGCCTGATCCTGATGGTGCTCGCGCTGTTCGCGATGCCCGCCCTGATGCGGTTCGTGACCCCTCTCGTGGGGGCCATGTCGGCCGGTGCCGGCGGCGCTCTCGGCGTGGCCGCTCTCGCCGCCCTCCCCACAGGCGCGGCCTCGATGGGTCGCCTGGCGACCGGTTCCGGCGGCGGCTCATCCGGCGGTTCGGGCTCGACCGGCTCGCCGGGCTCTACGGGCTCCACTGGCCCGTCGGGAGCGAACGGCGGCGGTCAGTCTGCCCCGCAAGCCGCGCAGGCCTCTAGCGCCGCGGGTGGCGGCACGGGCGCAGCGGCGGCATCCCCCGCTGCGGCCGGTGGCGGCACGGGCGCAGCGGCGGCATCTGCCGGTGGAGGCGCGGCCGCGGGCGGCGCTGCACGGTCAAAAGTGATTCGTGCAGACCATCCTTAGGGTGCCGCTCCAAAAAAAGCATCTATTAGGCAACTATAACCTCATCCTTCACAATGATACGTCCATTTTTAATTACGCATAGTCTTTTTGCTTGGTCGATTATTGCCCATTGTGGTGACAACGAATTTAATACAACAAGATCGGCCTTTTTACCAACTTCTATCCCATAGTTCTTTTCAATTCCTAAAACTCTAGCACCCTCTGACGTTATCATTTTCCAAATTAGTCCCAAATCTCTGTTTGTCTTTAACTCTAATCTCTGAGTTTCGATCAGAGCCCCTTGTACCATATCACCGTTGCCAAAGGGAACCCAAAAATCTCTGATATTGTCCGAAGCACAGCCAAGATTGATGCCAGCTTCAAGCAGCTTTATCACCGGCATAGTAGGCGGTGTACTACTAAAACAGGTAACAAATTTCATACCCGAATCCTTGTACAATGGGATTGCCTCATCGAGCCATTCGGACGGAGCATCTGCAAAACACCAGGCATGACTCGTAGTTACTCTACCCTTATACCCATTTTCAATTGTCTTTTGGGCAAGACGATTTATCGAATATACTCCAACAGTTCCAATATCATGTATGTGATAGTCGATATCAACATCGTATTCCTTTGCTAATTTAAAGCATAGGTCTAAAGAACCCTCAACATTATTTTCCCGCGTAGCAGGATCAACTCCCCCAACTAAATCACAGCCCATATCCAAGGATTTTCTAATCAATGATTCAGATTCCAAATCAACGAAAAATCCACTCTGTGCAAAGGCTACGACTTGTATATCGATAAGATCCTTTAACTCTTCCTTGGCTTCTAAAACTGCTTCCACTGCTTTTGTTTTAGCAACTGAATCTACATCTACATGGGTCCGGGTGTATAAAGTCCCATGGAGTACCTGCATGTGAGCATGTTCTATCACATGTCTTTTTATTTCTTCGTGGGTAGCATTTTTATAATATTTCAAGCCATCCTCGATGGCAGCATCGATGGCAGCATCCCTTGTATAAGGTCTGCTCCAAAACTTCGGTAATCTTTCACCTGTGCTCGTAAATGACTTATCCATATGGGTATGTGCATCGACAAATCCGGGAGACACAAGGTTACCCTTTGCATCAATTTCGTCTTTTACGGTTCCTTCAATTTTAGCTTCTATTTTGATTATTCTGTCACCAACAATCCCAATATCATATACACTGTCTTTTTCACTTAGATAGGCGTTTCTAATGATTAAATCAAAATCTTTACTCATTTTTATCCTCATTTTTTAAACTAGGACTTGTAACTTCGAGCCTTCTTTTTGGTAGATTTAAACTAACTTTTTAGGTTCGGGAATAATAATCGTACCAGCTTCCCCTTTTAAGGCCCGTCCAATTTATTCCGGAGAGGTAATAATCGACTTTATGGCCTCCGTTTTCAACAAACAATAAAGCTGCTTCCATTTTTGGTCCCATGCTGCCTGGCGGAAAGTGGCCCTCTTGTTGATACCTACGCCCTTCGCTGACTGTAATCGTATCTAGTTCCTTTTGTGACTCCTTTCCATAGTTAATTGCGACATGACTCACCCCTGTAAGTATTACAAAGGTTTCAGCTCCTACGTCCCTGGCTAGTTGTTGGCCGGCTAAGTCTTTGTCAATAACTGCTTCAACCCCCGTATAGTTCCCATTGTCATCTAGGTAAACGGGAATTCCCCCTCCTCCGGCGGCAATAACTACTGTTCCTCCTTCCAACAAATAATGGATCGCCTCTTTCTCCAAAATTTCTAATGGAAGGGGTGAGGGAACTACCCGCCGCCATCCACGCCCACTGTCTTCTATCATTACATAACCTTTTTCCGCAGTAATGTTTTTTGCTTCATTTTCACTGTAGAAAGGTCCAACCGGCTTTGTGGGATTTTGAAAGGCAGGATCAGCTATATCTACCTTGACCCTTGTAACTACTGTAACTACCGGTATCTGGGCTTTATCTTTTACTAATACATTTGTCAGCTCCTGTTGAATGGCATAACCTAAGGAACCTTGGGTATTAGAAACACAAACATCTAGAGGCATAGCCGGTACAATTGATTTGCTTAGTTCATTTTTAATTAAAATATTACCTACCTGTGGGCCGTTCCCATGAGTTAACACGAGGTGGTACCCATTTTTTATCAAATCAACAAGGTATGACAATACTTTTTCCCATTTAACTACCCCGTTATTTTTAATTTTTGCAGCTATTTTACATATTCTTGGACAAAAGCCGATAGAGCTTTGTTAAAGCAGGCTTTAGGGGGATTTACAAGGCCAGCCCCTATTTGCCCTACCCCAGGTTCTTTATGAGCTATCCCTGTATTTATTTGCGGTAAAATTCCAACTTCAATAACTTTTCTGAGGTCAATCCCGGTAGCACTACCTCGGAAATTAAACTGAGGAATATTAAAGAATTTATGCTCGTCCAAAGTTATCTCATACATACGGTTAGAACAGCTAAAAGCATCTTCTACGGAGCCCCCGACAAACTGGGTAATAGCTGGAGCCGCCGCCATGGCAAATCCTCCTATCCCGGCCGTTTCGGTGATAGCACTATCACCAATGTCCGGATTGGCGTCTTCTTCGGTAAACCCTGGGAAAATGAGGCCCTTAACCATTTCAGCGGGAGCTGTAAACCATCTGGTTCCTAAACCACTTATCCGAATTCCAAATTCTGTCCCGTTTCGTGCCATGGTTGTAACCATTGTACTATAAGACGGATAGGAAATTCAACCGCATGAGGCCAAGTATGGCACGAGTTTTGGGCCTCGAAACACGTTCGGCCAAGGAAGGTTGAGCGCTCGCTTGCCGCTCAATGGCAAGAGCTTGGGAGGCAGTATGCATTTGGGCCTGGCGCGCGCGCAGCTGCTTCCCCGCAGCGATGGATACCGCCGCTTCACTGGGTCACCAATTGACGCGCTGGTCTACCTCGTCGGGTTGAGCTGCCAGATCCCAATCCGGCTCGCCTTGCGCACCATCATCCACCGGCGCGTCGCAGCCCTCCCACAGCGGTGGCCCGCGTGCCGGGGTGATGTGCGGGGGGGCAGACTCCACCCCGATGTGGTTCAGGATGTGGCGGATTTCGGCGCTGTGGGTGATGAAGGCAATGATGCGCATCTGCCCACCGCACATGGGGCACAGCAGCGGAAATGCCTCGTAGATGCGGGCAATCAGCACCGCCCACAAGTAATGCGCCGCTCGCTTCGGGCGTGCTTCAGGTTCGGGTGTGGGTGTGGCCGCGTTGCCCGGCGCCGCCACCCCAGGTACGCCCGCGCCAGGTTGTGCAGTCTCCACCGTGGCTGGTTGCGACGCAGCAGGCTGAGCCAGCGCCGTTACCGCCGCTCTCAGCGGCGAGTTTGGTGCCAGCACACCAAAGTAGCGGTGCCGGTGGGTGCGTGGCGGTGGCACCAGCGCGGCGATGCGGTCGATCAGTTCCAGCGGTGTGAGGTGCAGCTCATCTGCCTTGGCACCACGCTTGTCACTGGTGGGCTCGCTGCGCTGTTTGGCACAGCGGTACACCAGTTTGCTTCCCTCTTTGCGTAGGCGCTCCATGGAAAACGGTGGACGCGCGCAATAGCGCAGCAGCCGCTCCAGCGCAGCGCGGTCGTGGGCTTCGATGCAGACACCGGCGTCCACCGAGAAGCCGCTGTGTTTGTAGCCCAGCATGTCTTTGGCGTCACAGTTCTCCAGCAGGCCCCGAGCAACGAAGGCGCGCAGGATGCGTTTTTGCAGTGTGGTCTGCACTGGGGCCACGGTAGCCGCATCGATGCCGGTGGCCGCGTGAAAGATGACACCCGGCGATGAGATTCGAGGGGTCGCTGCTTCGGGGCTGTCGTCGAACAGCAGCTTGGTGAAGCCTTCGTCGCGGCCGTTGGCAATGGCGCGGCCCGAGGCCGTCCAGGGGAACAGGCCCTTCTTGACCTTGATGCCTTGGGCCTTGGCCTGGTCTTCCGTCAGGCCCACCCAAGCCACTTCAGGGTCGGTGTAGGCCACGCTTGGGATCACGCGGGCGTTGAAGGCGGCGCTTGCCAGCTCTTTGTTGCCTTGCAGTTCACCGGCAATCACTTCTGCCGCCACGTGTGCCTCATGCACCGCCTTGTGCGCCAGCATGGGCTGGCCCACGATGTCGCCGATGGCAAAGATGTGCGGCACGTTGGTGCGCATCTGGATATCGACGTTGATGAAGCCACGGTCCGTGACGGCCACGCCAGCCTTTTCAGCAGCGATCTTTTTGCCGTTGGGCGTGCGGCCCACGGCCTGCAGCACCAGGTCGTACACCTGTGGCTCGGGGGCGGTGCCGCCCTCTTCCGCTGGCGCGAATGTGACCTTGATGCCTTCAGGTGTGGCCTCGGCACCGACGGTTTTCGTCTTCAACATGATGTTGTCGAAGCGCTTGGCGTTCATCTTTTGCCAGATCTTGACGAGGTCGCGGTCGGCGCCCTGCATCAGGCCTTCCATCATCTCCACCACATCCAGGCGTGCGCCCAGGGTGCTGTACACCGTGCCCATTTCCAGGCCGATGATGCCGCCACCCAGGATGAGCATGCGTTTGGGCACGCCGCTGAGCGCCAGCGCGCCGGTGGAATCGACCACGCGCGGGTCGTTGGGCATGAACGGCAGGCGCACGGCCTGGCTGCCAGCGGCGATGATGGCGCGCTTGAAGGCGATGACCTTCTTGGTGCCCGTCTTCTCCTGGCCCGTGCCGGTGGTTTCTTCCACTTCGAGGTGGTTGGCGCCGACAAAGGCACCGTAGCCGCGAACGGTGGTGACCTTGCGCATTTTGGCCATGGCGGGGTCTCCTCGTTTTCAGTGCAATAAGTGACGGTACGCAAAGCTAGCACTGGCGCGGGGGTGGTCTGGGTAGACCGTTGATTTCATTGACTTTCCTGTTCGCTTTGTAAACGGGTATGGTGGCCTCCCACTTTTGAGGTTCACGATGCAGGGTTGGCACACAACGTTTTTGGGGATGCGTGGGCTCCCCCGCGATATCAGCGACTTCGAGATGAAGGCATTTTTCACCTTCGATGGTGCCGAGCGCGACGCAATCAATGCACGCCGAGGTGATTCCCACAAGCTTGGTCTGGCGCTCCATATTGGTTTCCTGCGCATGAGTGGGCGTTTGCTCGGTGCCTTTCGGGTAATTCCAGTAGCCTTGTGGCGCCACCTTGGCAACGAGCTTGGCATTGCAGCACCAGAAGTCGCCTCGCTGAGAGCCATGTATGAACGCGGGCGCACGCTATTCGATCACCAACAAGTAGCCTGCACGGTCCTTGGATTCCAGTGGATGAGCGAGCACCAGCGCCGCTCACTGGTACGTGAACTGCGCGACGAAGTGGCGCGCTGCGCCGACCGCGATCAGCTACTCGTGCGGGCGCGTCAATGGCTGTACAAGAACAAGCTGGTGATCGTGCACGAGCGGGCAATTCGGACACTGATTGCGGCGGCACTTGCCCAGCTTGAAGTTGAAACAGGCACCGCCATCGCCGCCAGCGTTGATCCAGCAACACTTGATCGCTGGCGAGCCTCAGTTTCAGAGCTGCGCCCAGATGGACAAACCCAGCAGAGTTGGCTATGGGCTGCACCGGCGAAACACTCAACCCGCCAAATCAGCGAGGTACTGGAGCGCATCGACCTGCTTTACACGCTGGACGTTCATAAGCACCTGGCAGACATCCCCGATCTCATCTTGCGCCGCTACGCGCGCCGACTTGTCTCCAGGCCGCCCTCAGCCGGAGCCAAGATCAAAGAGCCAGCGCGCACCGTGGAGGTCGCATGCTTTCTTCGGTATTGCCTGTTCACCACCACAGACCAGTTGATCCTTATGGTGCAGCGCCGGATCGCCGATCTGTGGCGTCAGGCTGCCGCCGATGTCCCCGCTACCGTCAATTGGGCCGCAATGTACAAAACGCTGCTCGGCGAACTTGTTGCCTTGAGCGCGCAAGGTGCGGTGCCAGATGCTGAGTTGCGTGCCCGTCTTGAAGCCTTGATCACCGAAACCCAGAAACGCAAACCACCGAGCAGGGCCTCCCTGGTCCGCGAGGGATTGATTGATGGAATTCGCCCCGTGCGGTCGTTGCTCGTCGCCATTGCAAAGCTGCCCTGGCAGGCCACCGGCGAGCATCCTGCCATCGAGTACCTTGCCAAGCTGCAAGCTTTATATCTCAAAGGATCCAGAAAGCTGCCAGTTGAAGTGGTGGCACCAAGTCTGGGAATGATCTGGCAGGTTTCGATCTCCAGCCCAGACCGGGAACACACTCAATCCGGAGAGGCAAGAAATGCAGTTGAACGAGGCTGCATAAAAACACGGTCTACACGACAACTACGTTGACAAACACCGGTGTTTCGTGAAACCATGCCATCAGACAGGTTTACCAGAAAAAGGGAGATACCATGAGCCACACCGCCACACCTGCAAAAGCTGCCGTTACTCTTTACACCGGGTTTCACCAGCTGGTCACCGGGGATGTCGCGGGCACGGTGCTTAATGGCGTCGATATTCTGGTGAGAGACGGGGAGATTATTGGCCTTGGCCCGGATCTGCCCCGAACTCTGGCCCCAATTGGCGTTGGCCAGGAACAGGGTGTTGAGGTGGTGAACTGCCGGGGGCTGACCGCCTATCCGGGGCTGATCAACACCCATCACCATTTTTTTCAGGCCTTTGTCCGCAATCTTGCCCCCCTCGACTGGACCCAGCTTGATGTGCTGGCCTGGCTGCGCAAGATCTACCCGGTGTTTGCCCTGGTGGATGAAGACTGCATCTACCACAGCACAGTGGTGTCCATGGCGGAGCTGATCAAGCACGGCTGCACCACCGCGTTTGATCACCAGTACAACTACAGCCGCCGGGGTGGACCCTTTCTGGTGGACCGCCAGTTTGATGCCGCTAACCTGCTGGGGCTGCGTTTTCACGCCGGGCGCGGCTGCATCACCCTGCCGATGGCGGAGGGCAGCACCATTCCCGATGCCATGCGGGAGAGCACCGATACTTTTCTTGCCGATTGCGAACGCCTGGTGAGCCGCTTTCATGACCCGCGGCCCTTCGCCATGCAGCGGGTGGTGGTGGCGCCCAGCTCGCCGGTGATTGCCTACCCGGAAACCTTCGTCGAGTCTGCCCGTCTGGCCCGCCACCTGGGGGTGAGCCTGCACACCCATCTGGGGGAGGGGGAAACCCCCGCCATGGTGGCCCGTTTTGGCGAGCGCAGCCTCGACTGGTGCGAAAACCGGGGCTTTGTCGGGCCGGATGTGTGGCTCGCCCACGGCTGGGAATTCACCGCAGCGGACATCGCCCGCCTTGCCGCCACCGGCACCGGTGTTGCCCATTGCCCGGCGCCGGTGTTTCTGGTGGGTGCCGAAGTCACCGACATTCCCGCCATGGCGGCGGCAGGTGTGCGGGTGGGCTTTGGGGTGGATGGCCACGCCTCCAACGACAGCTCGAACCTCGCCGAGTGCATCCGCCTTGCCTACCTGCTCCAGTGCCTGAAGGCCAGTGAGCGCCAGCATCCGGTGCCAGCTCCCTATGACTTTCTGCGCATGGCCACCCAGGGTGGTGCGGATTGCCTCAACCGGCCTGATCTCGGCGCCCTCGCCGTGGGCAGGGCTGCGGATTTCTTTGCCGTCGATCTGAACCGGATCGAATACATCGGCGCCAACCACGATCCACGGAGCCTGCCCGCGAAAGTGGGTTTTTCCGGCCCCGTGGACATGACCGTGATCAACGGCAAGGTGGTGTGGCGCAACGGTGAATTTCCGGGCCTTGATGAAATGGAGCTGGCCCGGGCTGCGGACGGGGTGTTTCGCCGGGTGATTTACGGCGATCCTTTGGTGGCAGCCCTTCGACGGGGCACCGGTGTCACACCATGCTGAGGCCGGTGATGAGTTTCTTGAGCAAAAGGTTTATTGCCTCGGGTCTACCATAACCCCCGTAGAGTGCCATGGATGCATAGTAGTGGGTGATGAAATAGGCGACCAGATCCCGGTCCACCGGCGCGCCTTTTTGCTGTTCGGCAATGTCGAAATACGGCCCCAGAACTTTTTTGTACATGTCGACCCGGGCATCGAAACTGATAAGGCTCAATTTTTTCAGGTAGCTGGTATTGGCGGCGCTGAGCTTCTGGGCAAGGTCACTGGTAAATCACATTCCTACGATGTGCAGCTAGAACCGCCCGAATACGTGTTATTCGGAAGACCGTCAGGGAAGTACCTGTCCCTATTCCTAATTGTCTTGGAATATATTTGTCTGCCCGAATAGCCGCCCACGTTCCTCGAGGATGAGGAATTCCAGAAATTCAGGAGAATAAGAATGACTGTTTATGCACAGCCCGGTACCGACGGCTCGAAGGTCACGTTCAAGGACCGTTACGAGAACTGGATCGGCGGCGAGTGGGTGGCCCCCGTGAAGGGCCAGTACTTCGAGAACATCACTCCGGTCACGGGCAAGGCCTTCTGCGAGGTGGCCCGCGGCACGGCCGAGGACATCGAGCTGGCCCTTGACGCTGCGCACAAGGTTGCACCGTCCTGGGGCAAGACGTCGGTTGCTGAACGCGCCGCCATCCTGAACAAAATCGCGGACCGCATCGACGAGAACCTGGAAATGCTCGCCGTCGCCGAGACGTGGGACAACGGCAAGCCCGTCCGCGAAACCCTCAACGCAGACCTCCCGCTCGCCGCGGACCACTTCCGCTACTTCGCCTCCGCCATCCGCGCCCAGGAAGGCCGGCTCTCCCAGCTCGACGACGACACCACCGCCTACCACTACCACGAACCCCTCGGCGTCGTCGGCCAGATCATCCCCTGGAACTTCCCCATCCTGATGGCCGTCTGGAAGCTCGCACCGGCCCTCGCCGCCGGCAACGCCGTCGTCCTCAAGCCTGCCGAGCAGACGCCGACGTCCATCCTGGTCCTGATGGAACTCATCGGCGACCTGCTGCCCGCCGGCGTACTGAACGTGGTCAACGGGTTCGGCGTCGAGGCCGGCAAGCCGCTGGCATCGAGCCCCCGCATCCGGAAGATTGCCTTCACCGGCGAGACCACCACGGGTCGGCTGATCAGCCAGTACGCCAGCGAGAACCTCATCCCGGTAACCCTGGAACTCGGTGGCAAGAGCCCCAACATCTTCTTCAACGACGTGGCCGAAAGCAACGACGCGTTCTATGACAAAGCACTGGAAGGCTTCACACTCTTCGCCTTCAACCAGGGTGAGGTCTGCACCTGCCCGTCCCGCGCCTTGGTCCAGGAGGACATCTACGAATCCTTCATCGCCGATGCCCTGGCCCGCACCAATGCGATCATCCAAGGCAACCCGCTGGACACCGCAACCCAGGTCGGCGCCCAGGCCTCCAACGACCAGCTGGAAAAGATCCTCTCCTACATCGACATCGGAAAGCAGGAAGGCGCCAAGGTCCTAACCGGCGGCGGCCGGGCCGAACTGCCCGGTGATCTCGCTGGCGGCTACTACGTCCAGCCCACCGTCTTCGAAGGCCACAACAAAATGCGGATCTTCCAGGAAGAAATCTTCGGCCCCGTAGTCTCCGTTGCCCGCTTCAGCGACTACAACGACGCCATGGGCATCGCCAACGACACCCTCTACGGCCTGGGCGCTGGCGTCTGGTCCCGCAACGGCAACATCGCCTACCGCGCAGGACGCGAAATCCAGGCCGGCCGCGTCTGGGTCAACAACTACCACGCCTACCCCGCCGGGGCTGCGTTCGGCGGCTACAAGTCCTCCGGCATCGGACGCGAAAACCACGCCATGATGCTGGACCACTACCAGCAGACCAAAAACCTCCTGGTCAGCTACAACGAAAACAAACTCGGCTTCTTCTAAGCCGCATCCAGGGACATGAGTGGGGTCTGACAACAAAATCATCGGATCCCACTCGAGCCCCTCCCCAAGGGAGGTGAGTTCAAGTGAAGAACGTCAAGCTCATCCACGATCGCCGGATGCAGTGGGAACGCACACATCCGCTGCCCAAGGAGTTCACTTCCCCGAGGGCGGCGAAGTGAGTATCCAGGCCCTTCCTGGCGAACTCAAACCCCGAAGGACCCGCTATGGCAGCCCGAAAGGACTCCCATGATCATTTCAAGACTCGACGCCGCAGTTACGCTGCCCGGCGAGAATTTTTCAAGAGTGGCTTTGACTCCCGCTGCCGTCGTCCTACTCAGGGATCTTTGGTCCAGGCATGGTCCGCTGATGTTCCACCAATCCGGCGGCTGCTGCGATGGATCGGCACCCATGTGCTACCCCGCAGGGGACTTTCGGACCGGAGCTGCCGACGTTCTGCTCGGACAGTTCGACATTGGCGCCGACGATGAAAGCGACCGTGACAGAGTATCCCAGCCAGTGGACTTTTGGATGTCCCGCGAGCAGTTCGCCTACTGGAGCCACACGCATCTGACAGTTGACGTAGTGCAGGGCAGAGGGAGCGGGTTTTCCCTGGAATCACCCGACGGAGTACGTTTCCTCATCCGCTCAACCCTCATGGACTGGCCCGTTTGACACCGCTGACAGAAAGCGGATGACACGACACGTGCGGCCCCCAACCCCGCGGACCATCGGTCCGGAATTTAGCAAGGAGAATGACATGACCCTGAACAGTGAAACCCAGACCGTCGTCGGGGCAGCCCATCCGTTGGATCCGCTTTCCCGGGATGAAATCTCCCAAGCGGTGTCCACTCTGAAGGAAGGCCCCGCTGCTGCCGACACATTCCGCTTCGTCAGCGTTGAACTTCGCGAACCGGCCAAAGAAACACTGCGAAGCGGTGTTATCCCCGGCCGGGAAGCAGATTCAGTGCTCATCAACCGGGCAACCGGACTGGCCTATGAAGCCGTGGTCGACCTTGAGTCAAACATCGTTGCCCAGTGGACCGAACTCGACCGCGGCATGCAGCCGCCGATCATGCTGGACGAGTTCGAAGAGTGCGAAGTCAACTGCAAGAAGGACCCCCGCGTCGTTGAGGTCCTCGCCGCCCGCGGCATGACCGACCTTGACCTGGTCTGTATTGAGCCGTGGTCTGCAGGGTACTTCGGCACTGATGCCGAGGGCCGGCGGCTGATGCGCTGCCTCGTCTTCACCAGGCTCGACCGTGATGACAACCCCTATGCCCACCCCGCAGAGAACCTCGTGATCATCTACGACCTCAACTCAGGAGATGTTGTGGAGATCGAGGACAACGGCTTCGTCGAAGTCCCCAAAGCCACCGGCAACTATCTTCCCCAGCACGTCGGGCCAGCCCGCACCGACATCAAGCCCATAGAGATCTCCCAGCCGGAGGGCCCTTCATTCAAAGTCACCGGAAACCACGTCCAGTGGGCCAACTGGTCGTTCCGGGTGGGCTTCACCCCAAGGGAAGGCCTCGTTCTTCACCAGATGAAGTTCCGGGACAAGGGCGGGGACCGCTCTGTCATCAACAGGGCATCCCTCGTTGAAATGGTGGTTCCCTACGGTGACCCCTCGCCGGTGCAGTCCAAGAAGAACGCCTTCGACGCCGGCGAGTACAACATCGGCGTTATGGCGAACTCGCTGAAACTTGGCTGCGACTGCCTGGGAGAAATCCAGTACTTCGACGGCATTGTTTCCGACAGCCACGGAAACCCCATGACCATCAAGAACGCTGTCTGCATGCACGAAGAAGACGACAGCATCATGTGGAAGCACTTCGACTTCCGGAATAACTCCGCCGAGGTCCGCCGCTCCCGCAAGCTGGTCATCTCATTTATCGCCACGGTGGCCAACTACGAGTACGGCTTCTACTGGCACCTGTACCTCGATGGCACCATCGAGTTTTTGGTCAAGGCCACCGGCATTCTCTCAACGGCCGGCCAAAAGGCAGGGCAAAAGAACAAGTACGGCCAGACACTGAACAATGACGGCCTCTACGCCCCGATCCACCAGCACATTTTCAACGTCCGCATGGACTTTGAACTCGACGGCCCGCAGAACGCCGTCTACGAAGTGGACACCGAGATCCCCGCCGACAACCCCACCCTCAGCGGCTTCTACACCGTGGACCGGCTTCTGGGGACAGAACAGGAAGCCATCCGCAAGGCCGATAGTTCCAAGCACCGTTTCTGGAAGGTCGTCAACCACGACAGCCGGAACCTCGTCGATGAACCGGTGGCGTACCGGCTCATGCCCACGGACGCTATCACCCTGGCCGCCCATGAGGACTCCTTCGTGAGCCAGCGTGCACAGTTCGCCCGCAACAACCTCTGGGTCACCGCGTACGATCGGACAGAGCGTTTCCCCGCAGGCGAATACCCCAACCAAAGCATGGGCGGGGATGGCCTGCCGGCCTGGACAGCGGCCAACCGCAATATCGCTGACCAGGATCTGGTGGTCTGGTACACGTTCGGCATGCACCACGTGGTCCGACTGGAGGACTGGCCAGTCATGCCGCGCCAGCACGTCGGGTTCATCCTTCAGCCACACGGCTTCTTCGATCAGAACCCGACCCTGGACCTGCCACGTCCCGCCGCACCAGCACACAATTCCTCGCACTGCTGCTCCACAGACTGACAGTCGTTAATTGAGGCCCGGGAGCGCCGAACGCCTACCTGCGACGGCGCTTCCGGCCTCATTCCAAAGAGCAAATCCTCCAGTTCACACTTTCCAGGTGTCTACCCCCATGCTCGCCGTCCTGACCGGACTGGGGAGGGCGTCCCCACTCTCCCAGGCCCCCGATGACGTCCGGCCCGCTGGCACCCTTTCGCACCACACCCAGGCCCAGGCAACAAGCTCCGCCCCCTCACTTCACGATGACGTGATCTGAACCATCGAGCCATGCTGGGCCGATGACCCAGGAGAACAACGATGTCAAAAGAAAACCAGGCAGCACCCCCAATGCAGCCCGCGACCCGACATGCAACGCGCGGAGTTGAGTACCAGAACGTCAGCGAAGACTATATGAAACACCGGCAGTTGCGCCGGGGCACCGCCGGCCCCGTGCTGCTGGTCGGACTCGGTGTCGGTTATGTCATTGCCGGCCAGTACGCAGGATGGAACTTCGGCTTGGCCCAGGCAGGCTGGGGTGGCCTCGTGATCGCCACTGCACTGATGGCAATCATGTATACCACCATGTGTTTCGCTCTGGCAGAAATGTCCTCCATCATCCCGACAGCCGGCGGCGGCTACGGCTTTGCCCGCCGCGCCATGGGTCCATGGGGAGGATTCCTCACCGGTACGGCCATCCTGCTGGAATTTGTTCTTGCCCCCGCTGCAGTCGTCACGTTCATCGGCGCCTACCTGGAGTCGCTGCTCGGCATCAGCGGTCCGCTCGTCTACTTTGTCTTCTACGCCGCCTTTATCGGACTCCACCTGTACGGCGTCAAGCAAGTCCTGAAGCTCATGTTTGGCATCGCGGTAGTCGCGGTAATCGGCCTGGTCGCATGGACTGTCGGAATGCTCCCGTATTTCGACGCAAGCAACCTCCTCAACATTGAGCCGACAGATGCTTTTGGTGCCAGCGCCTTCCTGCCGTTCGGCATCGTAGGGATCTGGGCAGCCCTGCCTTATGCGATGTGGTTTTTCCTTGCAGTGGAGGGAGTACCTTTGGCAGCAGAGGAGGCCCGGAACCCGGTACGCGATGTTCCGAAGGGGCTCATCGGGGGAGTGGTAATCCTGACCGTCCTGGCTGCAGCACTCCTGATGCTGGGACCCGGCGGCGCCGGCTCAGCTGCCCTCCAGGAATCCGGAAACCCGCTCATCGACGCTCTGGAATCGCCCCTGATTGGTACTGGAGCCACGGCCCTGAGCTGGTTCGTCAACGTCATCGGGCTTGTCGGGCTGGTATCGAGCTTCTTTGCCATCACCTTCGCCTACTCCCGGCAGACGTTCGCCCTATCCCGGGCAGGCTACCTCCCGCGGGTACTGTCGCTGACGAATGGCCGGAAGGTTCCCTTTCTGGCACTGATCGTCCCCGGAATCATCGGCTTCGTGCTCTCCATGACCGGATCCGGCGACCTGCTGATCCTGATCTCCGTCTTCGGAGCCACGATTTCCTACATCCTGATGATGCTCTCGCACATCATCCTTCGGGTCCGGGAACCCAAGCTGGACCGGCCGTACCGTACCCCTGGAGGAATCTTCACGTCCGGCACCGCGCTCGTCCTCGCCATTGCTGCCCTGACCGCAGGATTCGTCGTCGACCCGTCAGTGGTTCTCTACGCTGTGGCCGCCTACGCGGTCATGATCGCCTACTTCGCCTTCTACAGCCGCCACCGGCTGGTTGCACAGGCGCCGGAGGAAGAATTCGCCGCAATCGAGCAGGCCGAGGCGGAACTCGACTCCAGAGCCTGAGGGCACGTGGCCGGCCGCCGGTTTCACCGGCGGCCGGCCACTTCGCTGTCCTTGGTTCTGTCTACAAACACCCCAACTTGCCTCATTTGCCGTGCCAAAGAAGGAGACTCCCGTGCTGGCGCCTTTCCTTAATATTCCGGTCAGCCTAATCCTCGTAGCCGGCACAGCTTTTTGCCTTGCCAAGGCATTCCGGGGCAACTCATGGGTCACCCGGCTGAACTATGTGTTGCATACCCTCATGGCTCTAGGGATGCTCGGAATGGTCTGGCACGACGTACGGTTGCCGCTGCTGCCTCAGCTGTTGCTGTTCGGCACAGCCTCCTTTTGGTTCTTCCTGCAGGCCGTTTCGCGGCACGAGTTCGCTCTTGTATGCCACAGCCGTCCCGGGCGCCTAAGCTGTCTGTACCACGCAGCCATGCTCGCCTCAATGGTCTTTATGCTCGCACTTCCTCATTCCGCAGGCCAGGCCGAACGCACAACCATGCCTGCTCACCCTGCTCCCCATCATGGCCACGCGCTGACCACGAATGTTCCCTCAATCCCCGACGTCAGCCCGCTGTGGACCCATGCAGCCACGCAGGTCCTGGCCATTCTCTTTGCTGGGGCAGTCCTCGCATGGCTTCTGCCCATGGTCCGCCTCGTGGCCAAGATGCTGGCAAAGAAAGCACCCGGCTTGAACCCGGTCTCTTGGCACCGGCAGACCATTCTTGAACGGTCCTATGAGGCAGGCGCTGCACTGACAATGTCACTGATGTTCGCCGCCACAAGCCTGTAAGACCTGATTTCAGCCCTACCTCCTATCACCTGAACACCCAAGGAGAGACATGCCAAGCAACGTGGAATCACCTCCCATCAACAGCTCCGGGAGGGAACTCAGCTTCCCACCATCAGAAAAATTCGCGGCCAACGCAGTGGTAGGCGCTGAAGCCTACACCGAGGCCGACGCCGACCGGCCGGCTTTCTGGGCTAAGAAGGCCCGCGAGCTGCTCACCTGGAGCAAGGACTTCGATGAGGCGCTGGACTGGTCCAACCCGCCGTTCGCGAAGTGGTTCGTGGGCGGTGAGGTCAACGCTGCGTACAACGCGCTGGACCGGCACGTGGAGAACGGCCTGGGCGACCGGGTGGCCATCCATTTCGAGGGTGAGCCCGGGGACACCAGCACGTATACATACGCCCAGCTGACGGAGGAAGTGAAGAAGGCGGCCAACGCCTTCGAATCCCTTGGAGTTGCCAAGGGCGACAGGGTTGCGGTGTACCTGCCGATGATCCCCGAGGCCGTCATCACCCTGCTGGCCTGCGCCCGGATCGGAGCCGTGCACTCGGTGGTGTTTGGCGGCTTCTCCGCCGACGCGCTGCGTTCCCGGATCGATGACGCCGAGGCCAAGCTGGTAGTCACCGCGGACGGCACGTACCGGCGCGGCAAGCCGAGCGCCCTGAAGCCCGCCGTCGATGACGCCTTGGCCAAGGAGGGCCACACCGTACAGAACGTCGTGGTGGTCAAGCGCAACGGACAGGACGTGGACTGGCACGAAGGCCGCGACCACTGGTGGGCAGACACCGTCGAGGCCGCCTCGGCCGAGCACACCGCCGTGGGCCACGATTCCGAGCACCCCCTGTTCATCCTTTACACCTCCGGCACCACCGGCAAGCCCAAGGGCATCCTCCACACCACCGGCGGGTACCTCACCCAGACTGCCTACACCCACCGGGCAGTGTTCGACCTGCACCCTGAGACGGACGTCTACTGGTGCACGGCCGACGTCGGATGGGTCACCGGCCACTCCTACGTCGCCTATGCGCCGCTCATCAACGGCGCCACCCAGGTGATGTATGAGGGCACGCCGGACTCCCCGCACCAGGGCCGCTGGTGGGAAATCGTGGAGAAGTACAAGGTCTCCATCCTGTACACCGCTCCCACCGCGATCCGGACGTTCATGAAGTGGGGCAGGGAGATCCCGGACAAGTACGATCTGTCCTCCCTTCGGGTCCTTGGCTCTGTGGGCGAATCCATCAACCCCGAGGCCTGGATGTGGTACCGGAAGGTCATCGGCGGGGACAAGACCCCCATCGTGGACACGTGGTGGCAGACCGAGACCGGCGCGCAGATGATCGCACCGCTCCCCGGGGTTACCGCCACCAAGCCGGGCTCGGCCCAGGTCCCGCTGCCGGGCATCGCCGTGGACGTCGTCGACGAGATGGGCGAATCCGTGCCCAACGGACACGGCGGCTTCCTAGTGATTCGCGAGCCCTGGCCGGCCATGCTCCGCGGCATCTGGGGCGACCCGGAACGCTTCAAGGACACCTACTGGTCCCGGTTCGAGACCATGTACTTCGCCGGTGACGGTGCGAAGAAGGACGAGGACGGGGACGTCTGGCTCCTGGGCCGGGTGGATGACGTCATGAACGTCTCCGGGCACCGGCTCTCCACCACTGAGATCGAGTCCGCCCTGGTCTCCCACCCCGCCGTTGCAGAGGCGGCTGTTGTTGGTGCCGCGGACGAAACCACAGGCCAGGCCGTCGTCGCGTTCGTCATCCTCCGCGGGGACGCAGTGGATTCCGGTGACGACATTGTCCAGGAACTCCGCAACCACGTGGGCAAGGAAATCGGGCCCATCGCGAAGCCGAAGGCCATCCTGGTGGTACCTGAACTGCCCAAGACGCGCTCCGGCAAGATCATGCGCCGCCTGCTCAAGGACGTCGCGGAAGGGCGCGATCCGGGCGACGCCACCACCCTCTCCGACCCCACGATCATGCAGCAGATCGCGGCAAGCCTCCACAGGTCTCAAACGCCACCAGCGATGCAAGAGGAACATGCAGGACACCAGGCACACGAATCGCAACCCAATTTTGTATCGCAGCGATAGAGGTGTCCGTCCCCGCATATTAGCGGGGAAGATTCATCACCACGTGGGGCCTCATAAGTATTAGCGGCGGCTCGGGCAAATGCATTCACGCCACGGGAAGTCCAACAGCTCCAGCCACCTCATGCCGGTCTAACGAAGGGTTTCGCAACCATGAGAATGATAATTGTTGGGCCTCCCGGCTCAGGAAAAGGCACGCAAGCTGAACGTATTTCTCAGCAGCTTGGGATTCCGGCCATCTCCACCGGGGACATATTCCGGCAGAACATTGCCCAGCTGACTCCACTTGGAGTGAACTGCAAAAACTACATAGATAAGGGAGACCTTGTCCCCGATGATCTCACCAACCAGATGGTGCGCCAGCGATTGAGACAACCCGACGCCCTCGATGGATTCCTACTCGACGGATATCCTCGCACCACCACGCAGGTGGCAGAACTCGATGACATGCTGTCATTCAACAACCTGACTTTGGACGCTGCGCTCCTGCTGACCGTCGATGACGCAGACCTTGTGACGCGTCTGCTCGAGCGCGCAAAAACAACACGCCGTAGCGACGATACGGAGACTGTGATCCGACACCGGCTGGATCTCTACCACCAACAAACCGAACAGCTCATCGACCTGTACCGTGCCCGCGGCGTTCTACTGACAGTCGACGGAAACGTGGCAATCGATGAGGTTACTGAGCAGATAACAGCCCAAATTTCCTCCGTCGACACTTCTTCACAGCTCGTGACACAAGTGGCAGGGCAGAGTTAGCAGTCCCCAGTCCCCGGTCGCAGCACCGAGGACTGTCCGTGCTGCTACCGCGTCTTCAGCGGATTCGCTGGCGGTTCAGAAGACCGGCGGCCCGGTACCGCAGGGGCACATAAGCAAGAAAGATTGAGCACCGTGAAGCATGACATCCAACATGACTGGACCGCTGTCCAGGGCGAGTCCGTGGAGATATACAAGAGTGGTCAACTTTTCCGGGCCGGGGTCGTCGATACGGTAACCGACGATGGGGAAATACTGTGGATTCTCGGTGAAGGGATCATGCCCCGAACCATGTTTGAGCGCTCTGAAGGCTACGAAGTCTGGGCGGCTGATTAGCCCGACTGCGAATGACGGTGCCAGGAGACAAACAAGCTCTGGCAGCAGCCCGCTTTGCCTGCCACGGTATTACCGGCTTTTCCAAGGAAACGCCCAAGCCGCACCCACCTAATGACCTGGCAGCGGGACACCGCCCAGCCCGCCACCGACAAGACCCGCGAAAGCGTCTTTAGCTTCGCGGGTCTTGTCGGCAGCGTCCTCAGGAGGCGTTGCGCCGCGTCTGTGGCAGGCACCGTGGGCTGTTTGTGTGGCCCTGCGTCAAGAGACGGGCGTCGTGACCTGGCCGTCTGGAAAGACGAATCAGGGCGTGGGTAGGAAAGGTCAGTTCAGCTTTGCAAGAAGGCTCCGTATGAATTCCGCGGTTCCTGCAGTACCGCCCATGTCCCGGGTAAGCACTATGCCTTCAGCGAGCTGGTTGCGTACCGCGTCCATGACTTCTGCGGAAGCTTCAGGATGTCCGAGGTGATCAAGCATCATGGCGGCGGACCAGATGGCACCGACCGGGTTGGCCACACCCTTTCCGGCGATGTCCGGGGCCGAGCCGTGTACTGGTTCGAACATTGAGGGGTGTTCCCTCTCGGGATTGATATTCCCTGAGGGGGCAATGCCGATTGAGCCGGCTACGGCGGCCGCGAGGTCCGAGAGGATGTCACCGAAGAGGTTCGATGCGACGATTACATCGAACTCGGCAGGCTGTAGGACAAGCTTCGCGGCAAGGGCGTCGATATGTTCGCTTCGAAGTTCCACGCCGGGATGCTCTTGGGCACGTTCAGCTACGATGTCGTCCCAAAAGGGCATGGTGTGAATAATTCCGTTGGATTTTGTCGCTGAGGTGACACGGTTCCGGCGGGCCGACGCGAGAGTTAAAGCGTAGTCGGCGATCCTGGAGACTCCGGCACGGGTGAAGACCGATTGTTGCACCGCCATTTCCGAGGCAAGCCCGTCGTTCATCCTGCCGCCGATTTGCGAGTATTCGCCCTCGGCATTCTCGCGGACGATCACCAGATCAACCCCGCCCTCTGTGGTGCCGGGGTGCGCCGCAGCTAGCGGGCTTGGTACGCCTTCCATGACAGCGATCGGTCGTAGATTGACGTATTGGGCGAAGGCACGGCGGATGGGGATCAGCAGCCCCCATAGTGAGACGTGGTCCGGTACATTGCCCCACCCGACAGCTCCGAGGAGGATCGCGTCGTGGGACCGGATCTGCTCGATGCCATCCTCGGGCATCATTGCACCGGTGTGAACATATCTCTCACAGGACCAATCCAGTTCGTCGTAGGCGAAGGAGATTCCATGCCGTTGTCCCACCTTGTCGAGAATGGCGGTTGCGGCCGGGGTGACTTCTTTGCCGATGCCGTCTCCTGGAATCAGCGCAATACGGTGTTGCATTCTGGTCATTGTGTTGCCGTTCCTGCGCGGAGCGTGATGCGCTGGGACACTGCGGATTCGACGGCGGCGCGGCTGTAGAGCAGCGGAAAGGAGTCTCCTGTTGCCCAGAGCGGAAGCAGGTCTGCGTAGTGTGGAGACCGGGGATCGCCTGATTGTCCCGGAGAATTTACGACCCTGCTTTCGTCCCATTGACCGACGTCGACAGCGATGCGGAAGCTGCTTCCCATGACGGCGTTGAATTCAGCATCGTAGCCGGTCAGCCCGACCGTGTCGCCGCTGCCCGCCCGTGGTACGGCTGGAAGGTGTCCCCATTCCCGGGGCACCGTGGGGTTTCGGGAGAGAACGGGGTGTCGGAGCCTCGTTTGGTGGAGTGCCCCCCATGTCCAAAGTTCCCGGTCAGGGCCGAGGAGCTCTTCGATCTCGGCGATTGCTGTGGCCAGGGTCGAGTTCACAGCTTCGTGCAGCAGTGCCAGGTCAGTGCCCTTGTCGGTGTCGAACATGTCCAGCATGCGCAGGTCGGGGCGGAGGTCTGAAAAGAGAGTGTCTGTGCGCAACAGCCTGTGCCTGGCTTTCTCCGCAGCTGACGCTGTGATTCCCAGCCGGTCAAGGCAATGATCGACCAGCCACGGCCGGAGGTGCCTTCGCTGCCATACCTGGAATAGCAGCGCAGCGCGGGAGTCGACGGTCTCGGTCCCGTCCCAGGCCTGAAGTTCCGTCCACTCCGCGGCGTTGGTTGGTGATGGGATGGTTGAGAACCGGTCGAGCAGGAGGCGCCCGTGTGTGTTGTCAGCATTGTTTTGCATCTGGAGGCTGGAGGCGACGTCGAGTGGCGCTCCGCTTTTGAACCATGCCGCGAGCCGGTCGTAGCGGGCGTTGGAGTACCAGTCCGTGGTTGTTGGAAGCGCGGTGCTGTCGTAGCCGTCGGGGATGTTGTTCTCGTTGGCGCTGCAGAACCAGCCGCTGTCGGGGTTTAGCACCGAGGGAAGTTCCTCGACGGAAGCGAAGCCGTCCCATTCGTAGCGGCCATCGCCTGGAACGGGGAGTGATCCGTCCCAGTTTGGTCGGCGCGGTATCATGGCGCTGGCCTGCCAGCCGATGTCGCCGTCTTTTGTAGCGAAAATCTGGTTGGTGCCGGGGACGCCCCAGCGCCGGAGGGCGCGGCCGTGTTCGGTCGCGTCCTTGGCGGACTGATACTCGAGGCTCCCCAAGTATGGGGCCATGCCCGGTTGCAGCCAGGCTGCCCTGACGGCGACCGCACGGCGGTTGGTGGTGTCGATGTGCACGACGGGTCCGTGCCGGGTGTATGCCAGGGTGTGGACCGCATCATCCGTTCCGGCAACCGGGGCCGGTTCCTGGATCACCTCGAACTGCTCCCAGCCGGCCTTGTAACGGTACAGCTGATCATTTTCCGGGTGCAGTTCGTAGATGTACAGGTCCTCTTGGTCCACTGGCCAGATCGTGAGGCCGAAGGCTACGTGACCGTTGTGCCCGATGTAGATTCCGGGCAGGTTGGGTTCCCCTGCACCGATGATGCTCATGCCCGGCGCCTCGAGGTGGGCGATGTACCTGAGGGAGGGCAGGGTCATGGCCCGGTGCGGGTCGTTTGCCATGACAGGTCGCCCGGACGCTGACAGGGAGGGGGCTATGACCCAGTTGTTGGATCCTGAGGGGCTTGTAATTTCTGATGCGGTGCCCGCGCCGAAATCGACTGGAGCGAAGGCCAGACGGTAGACGTCCAGGACCTCCTCTGTCAGGAAGTCGAAGAGGTCTGTTGGGGGCGTTTCGTGGCTGTTGGATGGTTCGCGCACAGCTCTGAGTTCCTCGGCGGCTTGCCCCAAGTCCCGCAGCGTCAGGGCGCGCGTCAGCTCTTGCTCCACGTTGTAGACGAGCCCATGGGTCCTGATGCGCACTACGTCTTCAGGCTGCCAGAGAGCGGGAAGGTAGCCTAGCTGGCCGAACTCTGGAGGCAAACGGAGGTCTGGTTCTTTCAGTACCCACTCCACGAAGGCGTTGATGCCGGCAGTGAAGGCAGTGATGATGTCTTTGGTCTCGGTGTTGTAGGCCAGCCACTCTGCGCGCATGTCACCCCTGTAGAGGAAGAGCCGGGTCGCCCGGTCCTGCTCGACATAGCGCGGGCCGAACGCCTCGGCCAGCAGCCCAAGACCGCGGCGGCGCCAGAGGTCGATCTGGAACAGCCGGTCGCGAGCCACTTGAAAGCCTTGGGCCACGTAAGCGTCGAGTCGAGTGTCGGCGTAGATATGAGGGATGCCCCAATGGTCGATCAGCACCTCGACATCTGCGTCGAGGCCCGGCACTTGGTACTCGACTGCAGCGGGGCCGGCAATAGCCGCCGGCGCCTCATCCCTGTAATCGAGTGCGAGGTCAGCGTGTTGCGGAGAGGTCATGCTCTATGCCTTTCAGGCGGTGGTATTCGGTTTAGCAAGAAGAACGACTGTTCCAAGGGGGAGGGGCTTGCACCTGCCGAGGAACAGTCCGGTTTAGCCGGGCGCCCTGCCCTGCTCTTGAGGAAAGTGAGCAGAATGTGGTGGATTGTCCGGAGGAGGATCAAGCTACGGGTGCGGCATTCAGTTCCCCATCGGGGGTCTCGATCGGGCGTCGGCTGCTAACGATGTGGAGTCCTATGACACCGATGATGGTTGCGATAGTCAGTGCTGCATAGTAGACAGCCACAGCCCAGGGGTTGTTGCCGCTCGTCGTGAGGATCCACTGGGCAACGAATGCGGTGGAGCCGCCGATGAGAGCTGAGCACATTTGGTAAGAAATGGACATGCCCGAATATCTGATATTGGCGGGGAATGCGTACGCCAAAAATGTCGAGAAAACGGCGAAGTACATGCAGATACTGCCGAACGAAACGTAAACCATGGCCGCGATGAAGACCAGGTGACCCATCTGGATGGCGAGGAAGTAGGGCACGGTGAAGGCAAGGGCGATTCCTAATCCGGTGAGGATGATCCTGGTTCGCCCGAACCGTTGCGCCAAATAGCCGCCCGCCAGTTGCGTGAAGAACTGCACGACGGAGGCGCCGACAAGGATGTTAAGGATGACTTGGCGGTCGAAGCCGAGGGGGCCGGTCGCCCACGCCAACATGAAGGTGTTGGTGAAGTACGAGATCGAGATGGCCATGATAGAGGCAAGCATGGCGAAGATGAGGATGAGCGGGGCCTTGGTGAAGACCAGCAGGGCCGGTGCCTTTTCAGCGAGATTGCCGGCGCGCTTGGATTCCAGGAACTCCTCGGACTCTGCGACCCGCATGCGCAGGACGATGCCTACAACGATCAGAATGACCGATGCAAGGAAAGGCAAGCGCCATCCCCAGCTGAAGAAGTCCTCGTCGGGAAGGAGCCCAACGAGCAGGAACGAGCCCGTTGCCAACAGCGAACCAATCGGGGACCCCTGCTGGACCCATGCACCCGCAACCGTCTTCCGCTTTTCATGGGCGTTTTCTGTGGCGATCAGCACTGCACCGGCCCATTCGCCACCGACTGCAAGGCCCTGGAAGGCACGGAGCAGAACCAGTAGGACTGGAGCCAGGACGCCGACCTGTTGATAGGTGGGAAGTACGCCGATGAGAGTCGTCGAGGCGCCCATCAGTACCAAGGTCGCCATCAGCACGTTCTTTCGACCGAACTTGTCACCGAGATGACCGAAAACAAGCCCACCGGGCGGGCGGGTGAGGAAGCCAACCCAGAGTGTTGCAAACGAAGCCAACAGCCCCGTCGCAGGATTCACCTCAGGGAAAAAGATCCTGCTGAAGACAAGTGCTGATGCCGTTCCGTAAACAAAGAAGTCGAACCATTCAAGCGAATTTCCGACAAGGGCACCGATAACGGCGGTGCGCTCCCGATTGCGTGGTGGAGTCATTGGAGATCCCTAGTGGATTAGATCAGCGCGGTATCACTGAAAGTTGGGATGTGATCAGCGGCACTGCTGACCCGACTACGACTTTCTCAGCTTGAGGTCATGCTGTCTAATGACTTTTTCAGGCCCTGTGTATAACATTTAGGAATATGGACAGACGAGCTTTGGAGTATTTCCGCACCGTGGCCCGGCTGGGCTCGGTTAGTGCAGCCGCTCAGCACATGTCAGTAACCCAGCCTGCGGTGTCCAAGCAGATAAGCCGGATGGAAGCTGAACTGGCCATGAAGTTATTCCACCGGACCCCAAGTGGAATGGCGATGACAGCAGCAGGGGAGGCCCTCTACGAACTTGGCGGGGATGTCCTAACCCGCTTTGAACGGGCCGAAGGGACTCTACGGGCCCGGTTCTCCGCCAAACCTGCATTCCGTGTCGCATGTCCTCCTACCACCGCCTACGTTTTGCTGGCGCCATTCATGGTGGACGTGGACCCGCCAATCGTCGATCTCACTATGGTGCCTGCGCCCGACGTCGATGCCACATTAGAACGGGAAGCCGACCTGGCTATCAGCACACTCCTACCCCCGCCCCATCGACGTCATGTCGTCGTGGGCAGCCTCCCCGTCAACGTTTATGGATCCCCTCAAGCTATGGAAGACCGCTACGGGAACGCAACAATCGGTGACCTCGAACGTTTGACAGATGACCTGATCCTCGTTCCCGTCACGGGCGTTCATGTGGTCTTCGACGAGGCTGCCGCCGGCATCACACCCCCGTTTAGAATCCGCAATGTCGCCATGGGCTTCGTGGGTCAGGCGCTGGCTGCGAACAACCATGGTTTCGCCTTGGCAACAGAGAAGGAATCTTTCGGGTTGCGGGGCTTGCCCGCATATGCCGCGGGACGCCCTTTACGCACCAAATTGTACGCATCCTGGGATCCTCAACATTATGCCGCGGCGGAGCTGCGCACCCTAGCCCTGGGCTTCAGGCGTTGGCTTTCCAGCACGCCTCCGTGGGGCACCTCGTCGCCCTCGGACCTAAACACCGAGGTTGAGAATTGACATGCAAATAGATGCGATTCCCGGTCGAAGCCACGTCCAGCTGCGCTGCCCGGCTCTATCACCGTCGCGACAGAGTCGAGAGGTCAGAAGCCATGTGAGCGGAGCAGTTCGCGCACCTCGTCGTGGGGCAGTGCAGGACTGAAGTGGCCTTCGCGGCCGATCATGTCCCGGTTGTTGACCAACGAGTTGAGCACCGCCTCCTCCACCGCCTCGACGGTGGCAGTGAAAACCGGATCCACCTGCCCCCACGGCAGAAATTCCATCCTGTCCAGTATTTCCTGCGCCGGACCTTTGGGCATTGAGCAGATCGCCGTGGACCTTGCCCAGTTGGCATCGAGTAGACCGACAGTGGACCGGCGTGGGTTTGAATGACGCGAACAGGTGCAGGGCCCCATGCAGCTGAGTTGGCTGCTACTCGCATGACGTCACCGCCCAGCCCGTCCAAACTCAGCCCAAATTTTGAAGAGGTAACTGAACGATTCCGAGGCAGTTCCCCGTCTGATTCGAGAAGCTGATAACGGATATCCGCCAACCTGGCGCCGGGGCGGAGCACACGTTGCGCCCGGTAACCCTGTTCCGTCCACAGTTAGGACCAACACGGTTCTCCACGGCTGGAAGTCGGCAACCGTTGCGTAAACTCCCACAGCAGCCGTACGCGTGATAACCCGTAGGAATGGTCCCCGGCTGTTAGCGGCCGCGCCTTGCGCTCAGTGGACCCAGAACTAAACCGGGCTCGGACCGCCTCCCGCACGTATAAGGCCGTCCCCGAGGCGGAGCAGTAAGCCCTACCCAGCAGAAAGATCATTTGCAGTGAGGCGCTCCGTGCTTCATGCGGCAGCGCTTAGACGCGGCCGAGGACGTCGATGTCTTCCAGGAAGTCCTTGTGGACTTCCGCGCTAACGGTGGTGCGGGTGTCACCAATGGCGTCGAGGTAGTCCTGTGTGGAGGGGCCCTTTCGCACCGCCTGAACGGAAAGTCTGCCGTCGGAAGCCAGCCCGCCGTCGTCGTACACTGCCTTTTCCAGGGCACGCTGGGAGGCGCTGCGGGCGGCGTACTCGATGTCGGCGGGGGAGAAGCCCGGGGTGCGCTCCACCAGCAGTTCCACGTCGACGGCGTCCACCACGGGAGCGGGGATGAACCGTTGCCACATCGCTTCGCGGGCCTGCCGGTCCGGGAGGCCGATGGGAATGACGTAGTCGAACCGGCCGTGGCGCAGGAAGGCGGTGTCCAGGGCGCGGATGAAGTTGGTGGCGCACACCAGCAGCCGGCCCGGCTGTTCACGGAACGCCGGGATGATCTTCAGCAGCTCGTTGGTAACGCCCTGCAACGGCGACGGCGGCTCCCCGGAGCGCTGCGCGGCGATCTCCTCCACCTCGTCGATAAACACCACGGCGTGCTCCAGTTCGGCGATTTCCAGGAACGTCTCGCGGAGCGCGCCGGCCAGGCCCTGCGGGTCCGCGGCGAGGCGGGAGGGGAACACCTCCACAAAGGGCCACTCCAGGCGGGAGGCGATGGCCTTGGCGAAGGTGGTTTTTCCGGTCCCGGGTGGACCGAAGAGGACCACGGCGCGGGGCGGGACGACGCCGAATTCGTCGGCGAGGTCGGCCTCGGCTAGGGGGAGTACCAGGCGGCGTTCCAGGAGTTCCTTCTCCTTACGCATGCCGGCCACGTTTTCCCAGAGGTCGCGGGCCAGGACGCGGCCGCCGAGCTGGCCCAGCGCGCCGAGTTCCTGCCGCTGGACGGGGATGGTCCGCTCGAAGTAGCGCAGGTTCTTCTTCAGCGCGAAGCCGCGGCCCAGGAACGCCTCCACCCGGGTTTCCGATTCGGGCATGAGTGCAGAGAGCTTGTTGAGCCCGTGCGGCGCCATCCGGTTTTCGACGGCGGCCAGCAGCGAGGTGCCGATCCCCCGGCCGCGGTACTCAGGCAGGGTGGCCAGGAAAACGATCCAGCCCTGGTCGTGGGCGGCGCGTCCGACGGCGGCACCCACCACCTGGTCGCCCTGCACAGCGACGACGGCATGGTCCTTCTCGCAGGATGCGAGGACCTCGGAAAGGGCGTAGACGGGTTCCACGTTGCTTGCCTTCAGGGTCTCCCAGAGGTGCAGGATCCCGTCCAGGTCCGAGGAGTGAAAGTCCCTGATCCGCCAGTTGGTCATGTCATTATTCCTTACTGCCAGCATTTGAGGTTCTGCCCGGCGGGGGCCGGGGAAGCCAACGTCAACAATTCATGTGCTCAGCAGGGAACCTCTTGCGGTGGAGACGTCCGAGAACCATCGCGGTTTAGCGTAACCGTATAAATATGGGGGCCGCTGCGCGTAATTGTGACACGACTACGCTGAACAGCGTTGCGGACAACTAATTCCCGGACAGCACTCTCAAGTGCGTCATCCAAGCCTTCACCATCCCAAACTTTCAAGCTCATGCTCTCGATATATTCCGCAGTCATGTTATGTACCACTTCTTTTAGTGTTGAAGGGAGGAGGGCTTTTCGCAGATGTATATGGTGAAAGCCAACCGATTCTTGTTCCTGGACTGCAGCTGGTTCCGTCGCCGGGCCGGCCCTCCGGATTTCGGAGGTGCCTGTTGCGGAGGGGTGCCGGCCCGGCGGACGGAAGTCTGTGGGTTTGCAGCTCGGTTATAGGGCGGCAAGTTCCTCGGCGGTTGCCCTTACCTTGGCTTCGGTGAGGTAGCGGGCGTAGGCGGGGAGGGTGAGGAAGGACGGGAAGTCGCGGGCGAGGGTGACTTCTTCGAAGATGTCGCGGGCGTCCTCGAAGCGGTCGCCGTCGAAGCGTTCGAGCCTGGCGAATTCCTGATCCAGGAGCTCCTCGATCCACTCGTGGGTGATGACTTCGCCGTGGTCGGTGATGGCACGGGCGTAGATCCACTGCCACAGCTGGGAGCGGGAGATTTCGGCGGTGGCGGCGTCTTCCATGAGGTTGTGGATGGCTACGGCGCCGTTTCCGCGCAGCCAGGACTCGATGTAGCGGATGCCCACTTCGATGTTGTTCCGGATGCCCTGTTCGGTGATGGTTCCGGTGGTGGCGGCCACGTTGATCAGGGCGCGGTCATCCGGGACCACGTCCTCCCGGGTGCGGTGCAGCTGGTTGGGCTTGTCACCGAGGATGGAGTCGAACACCTCGCGGCAGACCGGCACCAGGTCCGGGTGGGCCACCCAGGAGCCGTCGAAGCCGTCATTGGCTTCGCGGGTCTTGTCCGCACGGACCTTTTCCAGTGCGTTGGCGTTGGCGGCCTCATCCTTGCGGTTGGGAACAGCTGCTGCCATGCCGCCGATGGCCATGGCGCCGCGCTTGTGGCAGGCCCGGACCAGCTGTTCGGTGTAGGCGCGCATGAAGGGCTGGGTCATGGTCACCTGGCTGCGGTCCGGCAGGACGAAGCGGGGGCCACGGGTGCGGAAGTTCTTGATCAGGGAGAAGATGTAGTCCCAGCGGCCGGCATTCAGGCCCGCTGCATGGTCCCGCAGTTCGTAGAGGATCTCCTCCATTTCGAAGGCTGCGGTGATGGTTTCGATCAGTACAGTGGCGCGGATGGTGCCTTGCGGGATGCCGAGCAGGTCCTGGGCGAGGATGAAGATGTCGTTCCAGAGCCGGGCTTCGAGGTGGTTCTCGATCTTCGGCAGGTAGAAGTACGGGCCTTTGCCCTGGGCCAGGAGGCGGCGTGCGTTGTGGAAGAAGAACAGGCCGAAGTCCACGATGCCGCCGGCAATGGGTTCGCCGTCGATCAGCATGTGCTTCTCGGGCAGGTGCCAGCCGCGGGGGCGGACCACGATGGTGGGCAGGTCACCGGCCGGACGGAGCTTGTACTCCTTGCCCTCGGGGGAGGTGAAGTCGATGCGCCGTTCCAGTGCGTCGGTGAGGTTCAGCTGGCCCTTGATGACGTTCCGCCACGTGGGGGTGGAGGAGTCCTCCATGTCCGCGAGCCACACCTTGGCACCGGAGTTCAGGGCGTTGATGGTCATCTTCTGGTCCACCGGTCCGGTGATTTCCACGCGGCGGTCCTCCAGGCCCGGGGCCGGGGGAGCGACCCGCCAGGAAGGATCGTTGCGGATGTGCTCGGTCTCGCGGAGGAAGCGGGGATCCTGACCGGAGGCGATCTCAGCCCGCCGGGTCCGCCGTGCCTGCAGCAGCTCCTGCCGCCGCTCAGCAGTAGCCCGGTGCAGCTTGGCAATGAAGGCCAAGGCATCCGGGGTGAGCACCTCACCCTGCCGGCAAATAGGCTGCGCAGTCATGGTGATGCCATTGATGGTGAAGCTGTCAGTGAAGCTGTTCATTTCTGTCTCCTGGAGCAGGGCCCAACTGGGTAGCAGTAAGTGCCGTTTTGAGCCTTCAAAACGACACTTACTGCTACTTACGTGGGGGAAGAAGTTAGTGGAACTGGCCCTCTTCGGTCGATCCGACCAGGGCGAGGGTGGATGCGTTCGGGTTGAGCGCGGTGGCGATGTCATCGAAGTAGCCGGTGCCGACTTCGCGCTGGTGCTTGGTTGCGGTGTAGCCGCGGGATTCGGAGGCGAATTCCTTTTCCTGCAGTTCGACGTAGGCGCTCATGCCTTCACGGGCGTAGCCGTGCGCGAGATCGAACATCGAGTAGTTCAGGGCGTGGAACCCGGCGAGGGTGATGAACTGGAATGTGAAGCCCATGGCGCCGAGTTCACGCTGGAACTTGGCGATAGTGACGTCGTCCAGGTGCTTGCGCCAGTTGAACGACGGCGAGCAGTTGTAGGAAAGCATCTGGTCCGGAAACTCTGCCTTGACCGCTTCGGCGAACCTGCGGGCCAGCTCCAGGTCCGGGGTGCCCGTTTCCATCCAGATCAGGTCCGAGTAAGGGGCGTAGGCCTTGGCCCGGGCGATGCAGGGTTCGATGCCGTTGCGGACCTTGTAGAAGCCCTCGGCCGTACGCTCGCCGGTGATGAATTCCTGGTCGCGCTCGTCGACGTCGGAGGTGATCAGGGTGGCTGCCTCGGCGTCCGTGCGGGCGATGACCACCGACGGGGTACCGGCGACGTCGGCCGCGAGCCGGGCGGCGTTCAGGGTCCGCACGTGCTGCTGGGTGGGGATCAGGACCTTTCCGCCCAGGTGGCCGCACTTCTTCTCGGAGGCGAGCTGGTCTTCCCAGTGCACGCCGGAGGCGCCGGCCTGGATCATGGATTTCATCAGCTCGTAGGCGTTCAGCGGGCCGCCGAAACCGGCTTCGGCGTCGGCAACAATCGGGACCAGCCAGTCCTCAACGGTCTGGATGCCCTCGGAGAATTCGATCTGGTCCGCCCGGAGCAGGGCGTTGTTGATACGGCGGACCACTGTGGGGACGGAGTTGGCCGGGTAGAGGGACTGGTCCGGGTAGGTGTGGCCGGAATTGTTGGCATCGGCGGCCACCTGCCAACCGGAAAGGTAGATGGCGCGGAGGCCGGCCTTGACCTGCTGCACTGCCTGGTTGCCGGTGAGGGCACCCAGGGCGTTGGTGTAGCCGCCGGTCTTGTGCTCCTCGGTCAGCTGCTTCCACAGCTTCTCCGAACCGCGGCGGGCCAGGGTGTGCTCTTCGGAGACGCGGCCGCGGAGACGGACGACGTCGGAGGCTGAGTAGTCACGGGTCACACCTTCCCAGCGGGGGTTCGCAGCCCACTCGAGCTCCAGTGCGGCAGCCTGCTGCTCTGCGGTCTGCTTGTTTGGCTCAAATGCTGCAGTCATCGTTGATCTCCTTGATTGAGCTCCGGATTCGGTAGGCGGGAACTGCGCCTTTGCAGTTCCCGCCGGCTTATCCGGTGCGGTGTTTCTTTCCGTGATCACTACTTTTCAGCACTTTCAATCGCCCTACTAGATAAAAACCTTGGAAAGAAACTCATTTCTTCGCGTATCCTTCAAAAATGACGTCCTGGAAGCTGGACCAGAGAAGCTTTGCCGCAAGCCTCGTCCGCGGTGTCCGTTGGCTTGGACGTCATCAGCCTCGGCCGCCGCGTCCGGCATCTGCGCAAGCAGGCCGGGCTGACCCTCGATGACCTCAGCGCCGCCGTCGGCACGGCGCCAAGCCAGCTGAGCCTGATCGGAAACGGCAAGCGGGAACCAAACTCACCCTCCTCCAGCACCTGGCCGGGACACTCAACGTCAGCACGCTCCTGCCCCGGCCTCTGCAATAGCATCCTCCAAGGGCGCCAGGTAGACCTTACGAAGAGTTCTCTCATCGACGGTGCTGTCGAGTAGACCGATTCGTCGCGTAGTCATTTGGCGACGTAGTGCTTCAGGCATGCCCCGGCCCCCGGATTTCTGCATGCTTGCGACATAGGGGGCCGCAGTGCGCGCGGTCAGGAGCGGCTCCTCAGCGAACGCCTCGAAGCTCCTGCCTCCCACGGGTGAACGGGCCCTCATCCGTCGGGCCCTCATCGCAGGTCCCACCGCCCGACGCTTCCGGATCTGCTACGTACGTCCCGACTACGAGCGAGCGTCAACTAGCACCTTTACTCGATCCAATCCGCTTGCAAGTTGGGTCAGAACCTTCTCAAGATCACCCAGCCCAATCGTTTCGTCGACAAGGGCTTCTGTATTAAGTCGGCCCCGAGCCATCAGGTCAATGACCAAAGGGAACTCGTGGTTTAGGTGAGCCAGCGAGGTCGCGATCGTCAGTTCCTTGCCCAGCCAAGCCAGCGGTGAGACCTTGACTGCCCCAGAAGTTGCCCCGATCATCACGAGCGTTGCGCCAGAACGGCAGTATTCGACTGCGGCAGTCAGTGCTTTCTCGTTGCCCACGCAGTCGTAGACGATATCGGCACCCAATCCGTGCGTGGCATCCTGGATTGCTTCCAGTGCCTCCGGACCCGGGGCGAGTGCTGAATCCGCACCCATAGATAATGCCAGTTTCTGGCGGCGCGCCTGGGGTTCAATGACAATTACACGGGCGGCTCCTGATTGGCGAAGCATCTGTACGGCGAAGAGACCTACGGGCCCGGCTCCAACAACGACAACCACATCCCCCATACGAGGAGTGTGCCTGCGAATAGCGTGAAGAGCCACTGCGGCTGGCTCAATCATGGCTGCCGCTTCGTCCCCTATTTCGCTTGGAATAGGAATGAGAATTTCAGCTGGAACCTCGATCCGTTCGGCATAGCCCCCGTGCTGAGGGGTGTGGGGGTGCGTACCGAAGGCCAGGGCTGTTAGCTCGATGCAACGCTCTCCATGACCTCTGCGACACATCTGACAATTGCCACACGCCGCTGGCGTACCTGCCACCACCCGATCACCAACCTTGAGATGTGTCACCTCAGAACCGACCGAGATGACGCGCCCCACCCACTCATGTCCTGAGAGGAAGGGCGGATACGCTTCCCCGTCACGAAACGCTGTCACATCAGACCCGCAAATCCCGGTCTTAAGGATCTCCACCACAGCTTGAGTTGGTCCAGCCAACTCTGGGAAGGAAAAGTCCCGAATCTCCAATACGTACTGACCAGTAATCAGTGCTGCTTTCAATTTCACTCCTGTTCGCGGTTTGCTTCCGGGCGGCGTCACTAGGCGGTGCAAGGCGGCGCGTGGTTGTTCAGCTGCCCCAAGCAGGGACCCAAACCCGACTTGCTTTCGCCGCCACTTACGCTAACCTATCACCTACTAGGTACTCAGTAACGGCGGGAGCTCATGGAACAGGTACAAGGGGCGGCGCCTCGTCGGGTACGGACACGCATGGTCGGGGCAGCACGAGCCGAGCAGATTATCCAAGCCACAATTAGGCTTATCGCCGATCGTGGCTATTGGGGCCTCTCAATGCAGGATGTGGCCGACACGTGCGGTCTGACCGTGCCCGGGATACTTCATCATGTGGCTTCGAAAGAGGGACTCTTGACCAAAGTCCTCGAGTACGTTGACGCGGAGGATGAACGACTTCTCTCAGCCGAGCTTGGACTGGACAGCGGCCTGCCGTACGAGAGCTGGGCCGGACAAACTTCCCTGGCAGATGTTTGCGCGGCAGCAGTTAGGGCAAACGTTCGCAGGCCTGAGCTTGTCCGATTCTTACTCGTGCTGCAGGCAGAGTCTCTCTCGCTGGCACACCCCGCGCATAAACACCTTATGGAACGCGATCGGCGTGCCATTGATCGCCTGGCCGTGCTTGATGCCTCCGCTAACGATAGGTCGAGGGCGCGCGCAATCCACGCCTACTCGACTCTCATCGGACTTCAGATGATGTGGTGCCGTGAGCCCGAAGCATTCGACCTGGTCGGCGCTTGGGCCACTGCCTCGAACGAAATTTTTAAGCAGGATCAATAAGCAACCCCGGCTCTCTTCTGCCCGCAGAGCGACCCCTAGCCCTACCCCTCCTAGAAAAGGAAAATCTCTCGTGAAAGCTCTAGTTCTCGAACAGGTCGGGACTCCCGACACCCTCCGCATATCCGACCTTCCGCTTCCCCAGACCGATCACGGGGAGGTCCGGGTAAAGGTCGAAGCGTGCGGGCTGAATCCTTCGGACTATCAACGGGCGCATTATGGTATGCCTGACTGGGAGTGGCCGGCAGTTCTGGGCCTGGACGTCGTAGGGATCGTGGACACGGTCGGCGCAGGCGTCACCAACGTTTCGACCGGCCAGCGTGTGGCCTTTCACGGAAACGTTAGTAAGCGCGGCGGATTTGCGGAATACACAGTGGCCGATTCTACGGTTGTAGCAGTTGTCCCGGCTTCAATTGATCCGATCAGCGCTGCCGCAATTCCTTCGGCTGGCCTAACCGCCTACCAGGCCATGATTCGTCGCTTACACGTGTCCAAGGATGACACGGTGTTAATCACCGGTGGGGCAGGCGGAGTGGGCGGGTTCGCAGTGCAGCTTGCATCCATTGCCGGGGCACGAGTCATCGCCACCGATTCGGGGCGGAACGCAGAACACGTTCGTTCCTTGGGCGCGGATGAATTTATTGACTTTCAGTCCGAGGACATTGTTAGCCGTGTCCGGGAATTAACCGGCGGCCGCGGGGTGGATGCCGTGTTGGATACAGTCGGTTCGGAATCGGCAACGGCCAATCTCGGACTGCTGGTCCACGGCGGCGGTATCGCTACCACCGCAGGGCGGCCCGACATATCAACTGTTCCCCCCTTCTCAATTGGACCATCTGTGCATGAAATAGCCCTTGGTGCTGCATACAGCGCCGGTGACGACCGCTCGCGCGCTGATCTTGCTGCGATGATGTCTGAGCTTCTGTCACTCACTGAGGAAGGGAAACTCAACCCAATGGTTTCCAGCGTAGTCAAGCTCGAAGAGGTACCAGCTGCCCTCACTGCCATGGCTGACCGAAAGGTGCGGGGAAAGATCGTTCAATCTTTCCTCTAAGGGCTTAGGACAGAACCTATATAAGGGCAGGTGGCGTTGCGTGTGCAACGCCACCTGCCCTTACATCTCGATGTATCGGGCGCGTTAAGGACGATCTGATCAAGAACCGTCTATCCGGCGATGCTTAGCCCACGCACCCTGTCGGGTATGGGTTGAAGAGCAGCCACCCCCTTCCAGCCGATTCGGAGGGGGACGCTTATTCGTATCGCTGGCGCACGAGACCGAACGGGACTTCTGGGTGGGCGCGAACCACGTAGTGCCCTGCGCCGATACGGGTAACCATGACGCCGACCCTATTCACCATGGTGGACGGAGCCAGGAAGTCAATTGCTTCGTTTAGCACTTCGTTCAGGTCGGATGCATTTTTCACGATCACTTCAACCACCCCTGGCGGGAGACGCAAATGAGGGGTGGGATCCTCAGTATGTAGAGATTCTTGAGGGGGCGTGTGCGCATCCACTGTGGTCTTATATTGCAGCGTTTGATCCACTGTTGTCCGTTTCTTAGTTTTCTTTAGTCCCCGTTCTAATGCCGCCCGCATTCACGACGTGAGGTCCCTGTCATCGGCTGGAATCTCGTCGTTCCCTTACCTGAACGACAACTCCGAGCCCCACTGGCGTCGGTGCTTTGCGCGTTTTGGCGCACTATTCACGTGGCAAGGATGGAACAGCAGACACGTCCTCTTAGCTCGGGACCATAATGCAGCGCCGTATGTAGCAGCAACATTGCCAAACCAAACGAAGCTTGATTTGGCAATGTTGCTGAAAAGTGTTCCTGTCCACGGCGATAAGTCCCAATATCGGTTCCCAGTGGCCCCATTCGTAAAGCAGGTGGTATCCGGTCCTCGCAGTTAGGAGGTGAGTCCGGTACCCCCACTGCGAAACCTAGACCCGGCCAGGAGAGATCCGTATGGCGATTGCCGTCTAAGGGCCTCCAGCCAGAATCCGGCGGGTACGGAACTCAATGCGTCGCCAAAGCCTGCTGGGTCCGGTCGTTTGCTTGGCCGATGAGATCGAGGACAACCGCATCCGGGTCGGAACCAGGGGTAGCGGCGAGGGAAAAGAGTGCGCGCAGCGGCATAGAGCCCACCAAGTGGCGCATCTCCTCGTCATCGATTGCTGCTGCAGTGGGACCCATCTTTGAGAGCATCGGCTGGAGAACGGCATGCCCTGCGGGGTGTGCAAGCCACTCAGCGATTGTTGACTCCGGGGTGAGGACTGCCCCGGGTACGGGAACGTCCAGGCGCACCGTTCTCTGAACTGGAAGGTGTCGGGAACTCGTTCCGGCGAGCACCTGGAATGAGCCCGGTTCCACTGTCCACCCGTTTGGACCCCAAAATGCGAAGGCCCGCTCGTCGAGCACAATCCGAATGGTGCGCCGCTCTCCGGGGGCCAAATGAACTTTAGCGAACCCCTTCAGCTCCTGCTTCGGGCGGTCGATGGAACTCATTTCATCAGTGACGTAGATTTGCACCACTTCTGAGCCGGGCCGATCCCCGGTGTTCTCTATGGTCACTGCGCATTCCGCGTAAGCCCGCGACTGGTCGGGCACTGTGACGGTGAGATCGGTGAGCGCAAAGGTGGTGTAGCTAAGACCAAATCCAAAGGGGAATGCGACGTCGCGGTCGGTCGCGTCGTACCACCGGTAGCCTATGTAGACGCCCTCGCCGTATCGCACGGAGCCGTGGCTGCCCGGCCAGTTCAGGTGGGCGGGGGTGTGTGCCAGGGTGTGGGGGATGGTTTCGGCGAGACGTCCGCCCGGTTCGGCGATGCCCAGCAGGATGTCGGCAGCGGCGGAGCCGGATGCTTGGCCGCCCAGCCACATCTCCAGGATCGCTGGCGTACGACCGGCGATGCCCTCCAAGGTGACGACGCCGCCGTTGCTGAGAACCACCACAACGTTCGGGTTCACAGCCAGTACGGAAGCTGCAAGGCGAAGCTGCGACTCCGGGAGCTGGAGGTGGGTGCGGTCAAATCCTTCGGATTCCGCTGCAGCGGGGAGGCCAAGGAACAGCACTACTGCCGCAGCGTCTGCCGCGACCGTGACAGCTTCTTCTGCCAGGGAAGTCTCGTTCGAACCGTCAAAGCTGAATCCTGCCGCGAAGACCACCTCGCGAGTGGTTCGTTCCTGAAGCGCGGTAAGCGCATCATCCAAGCGCACGGGGTTCATGTGTGAGCTGCCTCCTCCCTGGTACCGGGGCGTTCTGGCGAATTCGCCGATGACAGCAATTTTCCCTCCGACTCGGGGGTCAAGTGGCAGTAGGTTGCCCTCGTTTGCCAGCAGGACCGATCCGGCGATGGACAAACGTCGTGCCAGTTCATGATGGGCGGCATGATCGACAGGTTTGACCTGGCCCCGACTCGCGCGAAGTCGGTCATGGACCGTCAGGATCCGGGAGACTGCCTTGTCAAGAACAGCCTCGTCCAGTCTGCCGGCAGTGACGGCGGCGGCAATTTTAGCGGCGCTAAGGCCGCCTGTGCTCGGCATTTCCAGGTCTAAGCCAGCCTCGATCGCCGCGACCGGGTCGGTAACGGCGCCCCAGTCCGAAACAGCGTATCCGTCGAATCCCCACTCGCCGCGCAGCACGTCTGTGAGCAGCCACCGGTTCTCGCTCATTCGGACCCCGTTGACCTTGTTGTACGAGCACATGACTGTGGCGGGAGACGCTTCTCGGACTGTCTGTTCGAACGCGGGCAGGTATATCTCCCGGAGAGAACGTTCGTCGACCTGAACGTCAATTCGCATTCGGTCGGTTTCCTGATTGTTGGCGGCGAAATGCTTCAATGACGCGCCTACGCCTTTGGACTGGATACCGGAAACCCATGCAGTTCCGAGAGCGCCGGACAGGACCGGGTCTTCTGAGAAATACTCGAAGTTGCGTCCGCATAGTGGGGACCGCTTCATGTTGATGCCCGGTCCGAGCAGGACGTCTACTCCCAGTGCGAGGGCTTCGGCGCCCAGTGCGCGCCCCATCTCCTCGACCAGTGCGGGATCCCAGGTGGAACCGGTTGCGGCTGCGGTGGGGAAACTCGTCGCCGGTTCACTGTCGTTAATCCCAAGATGGTCTGCGCTGGCCCGCTGCATCCGCACCCCGTGGGGTCCGTCGGTAAGAGTGGCCGCAGCCACGCCGGCATGGGGGACGGCTTGAGTGCGCCAAAAGGAGGCGCCGGATACCAGGGCGGCTTTCTCGTCGAGGGTCAGTTTCGGAACAGAGGCGTGCATGTTGGTTCTTTCTTTTGAATCGTGCTGGTGGTGAGTTTCACCGTTTTAAGGGGCCGCTATGAGGCCTTCATGGTGGATCTGCCAGGCACCCGCTTCGAACACACCATTCGCCTGTTCATCCTGCGTGAGGAGAAGTGAAAGCGCAGCGAGCAGAGCGCCGTTGCCGGGGAGATAGACGGGCAGGAAGGATCCCATCTGCGGATTGTGCCCTGCCCTGTCGTAGCAGTTCTTGAGCGCATCACGAACAAGGAAGCCCAGTCCTGCTTCCGGCTGCCCAAGGCGGGCGGCGGTCATGGCCAGGGCAGGGAAGTCCCAACCCCACGTCGAATCCCAGTGCCAGTTGTCCTGCACCCAATCCACGGTGCGCTGCATAGCGCTTGGGTCGATCACCCCGGTCGGAGGGACGAAGCCAAGCGCCAGTGTCATCGCTGGGTGGTCGTCTGTGCGGGTGGTGTCTTCGTTGGCGACTGCGGCGTAGTGACCGTCTGTGAGCGTGGGGGCTGCCAGCTGCTGGCGGACGCGCTCCCATTCGGTTACACGCTCTAGGCCTTGGCGCTCTCTGAAACGTTGCGCAGTCTCGAGCCCCCATGCCCAGTACGCCAGTTCAAAGGTGGGATCGGACGTTTCGGTTGCCTTGTAGAACTCCTGGGCGGGCATGAGTGGCGGGCCGAGGTGGAAGACACTGCCTTCTTCGCTAGCGTAGTCGGCCATGAACGCTGCGGTGTCCTGCAGGAGCGGAGCCAGCCGTTGAGTGAGGTCGGCCTGGCGTTGGGAGTCATTTTGGTGCGCATGCCACAACAATTCGGCGAAATAGAGAAGATGAGGTTGCTGCCAGACCAGGAGGCTTCCGATGTCCGATGGCGATTCGCGCCCGTCGGGTCCGACCTGTTTGGGCCAGCGGGCGCCGGCATAGCCCTGCAGCCGAGCCGTGGATTGTGCGGCGGCATGGATGGACTCATACCAGCCGAGGCTGCGTTCAAGCAGCTCAGGTCTGCCCCACAGGGCGAAATGCGCTGCATGCCACCAGTGCATTTCCAAATGGAACTTGCCAAGCCAGGAGTTGGTGACGAACCCGGTCTCCTGCGGTGGGGTGGCGCCGGCGCAG
Organism: Arthrobacter sp. D5-1; assembly: GCF_017357425.1. Classification (NCBI taxonomy): domain Bacteria; kingdom Bacillati; phylum Actinomycetota; class Actinomycetes; order Micrococcales; family Micrococcaceae; genus Arthrobacter; species Arthrobacter sp. D5-1. The sequence goes on along the minus strand of NZ_CP014572.1, from coordinate 45,950 downwards.
TGCACTCTAGTGAGGTACTGCGACAGCACCACGCGCCGTTCCAGTTCGTCGGCAACGGGATGGGTGCTGCCAGCGAAGTCGACGGCACCCCCGGAAGACCAGTATTCCTCCCACAGGGCCCGAGAAGAAGCCTTAACTTGCTCAAAGGACGTCGCTGGGGTATCGCTGGCCTGTGCGAAGTTGCTGCCAGGTCCGGCAAGTGGTTGGAAGCCGGCGACGAATTCGATTGTTGTGGAGTCTGCTGCCAGCTCGAATCTGTGTGCGCCGGTTTGAGCCAGTCGCCCTGCTGACCAGTGCAGGTCCACGTCGTACTTGGCAGAGGCAAGGGTTCGACGAATGGTGGCTTCTCGATCTGTCGATGCCATCTCCAAAACGCTGCTGTGCCGGTCCTCGGCCTCCCAGTCATTCGGCCGAACGAAGTTTGTGCTGCCGAACCCGAACCGTAATCCAATGCCGATCTGCCCGGTCGCCAGCAGCGGTGAAGTCACGCGCGTGGCCATCGTCGACTGCTGCCCGTGGGCGGTCGTGATGACTTCCACCGGCTGCTCGAGGTAGTCAAAGCGGCTCGTGATCAGCCCCGTCCACAGATCTAGACTAGCGTTGAGATTCTTTATGACAGATGGATCCGTTTCCGGTTCGGCTCCCGGCTGCGGCTTCAGGATCAAACCCACCCGGCCGAGATCTATGCGGTGCGGATTCTGCACGAACCACAACCCGGCCAGGTCCGGGCGTTCAACGGACCCCGACACGAGAGCCGACAGAGAGGGCCGGTCCGGGTAAGGCACTGGTCCGCGTTGGGTCTCGTATTCGGTCATGGCCTCGGCCAGTTCAAAGCCATCCGGGTTGAGGTGCTCGTCCCAGCCCCAACTGGACATCGTGCACGTGTTGGTCACCCGTGGCGCGTTCTCATCCGGCACGCTCATGACGGGTTCATGCCAGTCGGTGAAGGTTTGCAGACCGGTCACATCGGTGGTAAAGCCGAAATCCCCGTTACCGACCGTCAGCACGACGCCGGGGTCGAGGGCATTCAATTCTACGCGGTGCCGATTCACAACGGACTGTCGATCAATGGGCATGCAGTTTTTCCTTATATCGGAGGGATTGGGTGCGCGCTGGTTATCTGGCTCGTTTTACTGGCAGGATCGCGGCCGCGGCGACCAGCACGATCGGGATGGCCACGATCCACACGATTCCGTAGCCACCGGCCGCGGCGACCAGCACGCCTGCAAGAATAGGACCAAGGGCCTGACCAAGGTTTCCGCCGAGGGCCGACATGCCCAGGTCCCGGCCAGCGTTGCGCTTGTCAACGATCACATCGATGAACAGTGCCTGATCAACGACCAGGTAAGCGCCGAACGCGAATCCTGCCACGACGGACTGAGCGATCAGGCCTGGAACGGTAGGAGACACGAGCGGGATAACCATAGAGGCTGCCAAAAGGACCGACGTCCAAAATACGAACGGTTTGCGACGCTGGATCTTGTCCGACCACTTACCAACAACTGCCATCGAAATGAGCATCCCGGGCACTCCGGCCAAACCCATAATGGGTGCCAGAGCGGTCGCCTCGGCCGCGCTCAGTGCGGGCTGTACATAACTCTGCAGCATAAAGAAGCCGAAAGCGGTGGTTGTGCCATAGCCGAACATCATGACGACCTTTGCGACCCAGACCCACCTGTAATCTCCGTCTTTCAAGGGGATCAGGAAGGACTTGAAAAAACCGCTCCAACTGATGGGCTCGACCTCGAGATCCCGGGAGGAGCGGTCGGGCACCCGGAGAATGAAGACCGCGATAAATACGAGAATTACTATCGCAAAAACAAGGTATGTGTTCAGTTGGATCATCCCAAACAGGATTCCCGCGGCCACTGACCCCAAGACCGCCCCTAGCATTCCTGCCAGGCCTGTGATGGACGAAGCGACTCCTAGCTTCTGGGATGGGACACGGTCAGCCACCGTCGCGGTTAAAGGACCTTGGACAACATTCAGCAGTAGCTGAGCGAGGGACCAAAAGAGGATCAGCAGAGCGATGGTCGTCGAGTAGCGCAGAGCCACAAGGGCCAGGGCGCCAGCAATCGCGCCCCCTGCCATCCATGGTGCGCGGCGCCCCCACCGCGACCGGGTCCGGTCCGACAGGACTCCCGCGACGGGTTGGACCAGCATAGTAACGAAAACGCCGATCGACGTCACAATCGAAAGACTTTGAGCACGTGACGCATCAAACTGCGCCAGAAGGTTCAGCAACCGGGATTGGTCAGCCGTCGGGTTTATCTCGCCGGCATCCACCTGTGCTTTCAGTGCTTGCAACTCCACGAGGTTGGCCCCCGCATCCGCTCCGGTGAACCATCGCGAGAACTCGATCATCTGCACGTGGTTAGGCAAGACGATGCCCAACATAGCGCCCCACAGGGCAAAGATCGGGAGGGCCGCGAACAGATACCAAGTTAGGTATCCCCGCCATGGTCTCCCGTGCAGGTACTTCGCGGATGTGCCGGGAACACTTGGTTCCTCAATGGCGGACACTAACGCTGGCGGCGGAGATGCAACAGACATTTCTACTCCTCGTCGAACAGAACAATTTCAGGTCAAAAAGTATCCTGCCCGTGTTTCCGGTGTTAGTCAAGTCACTACATCTCCCTTTTTGGCGGGGTAAATGCGCTAAAAACCGCTCCTCAACGTTGTTTTCATGGGATAGTATCGATACCATGGATGAGGAAGTAAGCAGACGCGGCCCCTACGCGAAGACTAGGCAGCGCAGGGAGGAAATCGGACAGGCAGTACTCGAGCTCGTTGTCGAACATGGCCACGAGAAAGTCACGGTAGCTCTTGTAGCTAAGAGCACAGGGTTGAGTGAAGCTACCGTCGCATATCATTGCCCAACCCGGGATCACCTTTTCGTCCTGGCGCTCGACGAGGCTGACCACGCTAATGAACGAGAATTTTGGAAGCTCCCTGCGTCAGAATTGTCCGAGAGCCGTCCGTTCTCGAGGATCACGGGCACCTCGGCAGGGCACCCCAATCGGCTGCAACTTCACACGGCCCAAGCAGCTAATGCCGCAGACCCTAACCATCCTGCGCACGCTTGGTTCGTAAAGCACAACGAGGGCGTGCGCCGCTACTTCACAGCTTTGCTGCGGCAGGCTCAAGCCGCCGGAGAGGCTCACCCGGATGTGGACCCGGAGCGATTCGCACGACAGATGATTGCGGTGTGGGACGGGCTGCAGATGCAGAAACTCGTTGACCCCTCAATCGACCTCGAATGGGAGGTTGAGCAGGCCTACAAAGGCTTGGCCCGCACGGATCTCATGGCTGCACGGCGAGCCATGGAGGAGCTCGTTTCCAGCATTTAGCCGGGAATCTGGAGTGTCAAGAGCTGAATGGTTTATATGGCGGCTGAGAAATCGTCCGAGGCACGGCATGCCCGTTCGAGCGCTCGACCGGGCATGCTTTTGGTTTGCGCCCCAAGCGAGGCGACCGCGGGGTCAAGTGCCGTGTCCCCGGACGGTGGCAGCGCAGTCGCGCTGCCAGAGAGTCCTCGCTTCACTCGGGCTGCAAAAGCGTCGTTGCGATGCGCCGCGGCACCTGCAGGCTAACTACGCTTGATCGAAACCGGCTCTGGCCGGAGGGGGCTAGTGCATAAGTTTTGTAGGATGGGGCGCCCTTACGTGGTCCCGTCCTGTGCCGGTGGATCAGTTCGCCAGGCGAGGAGTGGAGGAGGATTTCAGCCTTCTCCCGACTGGCAGCTGGATGGTGACCCGTCACTTGGAGGGGTACGAACAGGTGTCACGAGCAACGCCAACCAAGCGTCTGAAAGTGCATCAATAACATCGTCCATAGCCAGCGGTATGTCACCGCTGATCCAGTCGAAGAACATTTGAGTTTGCAACTCAAATGCCGCGGTGGCACGAATGCGAAGTGCCGCTCGAGAATACCCAGTTAGTCCCATGAGCGCTTCACAAATCGTATTTGCCACGCGATGCTTCGTTCTTTTTAGTTCGGCGTCCAACAAAGGTTCCAACGCACGCGCGTGCCACAGGCTGTGGATGGTCAGACCCCTCTCGTCCCAGTGCTCGACGACTCGTGGGAACCACACCGTCTTCAAGAGGTTAGGCTGCGCCACCACGCCGGCAATGATCGGACCTAGATCGTTCCAGAGCAGCTGAGTGGGGCTGTCCACATAGGCTTCCCACACAGCATTGGCAATCTCAGCTTTGGACGCGAAATGGAGGTAAAAGGTAGCTCGAGTTGTTCCCGCATCGCTCGTGATGGCGTCGACAGTCGTACCCAAGTAACCCCGGTTAACAAATGATGCTTGGGCAGCCTCAATAAGCCTTTGGCGCGTAAAAGCCTTCTGTGCTGCGCGCATGGACGGCATAGTAAGCCACCTGTCATCATCGAAACTTCTCGGCCGAGCAAGGACCCAGTCTAAGGGCCACCGCAGCACAGCTGCTCTTTTGGCCGAGCACCTCGCAGCGCTTTTCAGTCCGTCGAAGAGGGACATTACACTCGCACCGGACATACCATTCGGCCCTCGATTCGTACCGATGGTAGCGAAGGGCTGGGGAAGGGTTCCTCTAGGACCGATCAGTCCGGGGCCGATGGCCCTGGTCTGTGTGGCACAGTCTTGACAATGTTAGTTGCGGAAGGGGTTCTCGGATCCGTGATACTGGTCCGCATTTTCTGGAGTATCCCGATTAATCTTTTTGTACTTGGTCCCGGATGGCATCTCTATCACGGCGCGCAGGACTCTCCCTTGACGGAGCGCGTCGACAGCTTCCTGATATTCAGACAACGGAAAGACATGCGATACCTGGGACTCCAAGTCCAAGCGGCCCTGCTCGGCGAGCTGCACGATGTCAGGCACATCGGTGAACGGGTTGCACGCTCCATTCAATGCACCGCGGACGGTGATGTGCCGGTACATGGCGTTGTTAATGTCGAGCTTCATTGTGCCGCCGGCGTGGGGTATCCCGACGAGGCCAAGACGTCCCCCGGCCTTGAGGAGCAGCTGAGCAGCCTCCAGAACGGAGGCCTGGCCGGTGCAGTCCACAACGGCATCCACTTGCTCGGGAGCAACATGCCTGACCTCAGCCACGATGCTCTCACTGGCCATGCCTGGCTTGATTGCTATAAATTCATCGGCTCCGAACTTTCGCGCCACCGCTTCCTTTTCTTCGTTGATATCGACAGCAATGATTCTTCTTGCACCAATGAGACGGGCAGTTTGGATGCTGTTGATGCCGATTCCGCCGACACCAAACACCATGATAGTTTCACCGGTTTTCAGTTCGACCACGTTGCGCGTCATCCCATAGCCCGTACTGACAGCGCAGCCAACCAAGGCTGCCGCTGGGGCGGACAGCGATGCTACGGGATGTACCTGGAACTGGTCGACGGTGATGAACTCGGCCAGCGACGAAACCCGTGCTAGAGCGAGAATGGGCAACCCATCTCGGCTGAACGGCGCTTCGCCGAAACCGAAGCTTGACGCGCACGCCGTGTAGAGGCCGCGTGAGCACGCGTCGCAGTTGTTGCACGGGACGGGGCACGTCACGGCAACCATCTGCCCGATTTCCAGCCCGTCAACGGCACTACCGACCGCTTCGATAACTCCGGCTGCTTCATGCCCCAGGACCATAGGAGCGCCAGAAGGCTCGTCAATCGGAAGGAGGTCGCTTCGGCACAAGCCCGAAGCGAGGACACGGACTGTCACCTCTCCTGCTTCAGGGCGGCGGACCTGCAGGTCGTCGACCAGTTCAGTGTGCCCATCTCTCACAACAACGCCATGCATGTGAACCTCAATTCCATCGCTTCTGGCAGAGAATACTTCCGGTCTATTCAGTAGACAGTGAGTCTACTAAAGCATAAAGTGTTCCGCATCACACCGGCCTGGTGCCGCAAAAAGTCTCCGGCACCTGATTTGGGCCCTGTCCTAGTGCTATCTACTCCACCTGCTAACCGCGACCGCCATTGCCTACTGGGTCCTCCTACCTCGCCCACCAACAGAAAGGAACACATCAAGGTGTCCAATAACGAAAAGCTCACAGATCCTCGCATTGAGGCGGCTATCGATGAGGCCCTGAACTCTACAGAAGTTGGCCTACAGGTTGCCGCCTATCTCGACGGCGAACTGATCGTTGATACTTTTGGCGGAATCGCCGATCCTGACACAGGACGCGAAGTCGATTCCGAGAGCCTCTTCTTCCCTTTTTCGGTCACTAAAGGTGTAACTTCCACCGCCCTTCACGTTCAAGCCGAGAAAGGTCTCATCGACTACGACGCGCCCATCGTGGACTACTGGCCCGAGTGGGGTCAGCACGGCAAGGAAAAGATCACCGTTCGTAACGTCCTAACCCACCAGTCGGGCGTGCCCTGGATGCCGGAGGGGGTCACCCCCGAGCTCAAGGCAGATTGGAACTGGATGATCCACGGATTCGAGCAGATGGAACCGGCGTACCCAATCGGAACCAACTGCTATCACGCCCTCGGATGGGGCTGGATCATCGCCGAGATTGTCCAGCGGACCGACCCGAAAGGGCGACCGTTCGACCAGGTCGTGAAGGAGGAACTACTGGCCCCCATCGGGGCCACGGATCTGTTCTTCGGTCTGCCCCCGGAGGAGGATCACCGTCTCGCCAGGATCGTTGGTGGCGAGATCCCGGAATCAACCCCTTACCCTCTATTTTTTCGGGGCATGCCACACGAAGTGCACCCCTCAGCCCATGTCTTCAACCAAGAGATCACGCGGCGCACTGTCGATCCGGGCGCAGGTTCGATTACCAACGCAAGGTCGATGGCCGCCCACTGGGCGCTGCTTGCGAATAAGGGTGAGATAAATGGAGTACGGCTGCTGTCCGCCGAGCGTGTAGAAGCCTTCCTCACTCCGCGACCCAACAACGACGTAATCGACGAGTACCTCGGCATGAAAGTCCCGGTCTCGGCTTATGGCTACTACCTCAGCGACGACACGCCGGGCATGATACCCATCATCACCCCGCACTCTGACACTATCTGGATGCCCGGGGCAGGTTCCTCCGTAGGATGGGCGGAAATCAACACCGGCCTTGCCGTAGCAATCACTCACAACAATATGCAGATGGGACCGCCACCGTCGTATGTCACCATCGCAAAGGCAGTCCGCGATGTCGCAGCAGAAAAGAAAAACACCGTAGCAGCAGTCTAAAAGTCTAAAACCACCCACTTCCGTCAACACCTCGGGACCGGCAGAACTTAGCCGTTCCCGAGGTGCACGGAATGCTTCAAGCATTGAGCTACCAAAGTTGACGGGTCACTCATCGGCACGCTTTACCAGGCCGGACCTCAAGAACAAAGCCGCTGCGGAATCTCAGAATGACGTTCACTAAACTACCTCCCAGTGCTCGACGCAGCACAGTCCGTCTACGCGGCCAGTCGAGGTACCAAGAAGCGCTAGTAACTAGCGCTAGGAAAGAGAGGAGCCGTTGGAATCGCTGCGATCTTCTCCAGCCGAGGCGTCGTTGGCCAAGCGGTTCTGACCGCGGAACTCAGAAAGAAACGTCATGTCATGACGCTAGGAAACGGCCCCTTCCCAAGGCACTTCCCCGCTCGTTTTCAAACGCCGATAACGGATATTATGACAAGTAGAGTTGCCTAGGCTGATACATCTTGGCAACTTTGGTTGCTATCAGGCATACTGATCACTGTAGCGACCGGAGGCCAATGAAGGGAAGCGCGATGGGTTGGTTCACCGAGGGCAGCGACCACGAGGGCTATGTTGTCTGCGTCTTCGCCGACGGCATGTACGGCTCCGGCGGAAAGCACATGCAGATCGGCCTGATCAACCCGGACGGCACGACCATCTGGGAAAGGGACGACCCGGACAGCCCGGCCTGGCGGCCGCCATCGCAGGTGGTCGGCTGGAAAGTCGCCTGCAGCTGCGAACCGTTCAAGAAACACGTCATTCTGGACACGCTGTGGACCCGGGTCTGGGACCCCGCCGAGGAAGACCTCGCCCGCCATCGAATCTACGTAGGGGATCCTTCCAGTGACGACGCCACCTACGTCAGCGACCGGGAAGACTTGGAACCGCTGTTCCTGGCTCAATGGCATTCCCATATCGCCCCGGACCTGCATCTCCACGCCATCCAGACCTTGGGTGAGCACCTCAAGAAGATCGAGATGCAGCTCGACGACGCCGTGGCCGCCGCCAGGGGCGACGGACTCTCCTGGGACAAAATCGGCAGAGCTTTCGGAATCACCCGGCAAGGAGCACAAAAACGATGGGACACCCAAGCGGCCAGCCCCGAACAGTGACGATGTCACTCCTCTTTGCCTCACCCAATCATTAGCCTCAGCAACATAGGCAACCCCATAGTCCCTCGCATCGCATCTCCCCTGAGGCGCGAAACCCGGTCAGCCAAGTTGGGTTCGGTGGGATGCGCCCTCACTATGACACCTGAAGGCGTCAGAAAGGTGGTCCTCGCCGGCAGAGACGACAGGGGCAAATACCTTGTCGGGACGAGCGACGGAGCTGATCTCTGGGAACTGACCACGCCACGACTCCAACATCTGACCGCGATCCCGTCCCCGCTAAACATGATCAATGAATAGGCCATCCGGCAATCGTCACGAAATAGCGAACTCGATGACTGCTTTCAAGAAACCCATATATACCGTGGCAAGATCATCAATATGTTAACGTGGCCGTCGGCGGTCGCTAGTAGAAGGATGCCAGGCGGATGGGTTTTCGAGATTGGGATGGTACTGAGTGGCAGGATTACTGCATCGAGCTCCTCCGCATAAGGTATTCGAACCACGACCTAGTCGAAGTGCCCGACCGGCACAACGGAGACCTCGGGCTGGAAGCCTTCACCCACAACGGCGTTGCTTTCCAGTGCTACGCGGCCAAAGAACCTCTCGGTGTGAGGGACCTCTATGAGCATCAGCGCGACAAACTGACCACGGACCTAGGCAAACTGAAAAAGAACCAGGGAGACCTCAGCAAATTATTAAAGGGGGTTTCGGTCCGCCGCTACGTTTTTCTCGTTCATCGCAACGACTCCAAAGACCTAGTCACCCACGCGCAGACGAAGGCCAATGAGGTGAGAAACTGGGCGCTCCCGTTCGTCAGGGACGACTTTGCCATCACTGTAGAAACCGACGATCACTATGCCTCCGAAAGAGACAGCCTTAAGGCTATTCCTAAGCATCTCGTAGATCCGGAACCAGTGGATCAAGAAACGCTCTTTGATTGGGGTTCCAAAAATCCTGGGCTACTTGAAGAAGCACGCCGAAAAATTGGCAATCTAGGCTATAAGGGCGCTGCTCTGGAGACCTACCTCGACTCCTTGTCGCACCAGTTTCTCTTGGGTGAAAATGGCCTATCAGACCTACGGGCAAGGTTTCCAACGAGCTGGGCGAGCGTTTCGCAACTAAAATCCGACAAGGAACGCATGCTGGCCCTCGAATATCCACCTGGTTTCACAAATAGCGCCATGGACATCAAAGCAATCGCCCAAGACGTCGCCGCTGAACTCCAACGAGACATTCCCACGGTGTCTGCCAGACTTGCAACCACCTTGGCCTGGTCAATGGTTGCAGACTGGATTCTCCGTTGTCCGCTGGACTTCGAGGAGCCGGCAGCATGAACACCGTGGAGGCGCTGGAAGAGCTCTTCGCTCACGCACCAGCGGCCATATTCAGAGAACGCAATGACGCGATCCCTGGAGATCTTCGAATCAGTTGGCGCCTATCAGTCCTCTGCATGCTCCTCCAACGCTTCAGAAACAACAGGGCATCTCTGGAGCACCTTCACATAGTGTGGTGGGCTATGCGTTCGCCGGACAGCCAGCAGCTGTTTCTGCGCTGGTTCGACGGAGACAAAAGACCGGACGAGCTGATAGTACGCTTCGACCCCTCGCTGAGTGTCACGGTTGACCTGGCGCTAGGCGAGAACCTCGTAGAAGTCACCTCCACTGGCGCCATAGGACTCTCGCCGATCGGCAATGAACTCGCCCTGGACGTTTGGAAGGAGACCGGGGTTCTTGTGGTCGAAAAGGCGTTCCTCTCAAAACTGCCCCGCAAAATGACCCAGTCATCACTTAAGGAACTGACCGAATGGATCTGAAACCGCGTCTAACACTTAGAGCCGTCAAGCTAACAGCTGTAACTAGTGAGGGTGAAGTAGGCCGCACCGTACAGTTCAGCAAGGGTCTGAATGTACTCAGAGCGGGTAACACTAGCGGTAAGTCCACGACACTGCAGGCGATTATCTACGCGCTCGGACTCGAGGGCATGCTCAGCCCTCGACGCGAGGTTCCTCTGCCGCATTCCATGACGGACAGTGTGACGGTTGATAACAAGGAGCTACGCGTTCTCAGATCCTGGGTCTCCTTGGAGTTTGAGAACGCCGAGGAAAAGGTCATCACCGCAACAAGGCAGGTGAAAAATGCAGAAACCAAGAATACGGTCATCACAGTTGAGCACGGTCCCGCCCTCACCCAAGGCGGTACTTTCAAGACTGAGGACTACTTTGTCCGGATGGCAGGAGCGGCACAGCGGGAAAGTGGATTCCACCACTTCCTAACGAACTTCCTGGGATGGAATCTCCCCCTCGTTTCCTACATGGATGGTAGCGAGAAGCCACTGTATAGTGAGTGCCTCTTCCCGTTCTTCTACGTTGAACAGAAGCACGGCTGGTCCGGTGTGCAAGCGAGGATTCCTACCTACTTCGGAATCCGCGAGGTAGGCAAGCGATCGTTCGAATATGTTCTCGGTCTAGATGTCTTTGAGCGCATTCTTCAGCGACAGCGGCTCTCCTCTAACATCAGCGAGCTGGAAGGCTCGTGGCGAGCTGCCCTCACGGACCTCAAGAACACCGCCATTGCTGCCGGAGTGGCCATTTCCCGTGAACCACACCGCATAGCAGATTCGCTGGAAGAGGATAGCGCTTCGCCCACCGCTTTCGTGGACGGGACATGGTTGCCACTGGAGTCAGCTATCGCGCGACTCCGACAAGGGATCGCCAAGAAGGAGGCCGCTCCGACAGCGAGTCCAAACTCTGCAAGTCTCGAAAAAGAGCTGGAAGAGGCGGAAGACTCCGTCCGCCTCCTGGTAACCGGACTGGCTCTGCTGATAGAAGAACGAAACGCCTTGCAAGAGCAAGGTAGCCAGTTGGACATCAGACTGGAGGCATTGAATGAGGACTTGCAGCGCCACAAAGATGCAGCCCTCTTGGTGCGCCTCGGGGCCAAACATGCAAAGTCCCTCGCAGAAGACCACACTTGCCCGACGTGCCACCAAGAGGTGAACGACGGGATGGACATCTCGACGCATCCAATGACGGTCGATGAAAACATTGCGTTCATTGATAGACAATGCTCGACATTCTCAGCCGCCCGGGACGATGTCGTACGCACCTTAGACGCTATGCGAGTCAGAGAACGCAGCATGCGCGACTCTCTTGAACGGCTTCGCCAAAGAGTACGACGCCTTAAGGAGGCCCTGCTGGGCCCCGAACGAGCAACGTCTATTGCTGAAATATCTCAGCGAAATGCGCTGCAGGATCAGCTCGACAAGCTTCTACAGCATCAGCGAAGCCTCGAAAAGCCCCGGGAACTTTTGCGAAGTCTATCCGTCAGCCACAAGGAACAGGCCGAAGCACTCAAGGCGCTGAAGGCGTCCGATCTAACAGAATCCGATAAGTCCAAGCTCGTGAAAGTCGAGCAATACCTTCGAGATCAACTTCGTCGGTATCACTTCCACTCGTTGAAGCCAGCAGAGGTTGAGGTCAGCCGCGACACTTACCGGCCAGCTCACGAAGGTTACGAACTGGGCTTTGACCTGTCCGCTAGCGACATGATCCGTGTCATATGGTCCTACCTCTTCGCTGTACTGCGTGTAAGCGACGAAGAAGGGGGTAACCACTTGGGCTTGCTTATTTTCGACGAACCGAAGCAACAGGAGACCGCTTCTGAAAGCTATGCTCAGTTGCTCAAGGAAGCCGGCGACCAAGGCCGGCGCGGTTCACAAATCATCTTCGCCACTAGCGAGAGCCGGCAAACTCTGCTGAAGATGTTGGAGGGTTCAGACTATAACCTCATCGATATTCCCGATGGTCAACGGATTCTTACGCGATAACAAGAGCCCTAGACTAGCGATTCCCACTTCCTGCTCGATGCCTTCTGCCGCACTTCTCGAGCTAGTAATAGAACCTGCTGTGATCAAGGTAGAGAGTAACGCCTGCGAAGCTTCCCAGGCTTCTCCCCTGCCCCAGCGGCGCTACCTGCCTAGCCTGTCTTTGCTTCTTTCGGCTTCGACACACTTGCCCCGCTGCGGGTCCTTCTGGCAGTCGGCTTACTTGGATTCAAAGGACCATCTGAAGCCAACCACTGCGTTCTTCAGGTTCTGCACCACTTTGGTCACAGAGTTATCTGGACGAAGCGGGACCAACTCCTCAGAGGCCGCTGGCTCATCCAAGCCAGGCCACTGGCTCCACCAGATGCGAGTAGGTAGACACTCCGGGTCAAAGTCGACGCAGATCTCCAGGGTGTCTACAGCTACTACGTGCCGCCGAAACTGTGTCGGCGATTCTTCTGTATAGATGAAGCGCGTTTTGTATTCCAAAGAGACTACGTGCCGTGGCCGAACAGGTTCACTAAACCGGATGTTGACAGCAGTAAATTCGTTACCGATCCTGTACGGCTTCCCAGCCACTGGGCCTCCTCGAAGCGGCTCGATAGAAACAGCATCGGCACTTGTTATCACGGGGTAGAACTCGAGCAAGTTGGTTGCTTCAAGAATCAAATTTGTCCGATGTTCCCTGGGCTTGCCGTCGGGTCCGATGTGGTGAATCTCTTGGGCTGTTATGGTCCGGTAGTTTTTCGGAGGTTGAACCTTCACCAATTTCGTGCCCATGACTGTTACTTCACCAGATCGTGCATCTGTTGCATCCCACAGGTATTGAGCATCCTCAGTCGACATCTCGAAAGCCTCAATGAACTTTCGAAGGGTGCTGCCGGAAATCTTCCCCGGCCGGCTCCCCACAGCCCTACTCACGGTGTCCTTCATTTGCCGAGGGTCAAGTTCCAGACCTTGGGTGTATCCGTAGTCTGCAAGCACCGCACAGACGGCCTGCTGATTGAGCGTGGACTCGTCAAAGAGACGGGTGCCTGCCTTCCGTTTCCAGCGCATTCGATATGAGGCCCGCGAGAGGAGCAGTTCAACCAAGCGTCGATTGAGCTCCACGTTTAGCTCCTCTAATCAGACGCGCCTCAAATTAGACACTGTTGAGACATTGTAGCGACCACAGTGAGACGCTGGCCGGCCACGCTACTTCTGTTGGCATGATCACCCGGCATGAGAGCCGGAGACAGCCAACTGATTAGGGAGGCAGAAGATGCTTAAATCAAAACTGTCCGGGCTCATGACTGGCCTGCTGGTGCTCCTCTTACTCGTCTCAGGCGCCGAGGTCCCAGCCAGTGCTGCGGTTCATTCCGGGATCACCGCATCAGCGGATTTGCAGACTACCGAGAGTCGGCCAGAGGCCTTGGCTGGCGCTCCTATGTCAGTGCCCACCCTGAGCTACCGCCCAGGTGCCCGGTTCGGCCAGATAGATATCCTGTTGGATGAAGTCGAAACGGCCAGAGTGGCGAAATCCCCTTGGGGAGGCTCAGTTTACTGCTGGCCGGCGGCAGTAGGAGTGTTTGCCGGCGGTCTTGCCGCATCGGCGTCGGCAGTAGCCTTCGGCGCCTGCCTTTCCATTGTCACTGTCTGTGCGGCCCAGGCATACCTTTCGCAGCCCCGAAAGCGTGCCGCCATGACGCTGACCATATGGGGCGGGGGCTGGTGCTGGAAGTACTGAGCAGCCAGCCACGTTGGGCGCAGCACAGCTAGGGCCGCCGAGACTACTCGGTGGCCCTAGCTGTGCTGGAAACGGACTACTTGGACGGCCCGCTCTTGAACCGCTCGGCACCCTTCGAGGCCCCTATGGGGGTCTTTCTTGCCTTGGCGGCCCTTTGCCCATGGTCAGGGCTCCGTATGGCCCTATCCGAATCCGGGAAGTTCGGGGCTGTAGGTGTGCCAGCGCGCTTTGTCAGTTCCGAGCTGATCAAGGATCCTCTGCCATGCATTTTCGACCTCATCTGCGGTCAGGATGCGCCCGGTCTCGTACCAGCCGATGCCGGTGTTCCATTTGCTCAATTCCAAGGCAACGAAACCGGCAGGAACACGGTCGAGCGTTTCGGGCCTGGTCAGATTACAGCGAGTGTCTCAGCGGAGGTGTAAGTGAGAGGCTCCCCTACGTATTCGCTTAGCGAATCAACAACGCCGGGAGCGTTTTCTGCATCCATCCGAGCGGGGATGTAGATTCGGCAACCCTTGCCGTCTTGGTCCCAAACAACGTGCCCGATGCCTCTCACGGTCTTCCGAAGCTTCCCTGGGCGCGCCGCCCATCGTGCATGAACTACGGTCAATGCCTTGCAAGCTAGTGAAAGTGGCCCGTCCATGTCCACAACGTTAGCTTCAGTCCAAGAGAACGGGGTATGTGTTTTGCCCCCTTACTCATCGACGCAATCGCCTCGCCGATAAGGTGGTGACCAACACAATACGAAGGAGACCTGTGAAGGCCGTAGACTCGCATCTGCTTACGCTGCTGAAGGCGAGCAGCCAGTTCATTGTGCCGATCTACCAGCGGCTTTACTCGTGGCAGGAAGCGGAGTGCGCCCAGCTTTGGGCCGACATGATGCGGGCAGGGTCGAACTCGGCACTTGGTGCGCATTTCACGGGGTCGATCGTTTACGTTGCCAGGGATCAAGCCACTAACACGTCTACTGAGCCGGATCTGATTATTGACGGCCAGCAGCGGGTGACAACTGTAACCCTGGTGCTAGCAGCACTTGCTGCCCGGCTGGAGACACTGCCAGAGGATCAGCGCGAGCCCTGGGAAGGTTTCTCTCCGCGGAAAATCCGGAATCGCTATCTGCTCAATAATGACGAAGAAGGTGAGCGCCAGTTCAAGCTAATATTGTCCCAAAACGACAGACAGGCATTGATCGCGATCCTTCAGGGAGCGGAGCCGGCCAGCGACATGGCCACTCGCGTGATCGATAACTATGCATACTTCCGGCGGAAGCTTGATGACCCGAGGCTCGATTTGTCCGTTGTCTGCCGGGGCCTCGACAAGCTTGTCGTCGTTGATGTGAAGCTCGAGCGTGGGGTGGACAACCCCCAACTTGTCTTTGAGGCCATGAATTCGACCGGCAAGAAGCTATCTCAGGCCGACCTGATCCGTAACTACGTCCTCATGGACCTCCCACCCAAACAGCAGGAGAAGATCTACTCGGCCTACTGGCGGCCGATGGAGCTGGAGTTCAGTGGTGCGGAGGAGAGCCAGTTCGACGAGTTTGTCCGTCACTATCTGACCGTTAAGACCGGAGAGATACCTCGCCTGGACGATATCTATGACGCCTTTAAAGATCATGCGTCGGCCTTCACCCAAGCGGACGAGACAGTCGAGTCTCTCGTCGTCGAGTTGCGTCAGTACGCCCGGCGATACTGCGCGATGGTGTTGGGCAAGGAGACGGACCCGGCGTTGAGGCGCGCCTTCAAAGACCTGGACCAGATCAAGGCCGACGTCGTCTTTCCGTTCCTGCTCGATGTCTACACGGACTACGAGCTCGGTACTCTTACTCGGGACGGCGTGCTCCAGGTCGTTGATTTGGTCACCTCATACATCTTCCGCCGCGCGGTCTGCCGCATCCCGACCAACTCGCTCAACAAGACATTCGCCGGCTTCAGCTCAGCGGTTCGCAAGGATCGATATCTCGAGAGCGTCAAGGCACACTTTCTGGGTCTCAAGAGCTACCGCAAATTCCCGACAGATGCCGAGTTCATTTCCGGTCTTACGTCCAGTGACCTGTACAACTTCCGCCGGCGCTCTTACTTCCTTCGCATGCTCGAAAACTACGGCCGCAAGGAGTACGTGACGATCGAGGATTACACGATCGAGCACATCATGCCGCAGAACGAGAACCTCTCGGCCGAATGGCAAGCAGCTCTTGGAGATGCCTGGCAAGACGTGCAACAAAAGTACCTTCACACCCTCGGGAATCTGACGCTCACGGGCTATAACTCGGAGTACTCCGACCACGCGTTCCCAAAGAAGCGCGACATGGAGGGAGGCTTCAAAGACAGCCCGCTCCGGCTCAACAGGGGGCTTGGGCAACTCGAATCATGGAACGCCGACGAGATCCGGAACCGCGCCGTGCGGCTGGCAGACGATGCGCTCAAGATTTGGTCCCTGCCGCAGCTGCCAGCCCAAACGATCAGGGAGTTCGAGGGAAGGCGGGCAGAGTCGGACTTCTCCATCGAAGACCATCCACATCTGCTTCGGCAGCCGCGGCGAGCCCTGTTCGAGAAGTTTAGTGCGGAGGTTCTGGCCCTGGATCCAGGCATCACTCAGCAATTCCTCAAGCTCTACGTCGCTTTCAAGGCTGAGACCAACTTCGTCGACGTCATTCCTCAGAAGGCTCGACTGAGATTGAGCCTCAACGTCCCAATCGAGGCGCTCCGCGACGAGCGGGGTCTTGCCTGGGACGTCAGCAGCAAGGGGCACTGGGGCAATGGCCCAACCGAGGTCAGTCTGGACGAGGACACCGATCTCGTCTACATCATTGGCTTAGTTCGCCAAGCTTTCGAGTTCCAGATGGGTGAAGAGTAGGCGTATCTCCACCCCCTGGCCGACGCAGCTAAACCAATGATCCGCCCTGTCTGCCAGCTCCGTTAATCTTGTCAGCATGAGTGAAGAGACAGCATTGAAACTAAAACAGGCCAAAGAAAGCCTGGCCGCGGCTGGGCAGGAACTAGAAACCCTAGAACGAGAGTTCCTGGCAGTGGTCGCTGCGCAGATTCCGAGCCACGCAAATGAGCTCGCACGGAAGCTCGCTAAGCAGCAGGCTGACGTCACCAAAGGGCTGGGTGCCGAGAAAGTAAAGGACCTTCGCGCGAACATCGAAGAAGCCGCACTGCGGGCGACTGAGGATGTGGCCGGAGCCGCTTCTCGAGTCAAGTGGGAGGTGCCAAGCAATATCTACACCGTCCCTAATGCTCATGAGGTAAATGCGGCAATGCGGAGCTACCTTCGCCGCAGTGTACTACCAGAGTTCGTAACCATCTTGAAGGCGGCAGGATTTACCATCGCCGGGAGCACCGCGGGTCCGTCACTGGGATCCTTGTATTCAGAAGAAGAGGTGACCGCCGAGGCAAGAGCTTTAGGCGGAGCATTGCTGGCAGTGGCCAAGGCCGAACAGGTACTCACAAAGGCCACAGAAGCCGACAACGACGCGACTATCAATGAGCTTTGGGGCGACTAGTCATATATTCGCTGGTTTTCCTTATCCGGAGGGAAACAAAGGCAAGAAATGAGAGGGCCACCGAGTAATCTCGGTGGCCCTGTCATTCGTTGGAAATGGACTACTTGGACGGGCCGCTCTTGAACCGTTCGGCACCCTTCGAGGCCCCCGTGGGGGACTTCCTGGCCTTGGCAGCCCCTTTGCCCATGGTCAGTGCTCCGCGGGGGTGTGTGGCCTCGCTGCGTTCAGCAGCTGCCCTGCCTCGCACCTGTGATTCGTTGGCTCCGCTGTCCTTCAGTGAAGTGGCGAATGCGTTTTGCCGTTCCGCTGAACCGTAGTCGTTGGCGGAAGTCGTTTCTGCTTTCACTCCTTGGTCTTTGAGCCGGCTGCTGTCGTTGCCGGTGACCCGGTTTTCGATCTCGCGGCCGACGCCCTCCATACGTGCGAAGAGTTCCTTCTCGGCGCGCTCGTACCTCTGCTCCTGCGTTGACCATTTGTCGCCTTTGAAGCCGCCCTCAGCCAACAGCTTGGCTTCGTGCAGGTTCTTGGCTGCGTCCACGAACGCCGGGTCTTTGAAGTGTTCCTCGCCTGCACCGTTGACGTTCGCTGTCGTTTCTTTCCGCAGCTGGTCAATGTCGGGTCCGTTGATGCCGTCCTTGCCGATCAGATACAGGCGCTCCTTCACGGCCGCGTCGGCTACCTCCAATGCTTTGGGTGTCTTCGCGTTGTGTGCCAGCTGGAGTGCTTTTGTCAGTTCGGGGTTGGCCAGGTACTCCACGGGCACCTGGTGGCGTTCCAGCTGGGGTGCGAGCGTCGCCGCTTGGGAGCGGAGTTCTTCGGCGCGGGCAGCGGCCAGGAGCTGCATGGCCTTTTCGTGTTCCACCGCGGCTGACTGTGATGCCAGCTGAGCACCTGTAGCTGCCTGCCAATGCCGGATGAGCCTGTTCTCGTCGCTGCGCTCATCGGCTACCGTGTCGGCAAAGTCGTGGCGAAGTTTCCAGTCGTCGTAAAACTTCGGGTCGTGTTCTTTTGCCCATTCCGTAGCCCGGTCTAGATCGGTCTGGTGATTGGCCTTGTTTTGTGTTTGGTCAACACCCTCGGGGCTTTGGCCAACGGCCGGTGCTGTGGCGGTTTGCCAGTATTGAATGAGTTCCCTTTCGACGGAGCGTTGGTCCTCTACGGTGTCCGTGAATCCCTGGCGGTTTCTCCACTCGGCGTAGAACCTTGGGTCTTCTTCTGCGGCCCATTCAATGGCGCTTTGGAGTTGGCTCTTATGGTCGTCTTGGCCCTGCGCTGCCGCAGCTGTTCCAGGTGCTGCTAAGCGCGCCCTTTCGGTGGCGACGGTGTGAATGCCCGACTCAAGATACGCGGTGTCCGTGCCGACGTCTCGTGTGTCGATGCCGTACCGCGCAAAGACTTCCTGGCGGATCCTTTCGGACGCTGCCAGAGCAGTGGGGTCGTGATCCTTCCACGCTTCTGCGACGGTGTGGGCGGTGGCGATGTCCGATGGCTGCGCCTTGTCCCACCATTGATCTTTTTCGACCGGTGCGAGTGCTGCGTGCGCGGCGCTACGCTCGGCGGCAAGGCGCGCCTGGGCTTCGTGAGCTGCCTGTGAGTCAAGGTGTTCCTGCTGCCGCTGGGCTTCCTGTCGTTTGCGAGCCAGAGTCTCTGCAATGCGGGAGGCGACCATCAGTGATTGCCGCAGTCCGCCGTCTACTACATCGTCCATTCCGTCTGATTCACTCATGGTGTTCCCCTTGCACTAGTGGTGTGATTCTTATCGGTCGAGTACAGGCCCGGATTCGCGTCCGGTACGCGTGGGTGTCTTGGCCGGTGTTGCTGTTCCTGGAACAACCGAGCCGGGACGGATAGGTGCCATACCGCGTAGGCCGAGCTCCACAGGGTTCCGGACAGGTTCACGCCTTACTGCTTGCTCGGTCGCACCTACGTTGACGGGCCGGGGCATGGTCGCTGCAAAGGGCTTGAGTTGGGTTGCAACGACGGCCCGAATTCTCTCAGCTTCCCGTGTCCGACCGGACTGCAGATGCATGTCGTAGATCGCCGCAGCCATATTCGCCAGTTGCACCATCAGCGCAGCCTGAGCCGCTGTCTTGTTCTTGCTCGATGCTGCCAGGAACAACATGGCGGTGCCGGCGATGGACGGCAGCGCGACAGGTTTGCCGTGCTGGCGAGGTGCACGCAGTTGCGCGGTGCGGGACAACTCCGCAGCGGTTTCGGCCAGCGGTCCAGGTGTGGTTTCGAGACGGTGCGACCAAGCCGCGAAGGCTCCCGAAACGTCCCGGGCTGCCTTCGCCCAGGTGGCGTGATCGTCCAACGGAATGGCACGCAGCTGTTCTGCCAGAGCTGTCGCGTTGCGGGTGTACTCCACCCACACCTGCGGAGACGGCATAGCCTTCTCAGGACCGGTCTTGGAGACCGTTCGCTTGTTGCGAGCTGCCGCGTTCCATTCCGCCGCAGCTTCCGTAGCAAGCTTCGGAGAATCCATCCATGCCTCACGCAGAGCACCAAGCTTCAAGTCCGAGGCAAGGGTTCCACCGCCGAACCAAATCGGACGCTCTCCGGCCTTAGGTCGCTCGGCCACGGAGTACCCGACAATGACGTCGGTGGTGTTCTTCGCGTACCGCGGTCGCAGCAACATTCCCGTGTCACGGGCGCGGCGAACGAACTCTCCCTCCGTTGCTGATGCACTGGCACTGGCCCGCACCTTACGCGCCAGTGCCGAGCGGTGCATTTCCCGTTCGTCCCGTGCAGCGGTGGCCTTCTCAGCGCGGTCGTAACCACGAGTGGCGTGCACGGTGGAAAGCTGTTCTAGCCCGTACTTAACTTCCAGTTCCCGGCACGTATTTTGTGCCCTTTTGTAGTCCCCGTGAGTAGAGGCCTTGGTGCCGTCCTCGCGGATCAGGGACACTGCCAAGTGGATGTGGTGGTTGCCGTTCTCGCTCGTGCCGTGGTTGATCGCTGCCCAGCGGCACTGTGGCTTGCCACTAGCTGCAGTGAAGCCCATGGAATCCATGAAATCGTTCGCGATGTCACCCCATTGCTGGTCCGTCAGTGCGCCCTCTTCAGCGCGAAGACTCAGCGAGCAGTGCCACACGCTGGCGTCCTTGTAACCAACGTGCACGCGTTCCTTCTTGGCCGCATCCCACTGCATGTCCTTGATCTGAACGGAAACACCGAACAGCTTGCGTGGTTGCTCGAGGTGCTTGGCAATGGCCAGAGCGTCATCCCTGTCCAGCACGCCGTCGTCGTACCAACTCATGATGGCCGCATCACCAGCCACCAAGTGCGGCTCAGTGTGTGCGTTCTTGGTCTTGTCAGAGTCGGTCGATGCCAGGTAAACCATCAGGCCACCCATGCGCGAACCGCGGGTGATGTTCGGAATCATTCCTTACATCAACCCCTCGATGGCCTGGTCAATTCGCATAGCCACGGTCCGGAGATGCTTCAGAGCCTCGCGGGCCTCTACGGGGAACTCACCCGTGGCATTGGCCTGCCGCGCGAGTTGGTTGATGTTGTTCGAGGAACGGGCAAGAAGGTTGTGCAATTGCATGAGTTCAGCGCCGATTGCGCGGCGCTCCGTGGGTGAGTCGGTGCGCTCTGCCAGGGCCGATGAAACCAGCAGGTTCGGAACGGTCACTTTCTCCCGTTCGGCCCTCGCAACAAGCGCCGCTTCCTCTTCCACCGTGACCCATACGTCACGGCGCTTCTTCGTTCCCGCCGGAGTGTTCGCACGACGACGGCGGGACAGATTGGGGCGATGAGTGCTCTCCTCATCCGACATCCCAATCCCTCCTTCAAAGGCCCAGCGCAGCGACCCCGAACCGGGGACCACACTGACAAGTGTGCCGTACTCGACCGCCAGTGTCGAGGGCGACAAGCCACTTACACCCGTGTAAGTGTATAGCTTGCTCCGCACGGTTGAGTTTTTGCGTTTTCGCACCCTTGTGCGAACCGGCAGAAACAGTTCCCGTCGGTGTCCGGCAGGGGACGCTAGACTGGCCGTATGGACATCAACGACATTGCCGCTAAAGCGGCCGCGAAAATTGACGCTGCCAGGGACGCCAAGGTCAACGCTGTGAAGAACGCAGCAGCCAGCAGCGTCGAACTTCAGGAAGCCGCACAGCTGCTCGCAGCTGCCGAACAAAAGTACGCCAAGGACTACCAAGCTGCGCTGCGTGCCGACTGGACCGAATCGGACTTGCGCGGCTTCGGCCTGGACACGCCAGGTAGGAAGGCCGGCGGACGACCGCGCGGCAAGAAGACCGCCCGGGAAACAGCGCCTGCCTCGATGGCATCGGAACAGTAACCCCTCGCCCACATGGGCACGGCAAAAGCTAAACCCTTCGGGCTTTTCCCGCACACATGTGGACGACCGGACCCACCCGACCGGCTGCACACAACCACCACGTCACCAACACGAGGAAACTCACCAGTACGAGCGGTGGCCGTGCACAGCCTGGATACACAGTCGGTCACCAACGGGAACGTTTCCCATGGTCCAAGACTGAACGCTGGCCGACACAGCACACGTGCAAAGCCGGCTTCCTTTCAGCCGGGACGACACACATAGTTCACGCGATGCCGAGACAAGCGGGCACAGAAACCTATAGTGCCGGGAGACATATCAAGCGGCCGGGGGGATCACGCTGAGGTACTGGACGCTTTCACCCAAGACCCACCACACAGCCCACACGGGAAACAACAAAAAGCACCCGCCGGACGTTCGCCAAAACTCCAGGGGGAAAGAAGCATGAACGAGCCTCAGACAGTCGTCCTAGACCAAGACTCGCGACTCATCAGAGCGTCCGGCGTTCCTGGGCTGGAATGTTGACGTGAAATTCTCCCCTCACGCCCCGGGGATGTCTTAGCGTTCAGCTGGCTTCCTTGCCGCTCTCGCGCTAAAAGAACAGGCCAAAGACGTAGAGGGCGATGACGACAATAGAGAGAACATTAATGACCACCGTCGCCGTACGTGAATTGATGCGGGGTCCCCAGCGTTTCGGGTCCCTCCTGTTCAGTGCCGCCGCCGTGAAAACGAGCATGCACATCGTCGCAGTGCCGAGGTAGGCGGCAGCCATGAAGCCGTTGGCCGCGAACCATATCGCAGCCACCACCGCGGCAACCGCGAGGACAACAAGAGCAACCTCCTGAATCACGGTCCTTGTTGTCATTGACATATGTGGTCCTTACTTCTCGGGTCGGGCTCTTGCAGTAACTGTGTGCCCTTGGTTCGTTTCGTGACGCCCGGCCTTGGTGGCGACGGCTGCGACACCATAACTATTGACGGATATCGCGATCCAGGCCACTTGCGCCGGCAGCCATTAGGCACCCTACCTGCCGGGTTTCACCGGTCTTCGCGGCGGGCAGTTTCTTCACGGGTGCGTCGCCCCGGGCGGAGTTCCCCGGCTTCAACACCCGGCCATTTCCGGCCGTCGTTGTACTTGCGCTGCAACCGTCGCAGCTCCCGACGTGCGGCTGCTTCAACGAAATCCGTAATGGACACATACCCTTCAAGCTGCCCGACCGCTTGAACCGCTGCCCGGATCTGCTTCAGGTCCTCTTCAGTGAAGTAGGGACTCTTCTTCTCACTCGGCTTCATGGGTATTAGAACGGGGGTTCGGAGTCGGGGCTGTTGCCCCAGGAGGAGCCAGCGTTGGCTGACGGGTTCGCGGCCCATGGGTCGTCCTGCTGGTTGGTCTGTCCGCCAGCGCCCTGGTTACCGAATCCGCCGCCGTTTCCTGCGCCCTGGTTGGTGCGCTGGGTGCGGTTTACTATCGCATTTGCGTAACGCAGGCTCGGACCGATCTCGTCTACCTCAAGCTCTATCACGGTGCGTTTTTCGCCCTCTTTGGTCTCGTAAGACCGGGACTTCAGCCTGCCGGAAACGATGACGCGCGTGCCCTTGGTCAGGGACTCGGCGACGTTCTCAGCTGCTTCCCGCCACACACTGGCACGGAGGAAAAGCGTCTCCCCGTCCTTCCACTCGTTGGACTGACGATCGAAGTTTCTGGGCGTTGAAGCGATCGTGAAATTCGCTACCGCCGAACCCGATGGGGTGAACCGCAACTCGGGGTCCGATGTCAGGTTTCCAATGACAGTAATGGTGGTTTCGCCGGCCATGATGATTCCTTTTCCTCGTGTGCTGTTGGTGTTCTCGGTGTGTGTGCTGGTTTCGTTCTGAGGTTCGGTGTCGCCCGGTTCATCGTGGGTGAGGTCGTTGGGTTGGTGCTGGTCTGCGGTGTGTTCATCCCACAGGCCGCCGGCCCCGAGCGGGGCGCGGTTGATCGCCTCAAGGTACCGGTCGTCGCCACCCTTGTAGGGGGCGGCGTAGAAACCGTCGTACAGATCCACAACCTCGGGCTCCACAGGGTCGGGGTAGATCCTGCCGCTGGGGTTGGTCCGCCGGAACAGGTCCACCTCCAACGGGATCCGCGGGCTGATCTTGAACCCGTCCACAGGGTGCGGGGTGGTCATAGTCCTCACCCGAGTTCGGTGATGCGGAGGCTTGCCCGGTAGGCGAGCTGTTCGGCCATCAGGTCGCGGGTGTTGAGCTCGTACCGTGATTCGGCCTCCTCGTCGTAGAAGACGGTGGAGGCGTCGTAGAAGCGTGCCTCGGGCAGTGTTAGCGGGGAGTTCAGGAACGCGAACCCGTACGCCACGGCCTGCAGTTCCGGGTCGGTGCGCAGCTCCGTAGGGACAGCAAGCTTGTCCAGGATCGCAGTGATGGTATCGGCGGTGATGGGCGTGGCGTTCATGATGCCTCCTTGTGGCTTGCGGTCGTGTGGGTCATGGCGGCGTGGACGAGCTTGTCGCGGCGGAGGCCTGACCAGTGGTCCTGGTCATCGGAGTTGTTCACGATGACTGGCGCTTGGGAGTAGCCAAGCTCTTGGGTGATGTACTCCAGCGCGGCCGGCACTTCGGTGATGTCCACCGGGGTGTAGGTGATGCCTTTGGAGGCGAAGTACTCCATGGTGCGGTCGCAGTTCGGGCAACCGGGCTTGGTGTAGACCGTGTAATCGGTGATTGCGGAAGTCATTTTCAGTCCTGCGTTTCGTATCAGTTTTGGTTAGGTTCGTCTGGCTGACTTGCTACTACCATTCTAGCTTTTATCCAATCGGATTTAAAGGCTTTTACCCTTATTTCTAGGGTTTTTTTACCTGTTTTTGGTAGCTATTTTTTGGTGATTTGGGCGTCTGGTGAGGTTGGGGATGTCATTTTCAGAAGCTGACGGCACAAATGTCAGAAGTCCTGTGCATTGCCCCTATCCCGGCTTCCTTAGCAGCTGCCTACAGCCAAGGTCTCCGTTGCCACGTTGGACATCGAAGCGTTCCCCCGGTCCTCACGGCCAACCGCTGTCCGTGGCCGTTGCCGGTCGGAAGAAGACGGTGTCCGCGCCTCTGCCGGTGAGGGCGTCACTCTCAAGAAGTTGAATTGCTGTCGCCGTTGCCTCCAGTGTCCGGAGCTGGCTGTCGATTGAGTAGCCTTCGTGGGGTTGCCATTTAAGGGGTCCTACCCGCCCGGAATGACCGGCATGTTTCCAAATCCACATGATCATGCGATTAGCTGTCCGGCACTCGGTCAGGGGTGCACCCAGCTCATCGATGATAGTGCGCATCAATCGAAACCAGGTCCCGGCAGCGACCTGCTGGCTGAGCAGCTGGGCTCTCCCCGTTGCCATGGCCTGCCAGGTTCTGGTGTCCATCGCCAATAGCGTGGCAGGAACAGGCCTTGGTGTTGGCGGCCTGCGTTCCCAGCCCCCGAAGTAGCTGGCCGACTTAGTCCACATTTCCAGAAGACATCCATGAATCGGGCAGCTAAGCGTCAGCGGCAGCAGCCACAACAATTCATAAGGGTGGGGAGGCGCCGTCGTCGCGATGCAATGTGGACACGCCCGCACTGCCGGGCGAGTTGGACACCAAGGCATCCACGGGTAGATCTCACGCGGCCACCGTATTTCCGCTGGCAACAGCACGGAGAACTGTCGCGTGTACTTGGCAAACGTCCCGGGATCCGGTTCGGCCCGGTCAAGTAGCCAGGGTGACCAGCCGCTGAGGCTCATTCTCCGGATCCGTTGCGCATCGACGCCGGTTCTTGTGGAGAGCTCCTGGGCGAAACGTTCGGGTGGGAAGGTATCCAGGTCCGCGGCCTTGCCCGGCCAGAAGCCCAGATCGACGACGAGGTCTTCGATGTGGACTTCATAGCGGACGGCGATCCGTCGAAGCCAAGACGAAAGCGCCTCACCGGGCGTAGGCGCCGGGTGCACGGGCCAGCGCCGCACCGCCGTCACTGGAGCTGCTTTTCGAATAGCCTGCGCCGCTCCGATGGTCCTATGTAGTCTGCCCTGGTCAGGATCCGGTGGTTGATCCTCTCCTCGCCGGTCTCGACGGCGGCGACCGCGGCCGCCGTCAGAAGGTGGGCGAGTTCACCGATTGTGCCTTCGCTGCGGGCAAGCAAATACCTGGCCATGTCCTCGGTTTCGATCACCGACGGTAAGCGCAATGGGAATGCCGCGGCGAAACTGGCCAACAGCGACCTGGCCTCTAGGCCCACTTCCCAGAGCGGCAGAATGAACGGTTCGAACCTGTTCTCAAGCTGATCATCGGACCGGACGGCCAAGTAGGCCTCACGTGTGCCGACGCCGACAAGCGGGATGCGCAGTTCGTTGCCCAGATACCGGAGCAGGTTCAGGAACTCTCGTCGTTTCTCACCATGGCCAGCCAGAACGTTGTGGAACTCATCGATCACGAGCATCCGGGCTTCAACTTCGCGCAGGAGTGAGAGGGCCAGACGTTCGGCTTCAGGTAGACGCAGGTTTGACCGGAACGGCGCCCCCATCGCGTTAAGGAGGGCAGTGTAGAACCGAAGCTCCGAGGGTTCCGAGGGCATTTGCATGCACACAACCGGGATGTTTTCGCCGTCCGGGCCAGTTACAGGTGGATGCATTCGATGGAAACGCTCAACGATCATGGTCTTGCCATTGTTCGTTGGACCGACCAGCAGGAGGTTTGGCATGCGCTGCTTCTTCGGCCAGCTGAAGAGTATTTCCAAACGTGCGACGGCGTCCAAGGCCTTGGGGTAGCCGATCCACCGGTCTGCTCGAATGCGCCGCACCCTCTCCTCGGTGGGCAACTTTGCCAATTCCCGCGATACGGGGTGCAGATGCGACAAATCCCCGGTCTCTTTATCTTCCACGGTCACCATTCCTCGATCTGTTCAAAGGGTTGAACGGAAACCTCTTCCGGGTCCTTGCTGCGTGGTGTGTCCGGTGGTGGTGGGACTTTTGAAGGTATGGGGTCTGGTCGGCCCGGGTCCTTGGCATGTTTGCGACGTTCGGTTTCCCTGCGGATACGCTTGGTCGTTTTCACGGCAGTCTCCCTGACCTGGCGCATTTGGTCGATCATCCGGAACAGTGCTGCTTCGTCGACTTGGGTGGCGCCGAGATCATGTAACCGGGCCAGAGCATGCCGGTGCTCCCATGTGCTGATGGGAGGGTTGGCGATCGACCGGTAAGGGACGTCCACGTAGTGGTGTCCCTCCGGCTCCAACACCCAAATCCGGCTGATATCGCGTGGATCTCGTCGAATGACGAACGGCTCCAGCTTGTCGCGGCGACTGATCCACGGTTTCAGAGCGTTCGCAAAGTAGTGGACATGGTCGACGACGAAGCCTGTTCGGGTCAGTGTGCGCCTGATAACAGGGAGGAAGTCCACAAGGAAGGAAGTCTGATTTGCGGTAACGGCGGGCAGCCCCGTCGCGGCTATCCCGGCAGCCCACTTGGCTTCCGGGGTCTGTCCCAAGGTCTTATGCACGCTGCCGTGGTAGCTGGCAGCCGCAAGTACCAGCCACTTCTCAAGCTCCGGCAGCGTCAAGGCAGCCAACCTCTCCGAGTCATAGCGGCCCCGCTCCCCCGGGTTGGAAAACGTTGTTCCCGGAAGCTCGTGGATCCTGCGCATGGCCGTGCCGATGACGCGTTCGACAATGCCGCCGTAGTGGGGCTGCCCAGGTGGCCGATAGGACAACCTGATGCCATGCTGCTCGCAGCCACGCCGCAGCGCCTCGCTCTTGAACTCTGCCGCGTTATCCAAGAACAACGATTTCGGTTTGCCGCTCATCGGCCAATCCACCTCCACGCCAAGCCGCTCAAGCCAAGGACGCTTGTCCCCAACGGTGTGGGCCAGGCACAATCCCACCGACACAGCCGATGGAGGTTCCAGCGTCACCACCATGCCCACGAGAGCCCTGCTGAAGACGTCGACGGCCACGGTCAGGTACGGGCGGCCAATCGACTGACGTTCCCGTTCGTCAACGATGACCACATCAATGACCGTGTGGTCGATCTGTACTTGCTCCAGGATCGAACTGATCAGCGGCACCTCACCGCCCGCGGCCTGCAGGGTCCTCACGGCATCCGGCCCTTCCCTGCGTCGTCCCACTTCAATAGGGTTGAGCATGGAAATACGCCGAGTCACCGTGTTCCGCGTCGGGGGCTTCAAGCCTTTCAGTGCGCAGGCCCTGCCAATCTCCCGGTGAAGTGCCGCAACACTCAACTTTTGTCGCGTAAGGAACCGTCGGCGGATAAGGTCGCGCATGATTTCTTCAACCGGTTCCGGCAGTCGGTTTCGGCCCTTACCTCCTGTAGAACGACGGACCGCAAGGTCCGTTACGAGACCCGAACCCTGGCGATACCGGGCAAGCAACACGTAGATCCGGCGTCGGGAAACACCAAGTTCCATGGCCGCTTGGTCAACAGCAGCGGCGCTTGGGGTGCGGCGCTGCGCCAACGCCCCGATCACCGCGGCACGATTCTTGGCCTGTTCCCATGCGGCATCCGACATCGTCAGCTGCCCATCGGCGTCAACACGAGTCGGATCAGCATCCATGCCTGCCTCCTTCTCGGGAACAGGAGTACCGAACAAAAGCACCATAGTGCACGCGACTATCGACCAGCCAGTGGTCAAGAGTCCTGTGCACAATTCCCGGAGTCACAGGGAACTTTGTGCCGTCGACTCCTGAAATTGACATGGAAGATCGCGGGTAGTAGCCCGTCGGTACTCCCCCGGTGTCTTTAGCAGCTGCCCAGGGCGTGGGGTTCCTGTGCCTGCATTAGGTGATTTCGCGGTGTCCCCATGTGTGGTCCCGGCTGAAAAGGACCTGTTCCGCAGCGCGTGGCGGGTCGGCGGTGGTTGTCTTGGCCCATGGGGAAATATGCCGCGTCGTGCTCTTGTAGCGAACTCCTGCCAGCTGTGTAATGGCGGCGGTTAGCCTTGGTTTATCCACAGAAAGGGTCCTTTATGTTCTACCTTGTTCGTCCTGACATGCGGCTTCAGTGGGTTAATCTTCCGGTGAAGACGACCCTTGAGATTATTGAGAAGCACGGCGGTAATTTAGACCGGGTGGAATGGTTGGACGCTGATCGGTTAGTTGATCAGTACACCGTGCTTCTGGCGTTGCGTCATGGGATTGCCTGTTCTGTCGGCATTGCTGTTCCGGCCGTGGTGTTTACGACAGTTGACCGCCCCGTGGACCTGGCGAAGACGTACCGGGATCTGGTGCGTGCGGAATCTGCGGTGGCCGTCGGCGATGAGGTTCTGGAGAAGGTGATGCCTGGTTGGAAGGCTTCGGGAGAGAAACTTGCCGAAGAGGTGCGGCGCAGTACTGAGGACTCGATCAAGAAGGCGCAGGTTGATGCGGATGCCTTACTGGCTGCCGACCCCAAGCCGGAGCTGGTTGAGCACTGGTCCCGAATAGGTGGAATCGCCGGCTGATCTGCACGGCTTAAAGGGTGAAGGGCCGGCACTGTAAGTGCCGGCCCTTCCTATTTTCCCTCTGCAAAAGGAAATCTGTGGTTCAGTCTAGCGGACTCTTCCGGTGTTCCCCGGCTGGTTTTCGCTTGGAGTGCGGTGCGCAGTGCCCCAGAGGGTTAGTCCGATGACCAGCGCGAACCCTCCAATGAGGAGTCCCCCGCCGAGTCCGCTGCGGCCTAAGACAAGGAAGCCGCTGAGGGGCGTCGCGATGGCCAGGCCGAAAGCGAGGTCCGTCGCTTTGGAAGCCCTGAGTGATGCCTGGTTTCTTCCTCGGATGGCCACGGCCGCACCAACGTAAACCGCGACTAGTGCCGTGCTGATCAGCATCATTGCCGGCAGTGACCAGTCGAAGGTGCCGCTGAAGTCGCTGTTCATGAAGTCGGTGATGGGGTTGTCGGGGATTGGTGGCTTGGTCAAGGTGACTCCTGTCGTGGTGCCATGAGATGAGCCTAAGGGTGGCCTCTGACAAAAACTTCTCGGTGGTGAGTCGATGGACTAGCCAGGTAGCCGGGGATGCGCGGCTTTTGGTGGGCGTGTGCCTGGTGGCGTTGAATGGCGGTCCGTCGCTGGTGATTGGCTGCTGTGGTTCGCCCTGGGCGGCGGACCGCCCGACTTTGGGAGGTTCCTCGGCCCTACCTGTGGTGAGTGGCCGGGGCCTTGCCGGGCGGTGGGGGTTCCGCCCGGCAAGGCTCTAGGCGGCTTCGGGTTCGTCCGCGCTTTCCGTGGTTTCCTCGGTGGTGGTCTCGGGTTCGGTGAGGATGATCTTTTCGACGTCGCTGGCGTCGTATCTTCTCCGGACTAACGGGTCAAGAGGCGTGAAGTTGCCTGATGGAGCGTTCCGTCGCTTCCGCTGCGTCGAGGAGAGCCTGAGGCATGAGGTGGCCATAGATCTCTTCAGTTGTTCTCGTTGAGGAGTGACCAAGCCGTCGGGAGAGCGTGAAAATGGGGATGCTTCCTTCCTGGAGAAGCCATGAGGCATGCGTGTGCCTAAGGTCGTGGATACGGGGCGTCTGCGTTAGTCCGTCCGCCTGTGCGGAACGGACCGCGGGGCGCCAATGATGATCCCAGAAGGGTTTGTGCGCTATTCGGTCACCGGTACGTGTAGTGAATAACAGGTCGCTGCCGGGACGGTTGGCAACGAGTGGGGTGAGCAGGTCCGTGAGGGCCCGATTCAACGCAATTGTCCGCTTCCCTGCGCCCGTCTTTGTTGGTCCCAAGTAGTACCGGGATTGATCATCCCGCTTCCAGGCTTTGTTGACTCGTGCTGTTGGGGGTCGGGCAATTAGGTCTATGTCGCCAACGGTGAGAGCGGTAGCCTCCCCGAACCTGGTTCCCGTCATCACCAAGAAGCTAATGAATGGCTTATAGTCTTCGTCCATGGAGCTCAAAACCAGCTGATATTCGGCATGGGTAAGGAATTTCTTGGTGTCATCAGAGCGCTCAAGCGGAGGTAGTCGGACCCCCCGACAAGGGTTGCGGGGTATGTATTGGAGCTTCTCCGCCGTCTGAAGTGCAGCAGACAACAATCCGTGGATGTTGTGGATGGTTTTCGGGGCCATTCCTTTGTTGCTTAGGGTGCGTAGCCAAAGCATGACATCCCTATAGCCGAGTTCCTTCACGGGTATCCGGCCGATCGTTCCCTGGATATGTAGATCCAGCATCCGTTGATACGTTCGTATGGTTCCGCTGGAAGGACGAACCAGCAGATCGATGTGCTCTTGAACGACTTCGCTGACCCAGGGTCCAGTTATTGTCCTGCGTTGTTTAGCTCGCAGAGCCCTGATCAGTGACTGTCCATGATCATTGAGGCTCCGCATCAGAGCGAGGGCCTCCTCCTCAGACCGGAACGTCAGACCCTGCTGACGCCTGGTTTCGGGGTCCCGCCACCGAACCATAAATGACGGCTGACTACCCATGCGGGGCCGTCGGAGAATACTGGCCACGAGATCAGGCTACGCCTATGTTTCGCAGCGGCCCACCTTGGCTTGTATGCCGTACGAGTCGTCGTCCTGAGCCCGTCAGGGCGCATGGCTTTGAGTCCTAAATTGTCGGTGCCATGAAGTAGGTTGAGCGCAAAGGACTACTTCAGGAGACCAAATGACAATTCACTACTTCGATTCGCTTGGACACTGGGTTGCCTTCCGCACCAGCGAAATCAACAAGAACCTGTTCAGCCCGACGGCGAAGTGGATCGGCTGGCTTGCGTGGAATGACAACGACGTGTGCGGCGTCGCAACAAAGATGTACCTTGGCACGCTCGTCGGCGATCGCCTCCTAAAGAAGGTGCATCCGCCCTCCCATTTCACGCCTTTCACTCCGTTTACGCCCTTCACTCCGTTTACCCCGTTCACGCCCTTCTCCAAACACTCGATCGGGCTGCCGGCGGGCTACGTGGACGTGCACTGACCCGGCTCGTCATCTTCACGGTGGTTGTGACAGGTTTAGATGGCCCCGGTAGGACGGTTATTTCTGGCCCCAATTCTAGACTCGCCGGGCGTTTGTGACGGTTATATGTGGCCCCACCTTCAACGTTGGTTCCATCAGTGGATGGATGCGACGGAGGGTTGGTCCGGATGGAGTCGAGGGTGGAGTTGTTTGCGCGGATCCGACGGGATGCCCGGGTTGAGGGTTTGTCGGTGCGCGCATTGGCGGCAAGGCATAAGGTCCATCGCAGAACCGTGCGGCAGGCGTTAGAGGCTGCGATTCCTCCGGATCGGAAACCGCGGCGCGGTGTTGCTTGGCGGCTGGAACCGTTCAAGACCGCCATTGACCAGATGCTTGTCGATGACACGGCTGCTCCACGGAAACAGCGGCATACAGCCCGAAGGATACTGGCGCGGCTGATTGAGGAGCGCGGAGCGACAGAGCTGTCGTATTCGACGGTGAGGGATTACGTGAGGGTGCGCCGGGCCCAGATCGATCTGGAAGCCGGCCGCAGGGTCGAAGTCTTTGTCCCTCAGGAACACGCACCGGGCGCCGAAGCGGAGGTCGATTTCGGTGAGGTCTTTGTCGTGCTCAATGGTGTGAAGACCAAGTGCCACATGTTTGTGTTCCGGCTCTCCCATTCCGGCAAAGCCATCCACCGGGTCTTTCTCTGCACTAAATTTCAGGCGCTTGAGTCTGTGATCGCAGCGACAATGGCGTGGTTATGTCCCCGGTAAATGCCTCGGCGTCGGTTGGTGAACCACCCACGGGATAGTCCGCGGCACTACGCTACCTATCCAAGGTTGTTCCAGTGGGCCGTGGGGCTAGGCTAAGCGCATGGACTTCGGGGGCAGGAAAGAACGGCAACAAGTATGAATGGCAATCCTGGCCGTCCGATTCACTGGAGGGCATGCCGCCAAAGCGAAGACGCCTTGTTGTCTGGGGGCTGTGGTGGTTTCTCCTCCTAGGCGTGCTGTTGGGTAGTGCTTTAGATGCAGCGAACATTCCGCAACCCTGGCGCACTTTGTTGGCCGTCGCAGGTCTGGCCGCTGTATTCGGTCCGTTGACCCGTGGGGCAGTGATTGAAACGCGCCAGCTTCGCGCCGAAGGTATCGACTTACCGTCTTATCCGGTGACCCGCAAGACACTTATTTTTACAGCTGTCATCACCGCTATTCTCTGGATCATTTTCGCCTTCCTCGTCGCTAATGACAGGCCCACGTTTCCGCTTCTCCCAATCGTCGGAACTGTCTGGTTGGGCTATCAGTGGCTCCGCCTCCGGCCTCTCAAGGCGCCTGTTCAGCGTGGCGATGGGTCAGCTTAGAGCGTGGGCGCCTGCGTCGCCCTGGTCGCTCTGATGACTGAGTCGTTCGGCCTGCCGTCTTTTGCTGGCAATGTGGCGGAGGCTTTCTTTCAAGGCTGAGACTTCGCCGAGCCATTGCATGCGGTGGGCTTCTTCGAGGCGCTCGTGAGCGTTGCGTTCGATCTCCAGCAGACGGGGTAGTTGCTTCGGTGACATGCGGAGCATGGGGCAGCGAACGCAGGCGTGTTCGTGTTGGCATGGAGTGCCGTAAGGCCGCTCGCAACTGCCCAGGGCTACTTTCCGGAGGCTGAAGTGGTCGCGGAACTCTTTCCATTCTGTGTCGGTGGGTTCGCGGTATTCTTCACTCGGACGCCGGGCGCGGCGTTGGTCGACGAACTGCCTGTAGTGGCTGATCACTTCTTCCGGATAGACCGCGACGTAGCCTTGCGTGGTGTTCAGATCGAGGTGTCCCAGCACTTTCGCGGCGATGTGGATCGGAAGACCACCGTTGACGGTCTCGGTGGAAAAGACGCGTCGGAAGTCGTGTGGGGTGAACGTCAACGCTGTGCCATCGACATCGGTGAGGTCTGCCTGCCGGGCAAGGTCGGTGAGAAGTTCGCGGATCCGGCCCGGTGGGAGGACCTGCAGCCGGTGGTGGGTGCGGCGTTGGAACAGGTGCGGCAGCGGCGGTCCGAAGAGACGTTCGTAGGTGTCGTAGCGCTGGAGTAATGGCACCTTGCCGTCGTCATTCTTGATGCGGCGGATGATCCGGGCCAGCACCGCGACGAGGTCCGGGTCGGCGGGGATGACACGTTCGCGGTCGGTCTTGGATGGGCTGATCTGCAGCAAGGGGACCATCTCGCCGGTCGGTGCCTGATATTGGCGCAGGCTGACATGCGTGAGCTCGAGCATTTCCTCGATCCGCGCTCCTGTTCTGCGCAGGACCTCGATGGCGGCCCAGGTCCAGAATGCGTTGTCTTCCCATCGTTCGGCATCGAACCGGGGGCCGGGTTCATCGAGCGGAGTCACGAACAGCGCGGTGGGACGCCATTTGCTGCCGGCGCGGCCAGTGCGTCGATAGCGCAGTTCGTCGACGACGAACTCCTCGCCGGGTTCGGCCTCGCGGACGGCTGTCAGCAACCGGCCAGCCCGGCCGAGCTGGTCCTCGGCCACGGTGATTAGCTGCGGAAGAACCGGGATCAGTGTTCGGGTGCGTTGCTGCATGCGAGCTTGGCGCTGACGGGTTTCTTTGACGTAGCCGCGGATGTCGGCTTGGCCGATCGGGCAGGGAGCGGCCCACTGCGCCCATCGTGCGGGGTCTTCCAGCGACCATTGCAGCAGGTCGAGGTAGAAGGCACGGACCGTGAACAACGCCGTGTGGGCGGTGCGGCGGGGTTTGCCGTTGGGCAGTGTCCGGATCCGCTTCTTCCAGTCCTGCGCCACGGAATCCGGCAGCTGCAACGAAGAGATCCCGGGATGGTGGCGTTCGAGATCGCACCAGAACAGGTCCACCAGCACCTGAACGTGGTTGAGTAGTGAACCGTAGTCGAGCCCGGCGGAGCGCTCGACGAGGTAGTGCACGAGCACGTCGCGGACGGCCCTGTTGATGATCGGGTAGCGGTCGACGAGTTCTGCGACCGTCAGCTGCCCGCGGTTCCGTGCCTGCCGCAGCGTCGGGGGCAACCCGCTGAGACCACCGATGGCGTGCAGGATCTCATAGGCCATTGGGAGCGAGGCGACAGTGCGTCCGGAGTCCTGTCGCGCGATTGCGTACTCCTCGAAGTCTTCGAGGTCCAGAGCGCGCAACCGCTTGCCCGTGACGATCGCCATGCGGGTCAGCAGGTTCAGCGCCTCGGCGGAGTACTCCGTGCCCCCACCAGGGCCAGCGGCCTTCTGTTCAAGTGCGGCAAACGCTTCGGTCTGGTTATGGCGCCGGAATGTCGCGTATACACCGAGGAGCCGGCTGCCCGACAGCCAGGCATAGGACGGGCGAACGGCCCGCAGAACGATCAGGATGCCCAGCCCGGCGGTGAGTCGGTTGCGCAGGGCCGGAGTGTGGTTCGGCGGTCCCCACTCGTGACCGCTGTGGTCGCTGCCGCTAAGTAGCCAGCGCTCCTGCCAGTCCTCGCCAGGGAAGGTTTCCAGCCACTCCAGGATGCGGGCCAGCGCCAGGTCCTGCCGCCATTTCTGCTGGTATGTGGGGTTATCGAGCAGCGCGGCGGCCAGCCTGCCGAGCTCGTCCCGGGTCGCCGTTTCGCGGCCGTTGGACACCAGCTCCGGAGCCAGCTCTGGAGTCCGCGGGAACTCCAGCGTCTGCGGATCCTGCCGGCTGACCGCGGTGCGGGCGACCCGCCCATGTCGGGTGGCCATCACGCCGGACCAAACACATCGGCCAGATCCTGGGGGTCGTAAGACCAGCCGACCAGGGGCCGCGGCTGCGGTTTGGGCCGCGTGTAGTGCTGGTGCACCTTGGCGATCACCTCGTCGGTCTGCGGGCGGAGGTAGCCGCCAGTTGTGCTGATCTGGCGGTGCCGCATCACGTGCTGGACGTCGACGAGACTCACGTTCGGGTCTTCGATCAGCCGCAACCCCAGGGTATGCCGGAGATCGTGGAGGGTGATGTTGGCGCCGATGCGGTCATTGATCCGGCGCAGCACCGCCCGCAATGCAGTGTAGGTCAGCGGTCGCAGCGGTTGCCGCCGAGTCCACCACAGCGGCTCATCCGGTTCGGGCCGGTGGCCCTCGTCGGCGAGCTCAGCGAGATAGAGCGCCAGCCATGCGAATGCCTCGGGCGCGGCCGGGCAAGCTTCTTTCGCCCCGCCCAGCCCCTTGGTCCGCACGTAGATCCGGCCGTCGCCCGGGTGGGTGTCCGCGACCGTGAGGCCCAGCATCTCGTCGGCCCGCGCGCCGCTGGACAGGAACATGCTGAACAGGGCGCGGTCCCGGTTGCAGCCGAGCCCGTCGAAAAGGTCCTCGACGACGTCGTCCGGGACCGCGCGCGGTGGTCGTTCGGGTTGCTTCTGTCGATAGGTGCCGCGCCCGTGCAGCCGGAATGGTTCCATCGGATTGTGGTGGGCGTTGGGTCGGCGGCCGGCCCTTGACCGCGGCGGCACCGGTGAGACCACGGGTCCCTGACCGGTCTGCAGCTGGAAGTCGTAGAACGCCGAGATTACAGCCAGCGCGTGGTTGATCGTTGCCGGTGCATACCCGGCGGCCAGATAAGGTTTGCCCGTCCGCCGATTGACCGACCCAGCCGCGGGTGCACCCGGGCGACGGCGGTCCCGAGCAGGGTTGTGACTCGTGCGCAACCACAGCACGAAGTCACGCACGTCTGAGCGTTGAGCGCGGTCCCAAGACACACCGACCGCTGCCAGGAACCGGAACCAGCGCAGCAGGTCATAGCCGTATGACCGGCAGGATGCCGGACTGTTTCCGCAGGCCAGCAGTTCGCGCAGGTACTCGCTGACTGGTTCGAGCACAGCGCCCGAGCCGTCGACAACCACCCAGGGCAAAACCGAGTCGTCGTTCGCCTTCACGCTGCCGATTCTCGCTACGACAAGCCCGTTCAGCTGTTTGCCAAGTCCTTGCTCGTGTTCCATCGCTTCTCCGTCCTCAAGCCCCCACTTGAGAACAAAGCGTTCCCGGCGACGCTGCCGACAACGCGGAAGACACGCCGGTAGTGCGGTCAACGGTCCACCCTACCCAAGCCCAAGAAGCTTTCTTGGAAGGCCATATCGAGGCGTTCAAGGAGATCGGCGGTATTCCGGTCAAACACATCCGCTACGACAACCTCACCAGCGCCGTAACCTCGGTGTTGTTCGGGCAGGGCAGGAACCGGCATGAAAACGACCGCTGGGTGCTATTCCGCTCCCACTACGGGTTTGACGCTTTTTACTGCCAACCAGGGATCGCCGGCGCTCATGAGAAGGGCGGGGTCGAGGGCGAGGTGGGATGGTTCCGTCGGAACCGGCTCACGCCGATGCCTGTGGCTGCGTCCCTGGAGGAGCTAAACGACCGGATCAGAGGTTGGGAGTCCAAAGATGAGGACCGGAGGATCAACGACAGGATCCGTACCATCGGCCAAGACTATGCGGCAGAACGGCCCTGCTTGGGGCCGTTGCCCGTGGAAGAGTTTGATCCCGGGCTGGCATTGAACCCACGCGTTGATCGTTCATCAATGGTCACCGTTCGTATGGTGAAGTACTCCGTTCCGGCGCGGTTCATCGGACGGCAGGTCCGGGTCTCGTTGCGGGCATCCGACGTCGTGGTTTTTGACGGACGCGTGGTGGTGGCCAGGCACCAACGGCTCGCGGCCCGGACGGGGTGCTCGGTCCAGCTGGACCACTATCTGGAGGTCTTGAAGACCAAGCCCGGCGCGCTTCCCGGGTCTACCGCCCTGGCCAAAGCGAGGGAATCAGGTGCGTTCACTAGCGCCCATGAAGCGTTCTGGGCTGCCTCGCGCAAGGTCAACGGCGATGCCGACGGGACCAGGGAACTGATCGATGTCCTGTTGCTGCACCGCTGCATGGATCCCAATGATGTTAAAGCTGGGATCGTCGCCGCCCTTGGCGTTGGGGCCGTCAGCGCCGACGTCGTCGCGGTAGAGGCCCGGCGCCACGCCGCCGCAGCCCCATCGGGTGGGGCCAGCTCGGATCGCCATCCCGGTGAACACGCTGACGTGAAAATGCAACGAGTTGTCAGCCTGACTCAGCGCCGGCTGACCGATCCGGCAGCCGTTATCGCAGGATTGCCACGGGATACCCGGCCTTTGCCCTCGGTCAATGCCTATGACGAGTTGCTGGCCAAGCGCAGTCAACACACCACCGATAAGGAAACGGCATCGAAGGAGAACATCTCATGAGCCCAACAGCCCCGGCGGCCACGATCACACCAACGCTGCGCCGACGGCGTGGCCTGACCGAACAAGCCGCCATCGCCGCCGTGGATCAGGCTTGCCGCAGGCTCCGGCTACCCACCGTCCGCGCGGTCCTGAACGAGGCTCTTGCCGTGGCCGGGAAAGAACAACTCACCTATCAGGGCTTCCTGGCCGAGCTGCTACTGGCAGAATGCGATGACCGTGACCGGCGCTCGTCCATCCGAAGGGTGAAGGCCGCGAACTTCCCGCGGAACAAGTGGCTCGGTGACTTCGATTTCGATGCCAACTCGAACATCAACCCCGCGACAATTCACACGCTCGCAACCGGGGACTGGATCCGCAAAGGCGCACCCCTATGTCTGATCGGGGATTCGGGAACCGGAAAATCTCACCTGCTGATCGGGCTCGGCACGGCGGCCGCTGAACAGGGCTACCGCGTCCGATACACCCTTGCAACAAGGCTCGTAAATGAACTCGTCGAAGCTGCGGACGAGAAGATGCTTGCCAAGACCATCGCCCGTTACGGCAGGGTCGATCTGCTCTGCATCGACGAGCTGGGATACATGGAACTGGACCGCCGGGGCGCCGAACTACTCTTCCAGGTCCTGACCGAACGCGAAGAGAAAAACTCAATCGCCATTGCCTCCAACGAGTCGTTCTCGGGTTGGACGAAGACCTTTACGGACCCTCGGCTCTGCGCCGCAATCGTGGACCGGCTGACCTTCAACGGAACCATCATCGAAACTGGCACCGACTCTTATCGGCTAGCCCATACCATCGCCCAACAAGTGCCTTCGTCAGTCTGATTGGAGCCAACCTGGACGGTTAGGGACAGCTGCCGCAAAGGAGCGCCGCCTCGGCCCAGATGTAGAGGAAACGGGGTAGCCGGCCCGGTGTCCAGGGGTGGATACTCACGTCAAGAGCTTCGTTCTTTTTGGGTGCGTCGTTCGGGGCGGCTTTGCCGACAGTGCGTTGACCGATGACAGTTGTGCCGTCTTCCGCCTTCATAAGACTGTTTCATTTCCGCCTCATTGCCCCTGTCAGGGGCCATTGCCCAAAGGCCATCAAGGCATTAGCCTTGCTCCATCCAATGGATTTACTCTCTCTGGGGGGGCAGAAGTAATGCATGGCAAATGGAAAATTGCGCTAACAGCCGTAGCCGTTGCTGGCGTCGGTGTAGCCGCTGTTGCTGCGTCATCACCGTCTGAACACGCTGTCGGAAAAGCAGCGGACATCGTTCCCGCGATGGCATCCCAACAGCAATTGTCAGACCGTTTACCCGAGTCCGCTGCCAAGACGTTTTCGTCAACCGGCATCGATCCGGCATCCGTACGGTTGGTGGGCAAAACCACCAATCTTCAATACTTTGCGGCCGCCATGGGAAGCGATCAGATCTGCATCGTCACGGTCGGACAGGACGGCTCCGGTCAAATGATGGGCTGCACCTTCGTCAAGGGATTCGAAGGATATGGCCTCCGCGTGGCCAACCCCGACAAAAGCGAAGAAGCGTGGCTTGTAGTCCCGGGCAGCACTCAAGCTGCTGCAGCCAGCGACCCCGAAAAATGGGACGCTACCGCTCCGAATTTTCTCGTGAAGGGAAGCACCCGCTAACCCGAGGGCGTGCCTGAACACAGGCCGGCCGAATTCGACCCTTCGAACACTCACGTCAGAATTGGATGGGACCCGACATGCACGTCGTAAAACGCGCCTCACTAACCCTTCTCGCCGTAACAGCACTGGTGCTTGGCTCCAGCCAGGCCGCGAATGCCTGGGGCAGCAACAGCTGGTACGTTCAACCAACAAACTGCAACCCAGGAACGTTCTACGGAACCAGCTGGTACGACTTCCCGAATGGCTTAGCTAAAGCTCAAACTTCCGAAAGCGGTAATTACTGC
This sequence comes from Arthrobacter sp. D5-1, assembly GCF_017357425.1. Taxonomy (NCBI): domain Bacteria; kingdom Bacillati; phylum Actinomycetota; class Actinomycetes; order Micrococcales; family Micrococcaceae; genus Arthrobacter; species Arthrobacter sp. D5-1. Next base: position 6,300 of record NZ_CP014572.1, on the reverse strand, counting down.
TGGTTTGGAAACGTCAAAGTCACCAGTGCAGTCCGTGACAATTGGGGCAACGGCTACGGGTGGAGCTCGGCAGCGAACTTCACCCAGACCTACTTTCCCACATCTTATGGAGGGTCATGGGTGGCATCCACGCCTGGGGAGACTCCGGCGGTCGCCTGACCTAAGTCCTGGATTAGGGCCGGGCGACCGATTCGGAAACCCGGCCCTCGCCAAGGAATCCTCGCCGTGCTCTGATGAGTAGTGATGACGGGTTCGCACAAGGGAGCAGACATGAACGGGAATCTTGAACCGTTGTTTCGGGCGGATCCCGCGCCGAGACCGGTGAAGGGCATTCTCCTGGGCTTCACGGCCGCCCTATGCTGGTGGATTGGTATCGCCGGGACGGCGAACAACTCCGGCGGCACCCCATACCTCGTAGTCCCTGCCCTGGTCACTGCATTAGCGTTTGTAGTTGTGCGCCGAGAACGGAACGCTCGGGGCAGATACTTCAAGACCCCGCCAATCCGCAGGCATCGCTTCGCTTTGCCCCGCGCCCGGGCCATGATCGCAATCCTTTGCGGGTTTACGGCCCTGCTATCTTGGTGGATCGCCATAGTTGCGTTCGTTGTCAGCGGTGGCGACATCCAGGCCATCATGGTCTTTCTCTTCGTCCCCGTCGCAAGCACTATAGGGACGTTCTTTGCTGCCCGTAGCGCTGGGTGGATGGGTAAAGGCAACCACTGCTAGTCCGCGCCCCGTCCCCACAAGCTGGGCCTTCTCATACACGGCCGCCCTCGATGCCACGCCCAAACCATCAGACCGATCGCTTCCCCCAACCGGTTCTACACTCGTGGGTCGGCAGGGGCCGACAAAGGATGCCGGATCAATCCACGGCCGTTACACGGCCGGGCAATGGCCGGTCTCCGTTTCCGTCAATCAGCCATCCTTCCGTCTCCGACCCGCATGCAGCCAAAGAAACCCAGGACACTGGGGCGGCACTTCGAATCTAAGATTGCCCAATCCTCAAGCTGGGGCCAGAAATAGCCGTCCTACCGGGGCCATTTTTAGTTGACATATTCATCACGGCCCGTTTCGCATCACACCAGCAGTATCCCTTCACTCGAAACAACTGAAAGGATCCCTCAGTGCTCCATGTTCAAATTGACCGCGTGAACTCAGATGCCGAGCGATCGGAAATCGAGGCGTTCTTCACCTCTCACATCCACGATGTCAACCGGTTCCCCTTGATGGCCCGGGCGATTGATCCCCTTAAGGGGTTTCCGTCATACATCCTCACCGTTCGGGACGCTGTCGGCTTAATCGGGGCCCTTCATGCGGGCGCGGCAGCGGAGCAAATATGGGCCTATGTCAGTCATGGACTTCCAGCTTCGGAAGTCAGCCAAGGCATCAGGGATCACGCCATGATCTATAGCCTGGCGGTCCGCGAAGACTGTCGACGGAAGGGGGTCGCCCGTACTCTGGTCAAGGAGCTGCTCACCCAACTTCAGGGATTCAAGCGTCTCTATGGCGTGACCGAGCCGGAGTCGCCTCGTTTTACCGGGCGTGCGGCTTCAGCGTGCTTCCGCCTGGCGCAGAGATTCAGCTGATGATTGGCCGGGCGCAGGTGAATATTCCGCTGGCGGCAAAGGGTCCTGGTTCAGCATGGTGTTCTGAGCAGGCCGTTCTAGTCCTTGGGGCCCGATGGAAATGACGGAACACCCAGGGAGACCTGCCTGGCCATGCGGGCCAGCTTCTCCCGTGCAGCGTTTAGGCTGATGTCGATACCTTCGAGTTCGCCTAGCCACCCTCGTTGTTCGGCTTCCATCTTCCGGTCTTCTAGGGCTTCGATGATTCCTTGAGTCGTGGGCGTTGTGCGGGTCGGGTCGGAGTACCGGGCATCGGATGCAGGCGTGTTCGTGGATGCAGGGTGTGTTGTAGGCACGTCCGCAGCTACCGAGCTCGACCTTCGCTCTTGAAATGCTCGTGGAATTCGTTGATTTCGGCCTCGGTGGTTCGAGGTAATCCTCGGCAGGACGGAGGGCGCGCCGCCTATCGAGGAAGCTCTGAAATGCCGGTGGGTGTCCTCGTCGTGAACGGCGGCATAACCCTGCGTTGTGAGATGTTTTGATGCCCCATGAGCTTGGCCAGGATATGGATCGGAAGGCCGGCGGCGAGGGCTGATGTGGCGAAAAGTCTGCGGAAATCGTGGGGTGTGAACTTGTACTCATCACCGTTCTCGTCCCTGAGACCGGATCTGTTGATTGCGTCCTTGATGGCGATTCTGGCCCACTCCGGTGACATGGTTCGGCGTTCACTGCCGCACCTGAGCTGAAACAGGTGTGGGAGAGGCTGGCTGTACGTGCGCTCGGCTGAGTCGTAGCGCACCGCAAGAGGACGCGTCCGTCAGGTGTCGAGACGCGCCTCTTAACCTGGGCAAAGACGTGAGCGAGTTCCGGAGAGATCAGCAGTATTCGTTCCCTGTCCGTCTTCGAGGAACGATCTGCAGCAGAGGCAGTGCCTCGCCGGTGTCCGGGAGCCTATAAATGGAAAAGCATGCGTAGTGATCTCCACGAGCTCTTCGATTCGCACGCCGGTCTCATTGAGCGTGTTGGTCAGGGCCCAACTCCAGAAACAGCTCTCTTCCCGCTGGGTGAGGTCGACCCGACGTTCGAACTCTCCACCTGTTACCCATACCCGCCCGGAGCCGCGAGCCAGCTTTTCTGCTTCGACTCATCTCCCGGCGGCGATAGGTCACCCCTTGGTGCTCGAACTCCTGCCCTTGCTCCACCGCCATGGCGGCGGCCAGGATTGCCTGAGCATCTTTGAGCTCCTTGTCAGTGCTCTCGAGGAGTCTTGGCAGTATCGGGCTCAGATCGCGGATCCGTTGGTGGATACGGGCCTGGGTTCGTCGCTTGTTCTTGTGGCACCGGCCGTATCCTCCCGGGTCAGAAAGGAGGCGCCGCCCATTCAGCCCAGTAGGCATCGTCCGTGGCCCCAGGCCGCAATATCCAGTAAAGACCCCTGACCATGAAAAGGGTGCGGTGTTTGGTCGTGATCGAGCCCTGCATAAAGCGGCTAAGCCAGGCGCGTCCCTCTTCGAAACTCAACCGGAGCTGTTCGCTCCCGGTTTGTGGGCTTCGACATCGAGCCAGAAATTCTTCACCAGCTCGTAGACCATCCAGCGAAGGGTGGAGTAAGTCCACCGAAATCTCTCTGGTCTGAGGTATCGCACCAGCATGTCTCGAACCGGCTGGCTTGGATCCCGTAGGAGTCAACCATCTCCTCAACACCTGGACGCTTCACTGCGACCAGTTGCAACAGTCCAGGGATCGAGGAATCAAAGACTCCAAGGTCCTTGAGCATCGACCAGACATACGTCAGACCATCGGGCTTTTGCTTACGTCGAGCTGGTATTCCCTGTAGTCAAGCAAGTGTTCGGGCCGGAGATCATTCACAGAGAGCCCGGTGTGCGCCAAGACCTTTGTCATAACGGTGAGGCCGTTACCGACGTTGGACTGTCGGACATCCAATCCGGACCCGTGCTCTTTCATTCGAGCGAAGAATTCCGGGTTCCTGTTTTCTCGGATGCGGTGGAACCTGGGTCTGGCGTTCCGAAGCCATGTGTAGCTCGGCCGGATCACGTCCAACGCGATGAGATCCGCGATTCCGTTGGCCGATTCAAACCTGGCCCTGTTCAGACGGATGCCCTTCCAAGGGCTCCCAAGCTGGTCCTTCCAGTCATTTCCTGGGTCCTGGCAGTCAGCGTTTTCCCACCGTTGCTGCCACGTCTGTCCTTCGAATTCGGTCAAGGCGGTCAAGATAGTGCGGACTCCGCGGAGCGATACTTCGTCGGCGCCAGCCAGCCTCTCAGCCTGTTGCAGCAGCTCTGCCTGCGAGAGTAGCGACCGGCGCGGAACAGGGTCGTGTGGTTCGTGGGCTGGTTCCGTTGTCGGCGGTGCAGGCAGCGGGCGGACGTAGTCTCGGACTATTGCCATGTGGTTCCTCCGAAGAGTTCAGTCATGTCCTCTGCTGAATACGAGGAGTGCTGTTCCACCCCGACGTCAGGGCTATCGTCTGCTGTGGTTCTTGCGACTAAGTGCTTGTTGACTCGTTCGATCACTTCATCGTCCCGGAGCCGCAGATACGTTTCGGTGGAAGTGATGTGGACGTGCCCCAAGACGGACTGGACGTCCGTGAGTGAAAGATTGGGATCGCGTGCCATGCGGATGGCAGCGGTATGTCGAAAGTCGTGGAGAGTCCAGTTGGCGCCCAGCATCGTATTTATTCTGCGAATGATGCCCCGCGCTGCTTCATAGTTCAGTGGCCGGAAGGGCTTTCGAAGGGTCCACCACGCAGAAGCTGCAGATTTGGTGAGATCGGGGGGCAGGGACTCTTGGTATAGCCGGAACCATGTGAAAGCTTCCTGCGAAGCGGGGATGCGTTGGATTGCTCCGCTTCCTTTACGTACTACCGAAATGCATTGTTGTCCAACATCGACCATTCCGTTCGTTAGACCGACCAGTTCGGATGGCCGGGCGGCACTGGAGACATAGAAAGCAACCAAGGCCCTGTCTCTGTCGGATCCCAACGCGTGAAAAAGGTTTTCAAAAGCTTCATCGGGAATAGACCGAGGTGCCTGCACGGGGACCTTTTGCCGGTAATGAGCCCGCGGCCCTTGTTGGAAGGCATTTTCAGGATTGTGGTGAGCTCCGAAACGCCCATGCGGTCCCATTCGTTCTGGCACCGGATTCACCAGAGGGCCCGTTAGGGCTCGCAAGTGGAAGTCATAGAACGCGCTGAGCACGGACAGATTGTGATTGATAGTCCGCGGCGAATACCGGTCTGTTAAATACGGCTTGCCGGAGACTTCGTTGAAGGCCGGCACTGGCCGCCGCCTGCCCACGTCCTTCGATGCTTCACGTAAGGAAGCCACGAAATCACGGACATCATCACGGCTAACAGGATTCCAGACCTTGCCCGTAGCCCAAAGAAAACGGAACCACCGCAGAAGATCCCGCGCATAGGACTCAACACTGGCAGAACTCATTCCCCTGGCCCAGAAGTCCTTCAGGTAATGTTCCACGCTCCGTATTGGGGCACCGTCGGGCCCCACGACTTGCCAGTACGGCGCGGCAGGGATCGCTTTTACAGCCCCTTTAGGACGTGCCTCGTCGGATCCGTCTTGCGTCTTAGTGGCCATACCGGGCGACTCCAAGTGTCCGTTGGTGGTCCGAGATTAACCAACCCGCTTAGTCCGGTCAACATACCCCCATGCCGTGAGCTGGGTGAGGTAGTAACGGTTGCTGCTATTGCTACTCCGCCAGCTCGTGCGGTCGATGTTTGTCTCGTAGGCGGTGATCATGGTGGCGAGGGTGACCGTTTCGGGTTTGGTGGTGGGCTTGTCCACGTAGGCCGTGAACTCGCCGTACCCCGGTTCCGGTGCCCAGCAGTTCCGCCGTGAGTTCGGTCTTGTTCAAGGCCTTGGTCAGGATGTAGCTGGAATGGGCAATCGTGTGGGCGATGAACTTCTGGGCGTTCTTTGGCAGGGCCTTGCGTGCCAGCAGGGTTTTGACGAATTCCCTGCGTACCACCTCGGCCGAGTCCATGGCTTTGTTGTTTTTCGATGACCTCCCGGCGTGCGGCCTTTTCCTCCTCGGTCATCCCTCCTGCCGGGGCTTTGCCGTCCTTCCGCAGCCCGCGTGCCTTCCAGTCAGCGACGGCGAACCTCGTCATCAAGCCGCTGTATCCGATGCCGATGTATACCGCGTCGGCGTCCGTCTCGCTGAGGCGTTCGCCCTCGGCGGTGGTCAGTGCGGAAATCAGGGCGGCGGGTCCCTTGTAGTCGTAGTAGCTGGGGTCTTCTTCCAGCACGGCGAGACCTTTAGCGGCTGCCTCGGCGCAGGCTTCGGCGAGCAGGGCGTTGTTCTTGCGCTCGTCGCGGAGCCGCTGCGCCCGGTGGGCGAAGTTGCCGGAGTTCTCGGTGGCGAGGCGTTCGAGCGTGGCCACCGCGTCGGCGTCGTCTGCGAATTCCTCGATCACGGCGGACTGTTCAAGCGTCAGGCCTTGGTCCAGTGCCTGGGCGGCGGTGGCGTTCGCTTTGACCTTCAGCGCGGTTTCCACCACTGCTTTCTTGGCTCCATCTTTCGGGCGATGACGCTGGCGCTCACTCCCAGCAGTGCCATTTGGTGGAATGCCTCGGCGCGGTCGCCGTCGGTGAGTGCGCTGCGGTGGTCGTTCTCCACTACCTGCGTGGCGAGTCGTTCCGCTTCCTCAGGGCTGGCCCCGACGAGCACGGGAATGGTTGCGGCTCCTGCCTCAACG